>JBDUAO010000007.1:0-36381 GCA_040004595.1 Candidatus Dormiibacterota bacterium | reverse complement strand
AACTCCTCCTGAAACATCGCGACCATCTCCGCGTTGCGCGGGCCGCGGTTGCGCCAGCGCACCAGCACGTCATCCCAGGAGATGGGCTTGTTGAAATCCCAGCGCTTTGCCTCGGCGTCGAACTCGCACGGGAACGGATAGTCGAGCTCCCACATGTCCTTGCCGTCGCGCGCCTCCTTGTGCGCCGGCACCTTGATGCCGATCTGCTCGCAGTAGGGCACGACCAGCGAGAGCCACCACTGCCGCAGCTGGTCGTTGGTCAGTCCCTTGAGGCGGTACTCGAGCTGGGTTGAGTGCATCTTCAAGCTGTCGGGCAATCCGAACCACTCGACACTCAGCGGGAACATCCAGTCCACCGCTCTCTGCAGCTCATCTTTCGCCGCACCCCCGGCCGCGCTGATTCGCTTCATCCAGGTGCGACCGTTGCGCAGATGGAAGTTCTCCTCCGCCATCACCTTGTTGAGCCCGCGCTTCCACGGCCCGTAGGAGCACTTCTCGTGG
Source organism: Candidatus Dormiibacterota bacterium (assembly GCA_040004595.1). GTDB lineage: Bacteria > Chloroflexota > Dormibacteria > Dormibacterales > Dormibacteraceae > Palsa-872. The sequence continues at coordinate 35,880 of JBDUAO010000007.1, read as the reverse complement.
ATGTCGCCCAGGAGGCAAAAGCCTGCCTGGTCGTACATTCCGTTGGCGACGACCAGCTCGGTCCAGCTTTCGAGGGGGACGTCGAAGGCGTAGGGGTAGCGGAAGGACTTTGGATCGCGGCTGAAGATGAGCTTCTCCTGGTCCTCGCCCAGCTCCTCGAGGATGTGGTATGCGATGTGGGCGTGCGCCAGCTCGTCCTGGATGATCGCGATTCCGGTCATGAAGGCGTTGATCGAGGGGGCGCGCTTGGCGGCGAGGTAGTAGGCGGGCGCGGAGATCAGCTCCGTGTCTCCCGAGACGATGAGGGTGTGCTTCAGCTCGCGGAGGTACTCCGGGGTCATCTCGTTCTGAGACTCGATGAGCTCTCCGGACTTCATCATCTGGTCGAACTCGGCAGGACTGGCCATCACCTTAATTGTCCACCACGAGTCCGGGTAAAATCGTGCTTCCTACAGGGCAGGGGACTCCAGGCCCGCACCGTGGTGGCTATAGCTCAGCATGGCAGAGCACCAGATTGTGGATCTGGCTGTCGCGGGTTCAAATCCCGCTAGCCACCCCTTTTTGTCCTCCTCGGCTCCTTGCGCTTGGGGCCTGGGAGGCGCAATCAATGACACAGGGACCCGTTGCTGCAATTGTTACGGCGATCAGCTCAAGCTACGGCGCTTTGCCTGATAAAGACCTCGACGCCCCGCCAACCGCTGGAGAGAGGGACCTGGAGGGACGCGATCGCGATCTGGCGGCGGACGTGCGTGACCGAGAGGCCGAGCAGCGCGACCGAGAGGCCGCGGCGCGCGACGACGCAGCGGGCGACCTCGACCGAACGGCGGGCGACCGGGCCGCGAGCGAGAGTGAACAAGCGGATGGCGAAGGGACCCCGCCGCCATCTCGCCACGCCGAAGCTGCTGAGAACCGCGCCCAGGCGGTCAACGACCGCAAGGTTGCGGCTGAGGATCGTGCCCAGGCCGCCAAGGATCGCGAAGACTCAGGCACCGATGAGCTGACTGGAGTGCGTCGTCGGGAGGCCGGCCTGGCTGCGCAGGACCGCGACGTCGCAGCCGAATTGCGTGACCGAGAGGCCGAAGCGCGTGATGACGCCGCGGGCGACCTTGACCGAACCGCAGGTGACCGCGCGGCGACCGACCGTCAACACGCGGCTGACGAGCTTGACCAAGCCACCGCGCGACGCGCTGGGGCTGCGGACAACCGCGCACAGGCGATAAACGACCGCAGGGTGGCGGCTGAAGACCGGGCCCAGGCAGCCAAGGACCGCGCAGATTCCGGGACCGACGAGTTGACAGGCGTGCGCCGTCGAGAGGCAGGGATGGCGGCCCAGGATCGTGATGTCGCGGCGGGGTTGCGTGACCGAGAGGCGGAAGCGCGCGACGATGCCGCGGGTCATCTCGACCGAACGGCTGGAGATCGGGCGGCGAGTGATCGGCGGCGCTCGGCAGATGAGGGTGCCCAGGCTGCGTTGGGGCGGTCGGAGGCTGCCGAGTACCGTGCCCAGGCGATCATCGACCGCAGACTCGCAGCTGAGGATCGTGCTCAGGCCGCCAAGGATCGGGAGAATGCGGGACTCGCGGCACGGGCGCGCGACCTTGCCGCCGAGCTACGTGACCGTGAGGCCGAATCGCGTGACGACGCTGCCGCTGAGTTCGATCGCATCGCTGGGGATCGCGCGGCGAGCAATCGCCGTCGCGCGGCAGACGAAGGCGCGCAGGCCGCCTCGGGTCGCGCCGATGCCGCCGATATCCGCGAACGAGCCATCAACGACCGCAAGGTTGCGGCTGACGACCGCGCGCAGGCGGCGAGAGACCGAGAGGATTCCGACACAGACGAGCAAACGGCGGTGCGCCGTCGGGAGGCCGGGCTGGCGGCGCGGGACCGTGACGTCGCGGCCGGGTTACGTGACCGAGAGGCCGAAGCGCGTGACGACGCCGCCGGCGATCGCGACCGGACTGCGGGGGATAGCGCGGCGAGCAATCGTGAACGTGCCGCTGATGAGGGTGCCCGGGCCGATTCAGGCCGCGCAGAGGCCGCCGATATCCGCGAGCGCGCCGTCAACGACCGCAGAGTAGCGGCGGAAGATCGCGCGCAGGCCGCAAAGGATCGGGAAGATTCCGGGACGGACGAGCTGACGGCGGTGCGTCGTCGCGAGGCGGGCCTGGCGGCACGGGACCGTGACGTCGCAGCTGGGCTGCGCGACCGTGACGCCGAAGCGCGTGATGACGCGGCGGGCGATCTTGACCGAACTGCAGGGGATCGCGCGGCGAGCAGCCGCCAGCGCGCGGAGGACGCAGGTGCTCGGGCGGCCTCTGAGCGTGCCGATGCCGCGGACAGCCGGGTGCGTGCGGTCAACGACCGCAAGGTTGCGGCTGATGATCGAGCACAGGGCAGCCACGACCGTCAGATTGCGGCAGAAGACCGGGCCCAGGCCGCCAAGGACAGGGAGGACTCTGGGACCGATGAGCTCACAGGAGTCAGCCGCCGGGGCGCTGGACTTGCTGCCATCGGACGTGAGATCAATCGCGCCCAGCGCGATAGCGGGGAACTCGTCGCAGCCTATGTCGACGTGGACGGCCTGAAAGCCACAAACGACTCCAGAGGCCACGCTGAAGGTGACGCCCTGCTCATCGCAGTAGCCGACTCCCTTCGAACCACCTTGCGCTCATACGACGTGATCACACGCGTCGGTGGCGACGAGTTCGTGTGCGCGCTCCCGGGCATAAGTCTTGAGCACGCGCTTCAACGTTTTGAGGCCGTGAGCGCAAAGCTTGGCGCAGGCCGCTCCGGCGCCTCAATCACAATCGGCCTGGCGCGGCTCGTCGCCGGCGACTCGGTCGATGACCTGATCCAGCGAGCGGACGACCAAGTTTCGAGCGCTCGCAAGCGCCGGTAAGGCGCCTGGCGGCGTCACTCCTGGCTCTGATTAGCTTGTCCGGCGCGTCAGGAAGTCTCCTATCCGCTGCCACGCGTCGACGCCGGCGTCCGCGTCCGCCTCTGGAGTGCCTCCGAAGTCAAACAGTCCACCGACCCCGAACATCGCGGGCGGGACGAACTCGCGGATCAGGAAAACGTGACCGGCTCCCGGGTAGACAACGTTGGTGATGTCGCGTGCCCGTCCGTGCTCCTTCATGCGACCTTCGATCTCGGCGGCCATCGGAGCCGCGGGCCACTGGTGGTCGTCGTCGCCTGAGAGGAGCAGGATCGGACCTACCGCCTGCTCAACCCGGATTCGCGCTGCGTCGGTCTCGCTCCGCGTGTATGCCTTCAAATCGAAGAACACGTCCGTCCGCAGACCCATCTCGGTGAAGACTGGTTGGAATGTCGGCGCTGACGGGAGGAACGGGACAGCATTTCCGCCCACCGACCAGCTCGACGACGATGACCGGCGGTCACCTCTTGGTCCGGGAGCGGTGAGGCCGAACCAGACCACGTGCGATGGGGCAATCGCCACGACCGGCCCGATGGAGCCGCGCATGCGAGCCGCCAGCAGCAGCGCCAGCTCGGCGCCCTTGGAGAATCCGACCAGGCCGATCGGGTGGGTGCCGGCGTGGTTTTCGCGGAACCACTCGATGCCCTGCTCCAACGATTCGAGCGGGATGTCGACCAGCTCGCCAGGCAGTCCCGACGCACCGAAATAGCCCAGAGCAAATGCGCATACACCGCTTTCGGCGAGCCTTCGTGCTGGAGCTTCAGCGAATCCTCCGAACGAGCCGCCCAGCATGACCGCGAAGTGGTTCGATCCCTCTGCCGGCTCGAACAAGACGCCTCTAGTGCCCGGCTTGGTTATTTCCGTACGTCTCACCGAGCTCCCTACTCCTACTGCCATCACGCACCCCCAAATAAATGAACGTGGCCTCTATTCACTAAAGGTAAACTCTAATGGATAGGTCGCTACTCTATTCGTAATGGCCAAGGCTGTCAAGCGGAAGCGCGCTTACAACGCAGGACTGCGTCAGGAGCAGGCCAAAGCGACTCGATCTCGGATCGTCGAGGCAGGCCGGCGCCTCCTCGCCAAGGGCACCTACAGCAGCGTCACGATCGAAGAGATTGCCGAGGAAGCCGGGGTCTCGTACCAGACCGTGTATTCGGTTTTCGGGACGAAGCTCAAGTTGGCCCACGCGATCATCGAGGTCGGGTTTCGCATCGAGGGCGTGGAGGAGCGGGCGGCCGAGTTCGCCAGGTCACGCGACCCCGAGGTATGGCTCCGTGGGGTCGCCCAGATTTCTCGAAGCATTCAAGAAAAGTGCGCCGATCTTTTCCGTTTTATGCGAGAGTCTGGCGACCCGCAGCTGCTGGCGCACTATCGCGAACATCAAACCCTGCGCCTGACCCAGGAAGGCTTTCTCCCGAACCTGCTGGCAAGAAGCGGCCGGCTGCTTCCCGGCTTATCCGAACCAGAGGTCCTCGCGGTGATCTGGGCTTTTAGCGGTAACGACCTGTACTCCATGCTGGTCCTGGATCGAGGTTGGACGCCCTCTCGCTATGAGGAGTGGCTTGGGAGCGCGCTTATCGATCTGCTCCTCATCGCCTGAGAAGCGGCCGATGCTAAGGGGTCAAAACCCAAGCAGGAAGACGGGCGCAGCCGCCGCCAGGAACGCGAGGCCCTGCAATGCGAGCACGAGAGTTGCGTCTCTTGGCGTTCGTGGCAACCACCTCATTGCGAATAAGGCGATGACAGGTATCTGTCCGGCCATCAAGAGCTGCCAGAGGTGCGCGGCGGTCCCCTCATCTGCCTGACGGCCGGTGCCGAACAGAGCGATCTGAACCGCGAGCACGGCCAGGGCGGCCAGAGACATCGCCAGGGGGATCAGTGCGCTCGGTCGCCTGAAGGTTGAGAAGCTCAATTTGGACACCCAGTAAAGGTGCTGTATCTAAAGCTCCGGCGCGCTACGGCCCGTAGCGGCGGTGGCAGCTCGCGCAGCGGTGAATGGTGAAGGGTTTCGCATCGTGCTTCCGCGCCGAGAGGTGCCCCTTGCCGCTGGAAACTGACATCGCACCGGCCGCAACGTGCTCGCAGGTGGCCCTTCCGTCGTCGAACAGGACAAACAGCACAGGCTGTCCCCGCACATCGACGGTCGCCTTTCCCAGTCGCTTTGTCAGGGCCTTGCTCCTCTTGGTAACCCCTACCTGCGGGTGGGCATGACACCGCGCGCGCATGGGCTCATATCCAATGTAGACCCTTTCCCGCGCAGTGACGCCCTTATTACCTGGACCTAGACGCCTTCGATTACCTCATGAATCCGGTCGGCGACCAGGCCATGAGCCTCGCGATGGACCCGCGCAGCCGTCTCCGCGTCGGGCGCCTCGACCAGGCAGAACGCCTTGTGCTCCTTCTCGTCGACCCAGTACTTGAGGTACTTGACCCCGTAGGTGTCCTGCTTGGCGAGGTCCGCCGCGTGGGCCTTGGCCACGTCCTCCGCGGTCGCGCCCTCCGGCAGGTTCTCGTGAACGTCCATGAAAATCGGCATGCCCTCGCTCCTTGTTGTCTGTGACGAGCTGACTGGTGAGACGAATAGTAAGGAGGTCCGGGTCGGTGGCGCATCGACCATTCGGTCGACGTCTTCCAAGCGGCCAGGCAAAGCAGGTGGAATTGCCTGGCCACCTATGCGGAGTTCTTCGCTGGTCGAATGTGGCCTTCAGGGCGATGCTGAGCTCATCAAATATCGGATGAGGTGTAAAGCAATGAAGACGTTCAATCTCGCAAAAGGAATCGGAATATCGGCCGGACTCCTGCTCATGGGGCTGGCGGCGGCATGCGGAGGCGGCTCTACCGCCGCTTCAGATTCGTACGCGCACCCGACCGGTGCCGTGATCGGCAACGCAGTGACCCTCCACTACACGGTGGTGGGACCGGCCAGCAAGCTCGCCAAGAAGGGACCAGACGGCAAGTTCCACGACTCGTTCTTCACTGCCGACTCGACCAACTTGAAGGTCGGCGACACCGTGACCGTCGTGGTCTCGAACTACGACGACGTGCCCCACGGAATGGTCCTGGACGGCGGACTCGCGGTAAGCCAGATGATCCCGCCCGCCCCCTCTGAGGGCAAGGCGTCTGTCACGACATTCACCTTCACCGCCTCCAAGGCTGGAACGTACCGCTGGTACTGCCCGATGCCTTGTGACACCGACGCCGCACAGTGGGCGATGCACGCGGGCATCAGCGGCATGGGCAAGGAAGGCTTCATGGCCGGAACGATCACAGTCGCGTAATTGACACCTCGTCAGCGAAGGGGTGGCCGGAGACGGCCACCTCTTCTTCTTGTTAAAGCCGCATATTCTCAGGACGGGCGATGAGCGAAATTCGAATTCGAGTAGTGATCGTGGAGGACCACACGCTGCTGCGCGAGGGCACGCGCCACATCCTTCAGCAGTCGCAAGACATCGAGGTCGTGGGCGAGGCGGGGCGCGGGGACGAGGCGGTCGAGCTGATCGAGAGGTTGGCGCCCGATGTCGTTCTGCTGGATATGCGCCTGCCGGGCATGAACGGAATCGAGGTGGCCCGAGTAGTGACCGGCAAGCACAAGGACATTCGAGTCCTCCTGCTGAGCGCCTATGACGACGAGGAGTACGTGGCTGAAGCATTGAATGCCGGCGCTTCCGGATACATGCTCAAGACGACGCCCGGGGCCAAGCTCATTGAAGCCGTCCGGGCGGTTCACTCCGGGGCCACCGTGCTTCAGGACGAGCTGTCACACAAGCTGGCGATGCGGGCGATGCATCCGGAGGCCTCGGGGCCGCGTCTGAGCGAACGCGAGCTCGACGTGCTGCGCCTGACCGCCCGTGGCATGTCGAGCAAGGAGATTGCCGGCCGCCTTCAGATCAGCCAGCGAACAGTCGAAGGGCACCTGAACAACATCTACTCGAAGCTGGGAGTGAATTCGCGCACCGAGGCCGTCGTGCATGCCGCGGCACGAGGGCTGATCAGCCTCGAGCCCGAATGAGCATCGCGCCTGTGGTCAGCGTTCGTGAGCTAGTCCGAAGGGCGCTGCGGCCTCCGCTCCGCGACCGCCGCTTCTGGCTGGTCCAGGGATTGGTCGTGGCCATCGCTGCCGGGCACGAGCTGGCGGACACCGCGAACTTCATCACACCGATCGGTATCCCCGGTTTCGCCACGGTGGCGCTGTTCATGGTCCCGATCATCTATGCGGCCCTGAACTTCGGGCTTACCGGATCTTTCGCCACGGCCGCTTGGGTAACATTGCTCACGCTGCCGGACTTCTTCGTGATCGACAAGGCCTACAACCACTGGATCGATGGCACCCAGCTCGCCATCATCGACGCCGTCGCCATCTTCGTTGGCCAGCGGGTCGAGCGAGAGCGCCTGGCATCTCGCCGAGAGGCTCAGCGCATGACCGCATACGCTGCGAACATCGTTCTGGCACAGGAAGAAGAACGTCGGCGCATCGGCCAGGAGATCCACGACGAGCCCTTGCAGGACCTGATCCAGCTCTACAGGCGGGTCGCGGACGCCCGAGAAGGCGAGGCGGCGGCGATCGTCGGCGACCTGCGAGAGAGCGAGGGACTTCTGGCTGCCGCGATCAAGAACCTGCGTGACATTGCGCGCGGCCTGCGCCCCCCCGCGCTTGACGACCTCGGATTGGTTCCCGCCTTGCGCCGGTTGACGCAGGAGTTCGGCGAGCGCAACGCTCTGGACGTTTCCTTCAACGTGATTGGAGATGTCCGTCGCCTCGATCCCGGCGTCGAGCTTGGCGCATACCGGATCGCGCAGCAGGCGCTCCATAACATCGAGAGGCATGCGGCGGCGCGTGCGGTGAAGGTCGGAGTCAATTTTGGCGGCAAGGGCATTGGGGTCGAGATTCTCGACGACGGCATCGGATTCGACCTGAACCAGACGCAGGCAAATTCAACGTCGCTCGGTTTGCTGGGCATGAGCGAGAGGGCACAGCTCCTGGGCGGCACGCTGTCGGTCCAATCGAAGCCGGATCTGGGCACCAGCGTCCGCGCGACGCTGCCCGCCGGCTAGGCCAAGCTCCAACACCTTTTCCCCCAGGGACCGTTAATAATGTCGTGGCCCGAATCAGGATGATCGAGGAATCGGACGCGACAGGCCCATTGGCCGACGTGTATGCGCAAGCCAAGGCACTGAGCCCCATCGGCATCGTGGCGCCGATCCTGCAGACGATGAGCTTGAGGCCGGATTTCCTGTCCGCGATCCAGGCCGCGTCGCGGATGCACTTCAGCGACGGCGCCCTCACGCGTGCCCAGCACGAGATGATCGCCTCCTATGTCTCGGCCCTCAACCGCTGCAGGTATTGACTCAGCTCCCACACGTGGTTCCTGCAGTTGCAGGGCAAGCAGTTCGAGGGGGTGGCGGAAGCTTTACGGGACGGAGACCTCGACGCCGCCAAGCTCGAGGCGCCTGAGCGACTGCTGCTGGAGTTCGTAGGCACCATCTCCAAGCACGCCTATCGGGTGACCGACGAGCAGGTCCAGGGGCTGCGCGAGGTGGGGTGGACCGACGAGCAGATCGCCGAGGCCGCATACGTAGCGGCACTCTTCAGCCTGTTCGTCCGCCTCGCGGACACATTTGGGATCGAGCCTCCGCCGGCTTACGAACCGGCCGGTATCCCAAAAGCTGTCACCCGGGACGAGCCGTAAGTCCGGGGCGCCGGCGGTTAAGGGGCTGGTGCCAGGCCGGTGTAGTCGACGACGATCACCTGTTGGCCGCCCAGTATCTCGCCTTGTGTGGAGTAGGCGAAGTCGAGGCCCCACGTCTTTGCGTAGGGGGAGCTTGTCTGCGACAGCCCGTTGCCGGACGCGTCGCGTGTGATGAGGGTTGAAGTTCCGGTGACACTGATCCCCACCAATCGCGGGGCTTGCGTGGCGAACTTGGGCAAGTACAGGTTCAGGTTGATGCTGCTGAAGCTATAGGTCTTCTGGACGATCCTCTTCGCCGCAATGTCCTGCTTGATGACGTCGGTGAACTCGGTAAGCCCGTCGCCAGACGCGCCGAGCGCCGCCAGCTTGAGGTCATGGGCGCGACGCGCCTCAGACTCGATTATCAGGTCAAGCACGACGTCATGCGCCATCGTCGCGGCCAGCTGCGCGGAGATCGGCTGGAAGCTGGAAATGTTCGACCCGATATTCACCTTCGGTATCGCAGGCAGGATCCACACCCTCGCGGACGCGGAAGCCGGAACCGTGCCGCCGGGCGGCGGCAAGGCCGCACCCGCGGTGGTCGAGACCCATTCCGCGGTCGCCGGCCCGCTGCCCACTGTCAGGGTGACCTTCGGCGTGGAGCCATCGGGTAGCTCCGCGAAGGGGGTCGGGCTCGTGGTCGAGATGTCCGCCGCCACCGGCAGGGCGCCAATACAGAGCAGGGCCACCGCGAGGGCCGCCGGAACCTGCCACCTGAAACCTCCAAACATCCATCGAAGCCCACCACCCTCCGCGACGAACGGCGCGAGAAAGGCGACCAGCGCAAATCGCACAGCGCAAGCGATGACCAGGCTCGCCAGGATCGCGGTCTTCGTCCAGAACTCGAGAGTGGTTGGGCCGATCAACAGGACGGCCAGCATTGCGACGAGCACACCGAACACCACGCGCGCCACCCGCCCATCAGGGACCGTCCTGGGGTCGGGGATCATAAACAGGGCAAAGATCAGGACCTCGGGAGAGGTCACCAGGATCTGCCACAGGTCGCGCCCGCACATCGGTGTCACCCGCCAGCTGGCGACCATGCAATGGTCCGGGGACTGGGACAGTGCAATCGCCAGGAAGGCAGCGAACGCGATCATGAAAGCGAAGACCAGCCCGAGCATCTTCAGCTCCCATGCGATCAGCAGGCCTCCGCCAACGAGGACCACGTAGGTCACCACCATCCACAGGCCCATCGGAATCCACCAGAGGTCCAGCGGCTCGACGCGCTGCACGCCCATCACGACAAACGCGAGCACGAGGGCCACATTGGAAGGGTTGAAGATGTGCCGCCCCTTCCAACGGATCAGGTACTTGGTCGCCATACCCAGTGCCACCACACCGATAAAGATCTCGATCCCGTGCGTGCTCCACCACTGGCCATGAAGTGTGCCCGGGACCCGGAGGATGAAAGCGGTGCTGTTGCCGGTGAGCAACCCGCTGGCCGGCCAGATGATGGCGTGGTCCTTGAAGAACACGACAGAGAACTCGATCAGGGCGCCGGTGGCCAGGCAGATCAGGATCTGGGCGATCGAGAGCCGGAATCCGAGCACCGTCTGACCGAGCGCCTGGAGAGTCAGGAGGACGGCGGCGACGTGCATTCGGGGGTCGCGGAGGCTGGGTAAGACGATGGGGTACTCGCGGCCCCCAACGCGGACGCTCCTGCGCTTCGCCGCTTCAGAACTCGCCACGGTGTGGTAACGGGAATAGTATCCGGGCCGTTACAGGGGCGAGCGAATGGCAACGATGAGTTCACCGCGGAACGCGACGCGACGCGCGCTGGCCGTCATGGCCGGCGCCGCGACTGTCGCCTCATTGGCCGGATGCCAGGCGCCGTTTGGCCTCGGGGAGCCGTCGACTCGTGCTCTCGAGGCCGGCATCGTCGACAGCCTCATCGGGGCAAAAAGCCTCGAGATCACAGGCACTTACAACGAGTCCGGACGGCTGTGGTCAATCGACCTTCAGCTGGTGAGGCCGGGCACCCAGCACATCGTCGTGAGCAACGCCGACCTGAAGCTGGAAGCGGCGATCTTCGTGGACGCGACCGGGGTCAAGGTTACCGATGCGTACTTTCGGGGCAACCAGTTCCTTTCCCAGCACATGGGCACCGACCCGGCTTCGCGGAACCTGGTCAAAGCGGCCGGCAACGCGTGGTGGAAGGGTTCGGCAGGACAGCTGCCCCAGCTGACCAACTTCACCGATGGAGCCGCCTTTAAGGCGACCTTCCTCGGTCCCTCATTGTCGGAGCGCACCGACCACGTGACGGTCGATGGCATCGATGCAGTGAGCCTCTCAGGTCTCAGGGCAGAAGTGCTCGTGGCCGCCGGCGCCCCTCACCAGCTCCTTCGCGTGCAGTTGAAGAAAGGAGCCACTGTCGACGGAGTGAGCGACGCTGCTTTCCAATATGGCAATTTCGGCAAGGACTTCAAGATCTTGAGACCGTCGGACGTCATTGACTTCTCAAACCTCTCGACGCTGCCGCCGATCTACACCGTTGTGTCGGTGGATACGTCCCGCTGCAATTCGACCTGCGTCGTCTCGGCGGTGGTCAAGAACTTGGGGGGCAAGCTTGGCGCACAGGCGCCTTCCACCATCACGTTCACGATGACTGATCCTGCCTCGAAACAGAGTGTCGGCACCTGCCAGGTCGAGGTCAAGCCGGACGTTGGCTACAACGCCACAAAAACGGTTTCGTGCACCATCAGCGTGGTGGCCGGCCAGGCCAATGCGGCGATCGTGACTGCCGCCCCGACGAATCCAGGCCGCGCCTAACCGATCAAGTTTCGGAAGGGCTCGGGCACGTAATCCTCCAGTGCGCGCTTCCATTCATCGCTGAGGCTGGCCATCACGACCGGGTCTTCCCGTGCCAACCACGCGAGGTGGCGCAGGCCGTGCTCCAGCACCTGCGCCGCAGCGATCGTCTTAGCCGCGTCGGTGGTACCCGAGCGCGCCAGCTCAGCTCGATCGATCGGCAAGCCCACGAGCTGAGGAGCCTGCAGGTCCGAGTTGACGACCACAAAGCTCAGCACCACCGCACCGCGAGCGCGCCGCCACGATGTGGAATGAACCAGCACGGGCTCGCCCATCAGGTTGCGCGACAGGCGGCTCACGACCTCTACCGGATCGTCCTCAGCGGCAATCTCGATGTACCAGGGATCGGGTCCGCATGGCCCCGCCAGCTCAGGACGGTCCTCCTTCAGTCGGATGACGAACACCTCGGCCTGGACCGGTCCTTCGACCGCCCAAGGAATTGGATTCACGCCCGCAGATTAAGGGCTGTTCGATTCGAACGCGTGGGATGTCACGTGATGCCGGCTTCGATTACCATCGGCGAGGGCTTTGGGGAGCGGCCTGGTGGTTCCGGTTCTAGGCATTAAGGGAGGGCGTGGTGAGACCAATTAGAGGCGTGATCCTGGCGACCATATCGATAGTGACATTGAGCCAATCGCTGGCTGTCTCGGCTGACGACATCGTGCAACCCGTCGATTTCACGCACAACGGGGTCGACGCGCCGGCGCCGGTCGCCGGCGCCGTATTTGGCACGGGGCCAGGCGTGAAGCCGGGAACCGCCGTCTGTACGACAGCTCCCCAGGGCGGCAACGCCAACACGGACTGCGAGTCCTCAGCAGCGCCGCATAACGAAACGTCAATCGCTGTTAACCCGACCGATCACAACAACATGATCGGCGGGGCCAACGATTACCAGCTCGCCATCAACTCCGGCGGGCACGTCTCAGAGACATTGCTCTCGCGCGCCCACGTCACCTTCGACGGCGGCACAACCTGGTCCATGTATACCCTCAACGCGAACTCGGCGTATCAGGCGTCAGGCGACCCCGCCGTGGCTTTCGACGCCGCGGGCCACGCGTACTACGCAACCCTGGGCTTCCGCTTCGTTGGACCCGCCAACGCTCAGAGCCCTGATGTCCTCGTGTCCAACTCCGGGGATAAGGGCAAGACGTGGACCAACGTCCGCGTTGCGTCGGGAAGTGGCGTTTTCACCAGCGTCGGCGACGTGCTCGACAAGGAGTACATCGCGGCATGGGGCAACGGAAATGCCATCGTCACATACGGCGACTTCCGCCAGGCTCAGAAGGGCAGCTTCGTCTCCGCCAAGATCTACAGCTCGGTCACCCATGACGGTGGCCGGACCTGGACGGCGCCAGTCATCATCTCGGGCGCTCTCGACGAGGCATTCGTTTCCGTCCCCGTGGTTACGGTAAATGGCCGCATCTTCGTCGCCTTCATGAACACGACCGACCTCGCGACCGGCCGCGACGACTACGAGGTGGTCGAGGTCTCGCCTTCGACCGGCGCTCGTATCGCGGGCCCAACCAAGGTGGGAACGGTCATCGATGGCGCCACCGATTACCCGATCGCATTCGGCCGGCAGACATATCAGGACAGCCTGTTCCGCACCTGGGCGGCGGGCAACATCACGGCCGACCCGACCAACGCCGCGCACCTCGCGGTGGTGTGGTCCGACATGCGCAACAGCGTCACGCCCGCACCGAGCGACCCATACGTGGCGAAGACGAACTCGGACGTGATCGTCAGCCAGTCGTTCGACAGCGGCTCAAGCTGGTCGACTCCAACGGCCGTGACGCTGCCAGGAGACCAGTACATGCCCTGGGGCGCTTATGACACCAGCGGCCATCTGCGAATCGGCACCTTCGACCGGTCCGCGGACGCCGCGAACCACCTCTACAACTATTCGATCGCAACAGAGACGGGCGCAGGCACTCTGGCCTTCGACATCCACCCGGTGTCCACGGTTCCCTCCAACCCGACTTCGGGCGACCGATGGTTTGCCCGCACTGTGAATTCCGCATTCCCGTTCGCCACGTCCTTCCTCGGCGATTACAGCAACATCGCTGCCACCGCGGACGGCGGGGTGGTCGCCTACTGGACCGACATGCGCAATCTCTCGACCTTCGCCGGCCGGACAGGCTTTGGTGAGGACGCGTACTTCGCGAAGTCGAGCTAAGCCATTCACGGGCGGCGGGCATCGAGCCCGCCGCCCGTCCCATCTACCTTTATCCATATGAGCTTGGTCGTCTGCGACGTCGGTCCTCGCGACGGGCTGCAGAACGAGGACCGCGTGCTGGAACCTGGCGTGCGCGCCGAGATGTGCGACATGCTCGCCGCCGCCGGCATCAAGCGAATCGAGGCCGCGAGCTTCGTCAATCCCAAGCTGGTCCCGCAGATGGCCGGGGCCGAGGCGGTGATGGCGGCGCTGCACCGGCGCGCCGGCACCACTTACGCGGGCCTGGTCCTGAACGAGAAGGGATACGAACGGGCGCTGGCAGCGCGCGTCGACGAGGTGCATTACGCGATGTCCGCGACGGACGAGTTCGGGCGCCGCAACCAGAACGCAACCACGGACGAAGGCATCAAGACAGCTCTCGCTCTTGTGCGCAGGGCCCGCGCCGACGGCATACCCATCACGGTGACTGTCAGCGTGGCCTTTGGGTGCCCGTTCGAAGGGCCGGTGCCGGCGAAGAGAGTCCTCGACATCATCGAGCGCCTCATGGAGGATCCGGCGGACGAGATCTCGGTGGCAGACACCATCGGCGTCGGAGTTCCGTCGCAGGTGAAGGAGTTGGTGGGTGGCGCTCGGCGGCTTGGCGCGACGGTCGGAGCGCATTTCCACAACACGCGCAACACCGGCTACGCGAACGCAGTCGCCGCGCTCGACGAGGGCGTGGTCTCGCTGGACGCGTCGGTCGGCGGTGCCGGCGGCTGCCCGTTCGCGCCAAAGGCGACTGGAAACATCGCCACCGAGGATCTCGTCTATCTAATGCGCGGCCTTGGCCTGGACACTGCGATCGACCTCGACGCGCTGATTGCCTGCTCACGCTGGCTGAGTGAGCGGTTGGGCAAAGAGCTGCCGGGCATGGTGGCCCGCGCCGGAGACTTTCCGACAAAGCACTAGGCACAGGCCACCACTACGTTGCAACATGGCTCCATGCCAAAAAAGGCCCCGAGCCCTTACCGTGTCGCCGTCGTGCAGCATCCCCCGGTGGCGCTCAACCGGCAGAAGACCCTCGCGCGTGGAGTCGAGCTGCTCGACGAAGCGGCCGCTCGCGGCGCCAGGCTGGTTTCATTCCCTGAGACATGGGTTCCGGGCTACCCCGAATGGGTGTGGCGTTTGCGCCCTGGGGACGACTACGACCTGAGCGGCGACATACACAAACGGCTGCTGGAGAACTCGGTCGATCTGAAGGCGGGCCAGCTGAAGCCGATCCAGGCGGCGGCGCGCCGGCTCAAGGTGACGGTGTCGATCGGGATTCACGAGCGTGATGGCGAGTTCAGTCGGGGCACCATCTATAACTCAGCCGTCCTCATAGGTCCGGATGGTGAGATCCTGAACCGGCATCGCAAGCTGGTGCCCACCAACCCTGAGCGCATGGTGTGGGGGGAGGGTGACGCCACGGGACTCCGCGTGAGTGACACGCCTTCGGGGCGGGTTGGCGGCCTCATCTGCTGGGAGAACTACATGCCCCTGGCCCGCTTCGCCATATTCGCTCAGGGCTGCGAGATCTACATCGCGCCGACCTGGGACGAGGGTGGGACGTGGTTGTCGACCATGCGCCACATCGCGCTCGAAGGGCGCTGCTGGGTGCTCGGCAACGGGAGCAGCATGCGTGGCAAGGACATCCCCACCGACTTTCCGGACCGCAAGCGGCTGTTCCCCGACCTCGAGGCCTGGTTCAACCCCGGCGGCTCGGTGATCGTGGACCCGAGCGGCAACGTGGTGGCGGGTCCGCTCCGTGAGAAGCACGGCATCCTCTACGCCGATTGCGACCCGGCGCGCGCCGCCGCAGCGAAACGGACGCTGGACGTGGCCGGGCACTACGGACGGCCCGACATTTTCCACCTCGAGGTGAATCGAGAAGCGCGAGCGCCGGTCGACTTCTCAACCAAGCGCTGACAGACGCGGATGGATGGCGTCGATGTCGGGGTGACCGCGGCGTCGCAACCGTGCCTGTTAAGGCGCCGCCTTCGCGCCGTACAGCGCCCCAAACTTCTGCCTCACGTACGCGATCCACGGCTCGGCCGAAAGCGCCTTCCCTGTCGCCCTCTCCATCAGCTCATTGGGCGTGAACTTCCTCCCATGCTGGTGCACGTTCGCCCGCAACCACCCCAACAGCGCGCCAAACTCCCCCCTCTCGATCTGTCCATCCAGGTCAGGTATCGCGCCCCGAACCTTCTCCATGAGCTGCGCGCTCATCAGGTTGCCCAGCGTGTATCCAGGGAACACCGCGAAGTCCACCCACGACCAGTGGATGTCCTGCAACACCCCCTCGCTGTCGTTGGGCACCTCGATCCCCAGGTACTCCTTGACCCGCGCATTCCACGCCTCAGGCAGGTCCCGCACCTTGAGCGTCCCCTCGAGCATCTCGTTCTCCAGCTCGAACCGCAGCAGGATGTGCAGGTTGTACGTGACCTCGTCGGCCTCGACCCGAATGAGCGACGGGTACGACTTGTTGACTGCCCTGAAGAACGCCTCCTCATCCACCCCTTTCAGGGGCTCGGGAAACGCCTTCCGCAAGCTGGGATAGAAGTGGCGCCAGAACGCCGCACTCCTGCCCACCATGTTCTCCCACAACCGCGACTGCGACTCATGCACCCCCGGCGACGCCCCATCCCACAATGGCGTGCGGTCCAGGTTCTTCCCGACCCCCTGGTAGTACATGGCGTGCCCCGCCTCATGTATCGACCCGTAAAGGCACTCGTTGAAGAACTCGCGCGACACCCGCGTCGTGATGCGCACATCCCCCGGCCCAAACGGAATCGTGAATGGATGCGTGGACAGGTCCTGCCTCCCACGCTCGATGTCGTACCCCAACTTGGTGACCAGCTCGAGCGCGTACCGCACCTGCACCTCAGGGTCGAACCCCCGGTGTAGCACGCCGTCGTCCACCGAGTCCGCGTTGCGCGCGATATCGGCGACGAGCGGCACGATCGCCTGCTTCAGCTCGGCGAAGATCTCCTCGAGCTGATCGGTGGTCAACCCGGGCTCGGTCCGATCCAGCAATGCGTCGTAAGGCCGCTTCTTATACCCCAGCGCGTCGGCGACCCGCCGGTTCAGCTCGACATTCCTCTCCAGGTAGGGGGCGAACAGGCTGAAGTCCTGCTCCTCCCGCGCCTTCTGCCACACGGGCCGCGCCGTCGCCCCGGCCCGCGCGATCTCTCCGACCAGCTCCAACGACAGCTTGCGCGCCTGCTCGTAGTCGCGGCGCGTGACGCGCACGACGCTCGCGTCATCGGAATCGAAGGGCAGGCGCGCCACCTCGCCCTCGGCCGCATCGAGCAAGGTGCCCACGTCGTCTGACGTGAACCGGCTGTGGCTCAGCTTCTGAAGCGTCGTCAGCTGGTCCGCGCGATTCTCGATGCCGCCAGGCGGCATGAACGTCTCCTGGTCCCAGGCCAACACGGCCCCAGCCCGACCGAGGTCGGACACCTCGCCCAGGATTTCCTTCAGACGTGTCAGCTTGTCAGTCATTCCACCTCACCTCTCACCTCAGTATTCTCTCCGAGACGGCGCCTTCGCCCCGCTAGCTCAGTGGAAAGAGCATCTGACTTCTAATCAGAGGGTCCGGGGTTCGAATCCCTGGCGGGGCACCAATCACCGGCGAGGCACCAATCACCGGCGGGCACGAAAGCAGCGCGTTTTGGCGAAACCGAAGTCCGCCGCCCACGTTCACCTATCAGTGAGCACACGAGCCTGGGCATGGGTCACCCTCCTGACCATCGCCGCAACCGCGTGCCAGTCGAACCAGGCGACGGCGCCCACCCCAGCGCCAAGCCCGTCCAGCCGGGCGACCAACCCATTCTCACCTTCGCCCAGCCCGACCGCCGTTCTCCCGAGCCCCAGGGCCGCCGGCACGCCGACCGCCAGAGCCCTGTGCGCCTTCCCCGTCGCTGGGTTGAATGGGGAAGGCGACGTGGTCGGCTACTTCCTGACCGTACCTACTGGCGCCAAGACCAGCCCCCAGCTCCGGTTCAGGCGGTCGGGAGTGCTGTACCAGACAGTGGACATGCCTTTCCTCCTGGGCACGACCCGGACGCTCGGCTTCTACGACCGAGCCTTTGGTCGGTGGATTCCCGCCGACTCCCCCGCAGTGAGCCCCGACGGCGGGCACTATGCCTACGCGTCGGGACCGACCGGCGGGCCCAACGAGCTCCATATCGTCGATGTTCGGACAGGCACCGATCGACTGATTACCAACGTCGGCCGCTACTACCCTCTCGACTACCGCGCCGATGGGCTCTACTTGATCGAGCGCAGCATCAGCGGGCTATGGGCGGGCAGCGGCATATTCGTCCTCGACCCCAGGACCAATGTGATCCGCCGCCTGCACTCCTCCACCCGCCCCGAGTGGTGGACGGCCACCCTGGGCAACTTCGCAAACGGTTCGGACCTCAATCCCGACGATCCCCATCCGCCCGGCTCGGGCGAAAGCAGCGACGAGCTCGTCCGCGCCGACCTCAGAACGGGAGCGGTGATCCGATTCCAGTACCGCCCTGGCCAGGGCGTGACGGTGGCAGGCATGACTCCGTCCGGCCAGCTATTGGCTTACGTTGGCAACCTCGGCCTTCGATTGATAGATGCGGGCGGCAACGCCGTGGGCATTCCCGGAGCACCGGCCGGGGCGGGCGCGTACATCGACTCGCAGCGCACGTGGATATTGGTAGGCGTGAGGTCGCTCAGCTCGAAGCTCTACCTCCTGTCAAACGGACGAGCCGTCCACGAGATGGACTACAAGTTGGGAGACAGCGACGTCCTCGCAGGAGCCTGCCGCTAGCGTCAGCCCGCCTTGCGCGTGTCCCGCCAGATGACCGTTTCGTGAGTTCGCTGGCTGAAGAAATCCGGACACTGCCCATCGCCATGCCCCGCAAGACCGCCGTCCGGGTGGCAGATTATCTTGCCCTGGGCGTCGTAGAGATTGCCAAAGATGTCGCAGCACCGCGGTGGCACGTAATAGACGACCCGGCCTGAGTACTCATAGCTGGCCAGATACGCGGGCGGGTCCGCGACCGGCTGATTCTTCATATCCTGGATCAGCCTCGCCACCGCCGCCGGCACCTGTGCCTTGTCGCCTGCAGGCTGGGCGCCGCAGGCGGCGACGCCGAGCGCGATCATCGCGAGGCCGATGTGTTTGATAACCAGCAAACGGTCGCCACCGCAACGTTGCAACACGGTTGGGCTCAGCCCGATGAGAGCCTCGAGGCGATGTACTGCAGGCCGTCGCGCAAGGAGGTGTCCATCTCGAATTCCGGTGACCATCCCAGGCCGCGGAGTTTGGACGAGTCGCCGACGACGTAATCCGGCGAGGCGCTCAACTCAACCCTCTGCAAGGCCAGGTGGTCATCGGCCAGCGCGAAGAGCCTGTCCACCACATCTGACATAAGCACCGGCACCCCGCTGCAAATGTTGTAGGCATCGCCGGGAGAAGCGTTCTCCAGCAAAAGCGCGCATGCCGTGGCCGCGTCGCGCACATCGAGGTAGTCGCGCCACCTGTTCAAATCGCCGACTTCGATAACCCTGGGACCTTGCCCCTGCATCGCTTCGGCTACACGCTTGGAGATGTCGCCAACAGCAGTTACGCACGAGACACCCGGCCCGATCAGATTGAATGGGCGTCCGTACGCGACGGGCAAACCCCGTTCCGCAGCTCGCTGGGCGATCTCGAACTGACGGAGCTTGCTGAGGCCGTAAGGGCTTGACGGGCCAAGGGGATGATCTTCACGAATGGGTTCGCGATCGCGTCCGGGGGAGTATTCAGCGCCCGACCCGATAACCAGCAGGCAATCAAGGGGGGCATCTTCCAGCGACTCAATCAGGTGCTCGAGCGCTGTGACGTTGGCAGCAACCAGCGCGCTCATGTCGACGATACCGGCAAGCCCGACCGCATGCAGCACCAGGGACGGATTCGAAGCTTTAACGGCCGCCCGCACCTCATCAGGCTTCGAGAAATCACACGACAGCCAGCGAATTGCTGGTGGCTTTTCCCCGGCTGCGGGGATCGATCCGCGGACCGTGCCATAGACATGCTTGCCGCTTCTGGCCAACAGGTGGGCTGCATGTCCGCCGAGTTGGCCACCCGCGCCGGTGACCAGGACGCGCTCGGCGGCGCTCACTTCAGAAAATCGTGGCGATTTTCTTCGAACCGAACCTGGGCCTCGGTGAAGTCCTCGTGGCGTCCGATGTCGAGCCAACGACCATCGAAGGGGTACGCAGCAACGCGTTCACCCGCAGCGAGAAGCGCCCGAACCAGATCGGGCAGGTCCATGTACTCGCCGCGCTTGATGTGGCCGCGCACAGCCGGCTCCATTACGTAAATGCCCATGCTGACGACATAGTCGAGCGTCGGCTTCTCAACGTACTTGACGACATCACCCTCAAGCGTCTCCAGCACGCCAAAGTC
This sequence comes from Candidatus Dormiibacterota bacterium, assembly GCA_040004595.1. Taxonomy (GTDB): domain Bacteria; phylum Chloroflexota; class Dormibacteria; order Dormibacterales; family Dormibacteraceae; genus Palsa-872. Next base: position 15,781 of record JBDUAO010000007.1, on the reverse strand, counting down.
GATCTTCACGGTTCGCCTGTGGGTCGCGATCGTCATCATCGCCCCGCCCTCGCGGTGGTGCTCGACCATGTTCCGGTAATCCAGGTCGGTAAGAATGTCGCCATTCATCACGACGAAGGTCTCAGAGAGCTCATCGATATTGGCCAACGGCCCCGCAGTACCGAGTGGCGCTGATTCGTGAACATACTCAATCCGAATTCCCAGACCAGAGCCGTCCCCGAAATACGTCTTTATCAGAGCCGCCAGGTGGCCGACCGCGATTACGACCTCCTCAAAGCCATAGTGTTTGAGCTGCTTGAGAACGATTTCGAGAATCGGCGTGTCGACGATTGGCATCAAGGGCTTTGGCAGTACCGTCGTATAGGGCGCAAGGCGGCTGCCTTTGCCGCCTGCAAGGATCACGGCCTTCACGGCAACCCGCACTTCAAATCAGGTACTTCGTGGGATCAAGGACAGCCTGCTTCTCGGAAAACCACTCGATCGTGCGTTTGAGACCTTCCTCGAAAGGCGTAACCGATCGCCATCCAAATAGCTGGTCAGCCAGCTTCGCGTCGGCGATGAGCGCCTCAACTTCGCTTGTCGGTGGCCGCACCCGATCCGGGTCGTCCACCGCCTTGAGCGGTCTACCCAGCGCTTTCGATACCGCATCCACCATCTGACCTACTTTCAGGCCACGTCCGGATCCAACATTGACAACGCGTCCGAGAGCCGCGTCGCAGGTGGCGATTCGAATGAAGCCATCAACAGTGTCAGCGACAAAGTTCATGTCGCGGATGGGTGTAAGGCTGCCAAGCCGGATCTCAGAGCCCTTCAAGGCCTGCCCGATGATGGTCGGCAGAATTGCGCGCGCCGACTGCCGCGGACCAAACGTATTGAACGGCCTCAGCGTCGCGACGGGCAGCTTGTATGCGCGCCAGAAGCTTTCAGCGAGCTTGTCTGACCCAATTTTTGTCGCTGAATAGGGCGATTGGCCCTGCAGCGGGTGTTGCTCGTCGATTGGCGTGTACAGCGGCGTGCCATAGACCTCGCTGGTTGAGGTTTGGACAACCCGGCTCACGTCGGCTGAACGCGCTGCCTCCAGGACATTGAGGGTTCCGAGCACGTTCGCCTCTACGTACTGCCTGGGGGCTTCATATGAGTATGGAATGCCGACAAGGGCGCCGAGATGGAACACGACATCGGCCTTGTGAAGGGCGCGCCTGACGCTGTCGGGATCGCGCAGATCACCCCAAGCCAGATCGATCTCAGAGCGAACGTCGGCAGGACTCCCGTCGAGCCAGCCGGCTTCCGATCGCGAGTTGTAACGCAGGAACGCTGTCGTCGAGGCGCCGAGAGTTACCAAATGCTCGGTCAGGTGACTCCCGATGAACCCACCCGCCCCGGTAACAACTACGCGCTTGCCGCTCCAATCGTCGCTAGGCTTTACAGGCACCTGTGTATCGCGGGATTGTATAGAAGTAGCAGCCGGCGGCCTGATCAGCTGAGATCCTGGCGAATGGCCAAGGGACCAGGGCCCGGTCAGCGCGCGAGGTCGCGCACCTCGAAATGCGTGACCGACACGATCGAGTCGTGGATCTCCGAGCTGGTCACCATCAGGTCGGCCTGCCAACCGACGTCGGGGAGGGTGGTGGCGCTGTCCATGAAGTCCGCGACCTTGGCGGAACCGGCGAACATCACAAGGCGCACCGTGTGCCCGTCGGCCAGCGTCGCGCACATGCCCGTCACGGTCAGTGGTGCGCTGCCCAGGGTGGCTGACGACTTTCCCTGTTTGAGGATCAGCGGCTTGGTGAGCACGCCACCGTCGCGCCTGTCCACCGTCCACTCTCCCGCGGAGGTGATGATGAAGTCGTACCGCAGCTCGCCTGCGTCGGTGCCGCGCCAGCAGCTCACCCCATACCCGGCGCCCGCCGGCGCGTCGGTCGCCTGCGTCGCGGTCACGCCCATCGCAATCTGCGCAACCGGCGTCATGTAAGGCGATCCGGCGAAATGATCCAGCGTGCCCTTGGCGACGACGACATAGCCTTCGGGGGCGTATGTGAAGCTGGTCCCCGACGGCAGCACGTCCGTGGTCCAGCCTGATGATGGATCGCGAAACTCGTCTGCGAAGACGGTCTTGCCCCTGGTTGACGCCACGGCAGTCGTCGCCACCACGGGCCCGACCGTGTTCGCGACGCGCTTGAGAGCGTTCGCTCCGACGAGAAACAAACCGGCAAGGATCCCCACCACCACCAGCAGGCCGACCACGGAAACGATGCCGATGAACGGGCCCGTGCGGGAGCGCGCGTGTGGGGCCGGTGGCGGCGGGGGGTAATACGCGGCCCCCGGTGGTGGGCCGTTGGGCGGCGGGGGTTTCGGGGGGAGTGGGGAAGGTGGAGGAGGTGGTGTCATATCCCCGCGCGGCAGGTGTGGGGTCGGGTCGAGCGGCGTGGAGGGTGTTTCCTCGCTCACGTGAGAAACGGCTCCCAGTCAGTCAGCCGCCTGAGCTCGCGCGATACTGCTCAAAGCGTCCATGTCTGGACCCGATCCTAGCGGCGCGGATCGGGGAAGGGCCACGCTTCCGCACCGCGTAATTTTGGAGGCTCTCCGCCATGACCAACATCGATTTCGTCCACCATCCGCATCCCCACACCGAGCATAGGAAGCTCCAGCCACCGCCGCAGGTTGCCGATCAGCACATCGGAGTCAATGGGCGGCTTGGCGCCGCGATCACGAAGCGTGTAGGCACGATGTGGGCGTTCTACATTGCCGCGGCGACGATGGCGACCTGGATGGTCTTCGCCGGCTTTGCGTGGGGCCCGCTCCACGGCATCGACCCCTATCCGTTCGCCTTCCTGCTGTTCCTCGGCAACATTGTCCAGCTGCTGCTGATGTTCGTGATCATGGTCGGCCAGCAGGTCCTGGGCGCGGCATCGGACAAGCGGGCGGTGGTCACGTACCAGGACGCGGAGGCGATCCTGCACGAATGCCTCCAGATGCAGGATCACCTGACGGCCCAGGACGCAGCGCTCGAACGCCTGCTGCACCGCATGGAGCAGCTGGAAGGCAGGATGGAGGGCTCGGCAGGATAATTGCCGAGGTGCCTGAGGCGCGGCTTGGTCGCGCGGGCTGGAGGTGGAGGACCGCGCAAGCGGTGATTCGATGAGCAATCAGATGAGCAACGGAGAGACCGACGTGAACCGCTCCCGCAACCATGGCGCGCCCGACGACAAGCGGAGGCTGATGCTCACGCAGATCCTGAAGAGCCCTGTCCTCAATCCCGCGGGCAACGAGGTCGGCCGGATCGAAGACCTGATCGTGAAGCTCAGCGAGGGCGGAGGAGCCTATCCACCGGTGACCGGGGTGAAGGTGCGCATTGGCGGCAGCGACGTCTACGTCGGCCTGTCGAATATCGAGAGGCTGACCCCTGGCGATGTCCGGTTGAGCAGCCCCACGCTCAACACCGGCGCCTTTCAGCGGAGGCCCGGCGAGGTGCTCTTAGCGGCTGACGTCCTCGGCCGTCACCTGCTGGACGTCGCCCGCGGCCAGATCGTTCAGGCGCACGACCTCGTGCTGGGAGGCGTTCCCGACGGCTGGGCGCTCATGGGCGTCGATCGCAGCCCGCGGGCGATGCTGCGGCGGCTCATCCCTCGACGCGCGCGGCCCGACCTCCGCCGGCACTCGATCCTGGATTGGAGGGATGTTCAGCCGTTCGTGGGCCACGTTCCTACGGCCAAGCTTCTGATGCCGCTGCAGCGCCTCCGCAGGCTTCACCCGGCCCAGATCGCCGACCTCGTGGAGAACGCCTCGCACGAGGAAGGCGAGGAGATCCTCGACGCCGTGGAAAGCGATGTGGAGCTGACTGCGGACGTGTTCGAGGAGCTCGACACCGAGCACCAGGTGGAGTTTCTGAAGTCTCGTTCGAACGAGGAGGCCGCGAAGGTGCTGGGCCGGATGGCGCCCGACGACGCCGCGGACCTGCTGGCGGAGCTCGACCATGATCGGCTCACGCCGGTCCTGAGCATGCTGCCGGCTCAGCAGCAAAACAAGCTGCGCAAGCTGCTGCAGTACCACCCGACCACGGCGGGCGGAATGATGAACCCGGACTTCATCTCGGTGGTGCGCGGCACGTCCGCCGCCGACGCTCTCGAGCGCGTGCGCACCGACGACAAGGCGCCGCACCAGCTTCTCAGCACCGTCTTCGTGACGGAGGCCGACGGGAAGTTCGTCGGCAGCATCGGCGTGGTCGACCTGATTCGCGGCGATCCCACCACCGCGGTGGAAGACGAGAAAGACCTCGTCGACCTACGGGTCATGGCCGGCGCGGACCTCGCCGACGTGTCGCTGATGATGGCGGACTACAACCTCACGGCCCTCGCGGTGACCGACACCTCATCGAACCTCGTGGGCGCCATCTCGGTCGACGACGTGCTCGAAGCACTGGTGCCAGAGAACTGGCGCAACCGCGTCGAAGCGAGCAGCGGGGTCTGACCTTCGGTGGCCGAGCGCGGGCCGGTGAGAGGCGACTCCCACCCGGTCCCTACCTCGGTGGTTGAGGAGACCCACTCGGGCGACATCCACGGGGCGTTCGGCACGATCCGCCTCAATGACGAGGCCCCGCGACGAACCTGGCGCAGGCGACTGCTCACGCTGGCCGCCATCGTTGGGCCAGGCCTCATCGTCATGGTCGGCGACAACGACGCAGGCGGCGTCTCCACCTACGCACAGGCCGGCCAGGACTTCGGCTACTCCCTCCTCTGGACGCTGGTGTTGCTGGTGCCCGTACTCATCGTCAACCAGGAGATGGTCGTGCGGTTGGGCGCGGTTACGGGCGTCGGCCAGGCGAGGCTGATCAAGGAGAGGTTCGGCTCCTTCTGGGCGTGGTTCTCGGTAGGCGGCCTGTTCGTTCTCAACTTCCTGATCATCAGCACCGAGTTCATCGGCGTCAGCATGGCCGGCGAGTACTTCGGTTTCAGCCCATATGTGGTCGTGCCGGTGTCCGCCGTCCTGTTGATAGGCATCACGGTCACCGGCAACTTCACCCGATGGGAGCGTGCGATGTTCGTCTTCCTGTTTGCCAGCCTGCTGGTGTTGCCGTTGGCAGTCTTCAGCCACCCCGACCCGGGCGCCGCGATCAGAGGATTCGTCCAGCCCACCATCCAGGGCGGCTTCACCTCCAACGCTGCGCTGTTGATCATCGCCATCGTCGGCACCACGGTCGCGCCATGGCAGCTCTTCTTCCAGCAGTCCAACGTCATCGACAAGCGCATCACGCCTCGCTGGCTCGAGTACGAGAAGGCCGACACGGTGCTCGGCGCGCTGATCGTGGTCGTGGGTGCGGCCGCGATTATGATGGCCGCCGCCTCCGCTTTCACCGCCTCCGGCGACTTCGGCCACTACAGAGACGCTCTCGGCCTCGCGAACGGGCTGCGGGTGCACATCTCGCCACTGGTCGGCGCGATCTTTGCGCTGGTCCTGTTCGATGCTTCGATCGTCGGCGCCTCGGCCGTGACGCTCGCCACCTCCTACGCATTCGGCGACATGTTCGGCCTGCGCCATTCACTGCACAGGGGCATCGCTGACGCGAAGCTCTTCTACGGGTCTTATGCCGCGACTGTCGCCGTGGCCGCCGCCATCGTGCTCATCCCTCACGCTCCGCTTGGATTGATCACGACCGCGGTGCAGGCGCTCGCCGGCATCCTCCTGCCCAGCTCGACCGTCTTCGTCGTGCTTCTGTGCAACGACCGCGCGGTCCTCGGTCCCTGGGTCAACCGGCCGTGGCTGAACATGGTGGCCGCGTTCATCGTCAGCGCGCTCCTCGTCCTTTCCATGGTGCTGGTGATCTCGACCGCATTTCCATCGATCGACGTGAACCGGTTGGTGGTGGTGCTTGGCGCCCTGATGGCGGTCGCGCTGGTGGTGGGAGCAGCTTCGGTCTGGTACGCGCGGCGCGGCACTCCTCGAGAGCCACTGGTCTCCCGCTCCGACCGCGAGAACTGGCGAATGCCGGCCCTCGTGCTGCTCGAGCGGCCAGCGTGGTCGGCCCCAAGGCGAGTGGCGATGGTTGCCCTCGCCGCTTACCTGGTGGTGGCTGTGATCCTGTTGGCTGTGAAGGCCACGCAGCTGGCTATCCGTTAGGGCGCGCCGGTTGACGGCCCTCTCAGCTTAAAGGGGAGAGGAGAACTAGCCGGAGGCGCTGACAACTCCTTTACAAACTCTCACAGGCGGTCGGTCTAAAATTCACGCTCGTGCCGCTCGGCTTTAGACCGGGCCGCCGCGCCCGTGCCTCGCAAGGACGCCTCAGGCCCCTTCGAATACTCTCCATGGCTGTTTTGGCCGTAGCTCTGTCGAGCGCGGCCGGCGGCTTCGCATACTTTCTGCCCGCCGTCCAAGAAGCTTTCGACGCCACCAGCCAGGTCATTGTGTTGCCAACGCCAACACCGACTCCGTCCCCGTCATCCACTGGGACTGCCAAGCCGACGCCCCGACCCCCGGACGCGTTCACGGTTTTGTTGCTTGGGTCTGACAATGACGCCAAGTTCATCGGTGATCACATACTCACCCAGTCGATGATCATCGTGCGCTTCAACCCCTCGTCGAAGAGGGTCACCATGCTGTCGATCCCCCGTGACCTCTGGGTTCCGCTGTCGACAGGCGGCATCGGCAAGATCGATGGCGCGTACTCGTATGGGGGAGCGGGCGCGGCGATTGCCACCGTCGAGAACAACTTCGGCATAACCATCGATGCCTATATCTGGATCGGACTGGCGGGCCTCGTCAACGTCATCAACGCAATCGGGGGAATCGATGTCGTCACGCAGGCCCCGGTATTCGACGACTTCTACCCGTTCGACGTCGGCCCAGGGAACCCTTATCGATACCTACGGGTCGCCGTTCTGGCAGGCCCTCAGCACCTTGATGGAACCCACGCTCTTCAATACGTCAGGTCGCGCCACAACGACCTACAGAGCGACTTCGGGCGATCCGCGCGACAACAACAGGTACTTCTGGCACTGCGAGCAAAGGCAGCGCAGGTGTCGGCCGCGGATCTTCCCTTGCTCGCCGCTGCCATGAAGGGCCAGATCAAGACCAACATGTCGCTGTCACGCATCGCGACGCTTTTGCCGCTCGCGGGCGGCATTGACATCAAGAACATCCAGCAGGTGGTCCTTTTGCCGCCTTACACGCACGGGTGTGGTTGCCCCGATGGCTATGTGGTGCCGGTGTGGGGCGCAATCCTGCCGCTGGTGCATCAATACTTCCCATGATCTCCAGGGCGGCGGTCGCCGCCGGCATAGCGGTCCTCATGGTGGTCTCGAGCATCGGTACATACATGTACCTCGGGTCGCGCCAGTCAAAGGTCGCGGCCCCGGCTCAGCTGCCTACTTCGTCTACGCCAAGCCCGACGTCATTCAACCTGCCAGGAACCCTGTTCGTCACCCAGGGCGGAGCGATCTACAGCCTCAGCGCCGGAAGGTTCCATCAGCTGACTCCGGCGGTGGGCTGGACCCAGCTTGCGCCGTACCCGGATGGAAGACTGCTGGCGGTCAAGCGCAGCCTCCTTTACTCGGACATCTACGTCATCGACCGCTTTGGCAAGGTCTTGAGGCAGCTCACGCACAATACGGCCGCGGCGCTCAACTACGATCCCTCCGCCAGGCACTGGTCTTTCTACCCGCGACTGAGCTACAACAAGAAAAGCATCTTCATGAGCTACGACAAGCCCAAGTTCGGCTTCGACGTCCCGATGTCGATCTGGTCGATGCCGGTCGGCGGCAATATCAACCAGGGTCGCCTGTGGAGCATCGCCATCGATTACACGGGTGGAGATATTCAGCCGCTGCCGCTCCGCAACGGAATCATCTACACCAAGTACACGTACGGGCCTGATTGCTCGGGGTTGGAAAGCCAACTTTGGTTCACTGGCGGTCCGGAACAGGCTTACGGCGGCCTCCGCGTATGCTCGCCGCCGCCCGGAGACAGCCATGGTCGACCTCTGACCAGGGCGAATGAGGGGTGTGCGCAACCCTCCCTTTCGCCCGACGGGCGAACGATGGCGATGATCTGCACGCACCGGACACAGGTGTCTTACCTGACCCTTGCGTCGTGGAACGGCAAGACGCTGGGGCCGCGCCGAACGGTCGTTTCCAACGTCCTGGTGGCGCAGCCCACGTGGGCTCCAGACGGCACGGGCCTCGCCTACCTCGCACCCGCGGTCCTGGGCGCCGGCTTCCAGCTGTGGTGGCTCCCGAAAGCTGCATACGCGCCACCCACCCCCGGCCCATCGCCGGCGGCGCCAACCCCGACGCCGGGCGCCCCCGCAAGCAGCCCGTCGCCGACCCCAACCCCATCCCCATCTAGCCCGCCTGTCGTGGTCAAGCCCGTCCAGATGACCAGCAACCTTGGCCTGGACGCAACCTCGCCAATCGTCTGGCTCGGATAAGCGGTTCTTCGACCCCCGTTATGGGGAGACCCGGCCTACCCTCAGGTGTTCGATCTCTTCGCTAGCAGCTTGCCGGCGACGGACCTGGGGTGAATACCGGCTCCGCATTTGCCGTTGCGGCCTGCTCAGGCGTGATGACCTTGTCCGTGACCATCGCCCCGATAACGCTGCTGCGGCGAGCTTTAGCCAGGTCGGGGTCGATGGTGGGGTCGTAGAGCGAAGGCGCCTGCGTCACCCCGGCGAGCAGGGCGTACTGGCCGATCGTCAGGTTGCCGAGCGGCTGGTGGAAGTAGTCGCAGGCCGCCGCGCTGACGCCATATCGGTTGAGCCCCGTGGTGATCTCGCTCAGGTAGTCGGCCATGATCCGATTCTTGCCGATGACCTGCTCGACCTTGAGCGCAATGACGATGTCGACGATCTTGTTGTAGCCCTCGTTCGACCCGCCCAGGTACACATCCTTGACCAGCTGCTCGGTGATCGTCGATCCTCCCTGGCAGAGACATGAGTGCGTCGCGTCATATAGAAATGCCCGGCCGAGCCCGATCGTGTCCATCCCGTGATGCTGGTAGAAGCGTTCGTCCTCGGTAGCGACCACCGCCTGTGCGAGCAACGGGGGCACGTCGCCCTCGCCCAACAGCACGATGCCATGGGCCGAGGTCGCTGCGAGGACGCGCTCCTGAATGTCGCCGCCGGAAGGCGTTGACACCCAAAGCGTCAGCAGGCTCGGGGCTACCAGCATCGCGATGACGGCGACCGCCAGAGCCATGCGCCGCGCCGGCGCCGGCAGCCGGCTCATCCCGTGCCCCCCCACTTGCAACCAAACGGCAGGTTTTCCGAACTCGTTACGGGACGCGGTCGCACCGCGGCGGAGCAATTTAGCTTTGCGTTCGTATATCAACCGGTTTAAACTCAAATCGAGATAGCCACGCGCCGGATTCAATCGGAAAAATTGTGACGCGGTCAGGTCGGCATATGGTCGGCGAGCTGAAGGTCAGCGTGCTTGGCGCCCTGGATATCCACGGCGTCGACAAGCATGCGTTGGGAAGTCGCAAGGCTCGAACCCTCATCAAGGTGCTTGCGGTGGCACGCGGCCAGCCGGTGCCGGTGCCTCGGCTTGTCGATTGCCTGTGGCCCGGCCGACCGCCCGCGAGGCCCTCGCAGCAGATCTCGGTGCTCATCAGCCGGCTGCGGTCGGTGCTGGGAGCGGAGCGATTGCCGCGCTCGGATGCCGGCTACCAACTGCTCGCCGACTGGATCGACCTGGACGTCGCCAACCATCTGGCGACCGCTGCCGCGCGCAGGTTGGCCCAGCAGAACTACGCAAGCGCCCGGCTCGCAGCCGAAGCCGCGTTGGCGCTCATGCGCGGGGACCTGCTCGCCGATGAGCCGGATTCGCCGTGGGCGGACGAGGAGCGCGCAGCGGTCACAAAGCTTGGCCTCGATGTACGGCGTACGGCCGCCCGAGCCGCCCTCGCGATTGGAGACTTTTCAGCCGCTCGAGAGATGAGCGAGGCGGTGGTGGCTGCCGACCCGTACGACGAAGGGGCGCTCCAGGTCTACATGGCGGCGCTGGCGCACGGCGGCCAGCCGGGGACGGCGCTGGCGACGTTCGCCCGTGCCCGCAAGCGGCTCCGCGAAGACCTTGGGGTCGACGCGTCGCCGGCGACCGACGCCGTCCACAAGGCGATCCTCCAGGGCAAGCCGATACCGGGCCTGGTGATCGCGGTCGCGACCAACCACGGGCGGGACACGGGCGCATTGCAGGCGCTTGCCGAGGAGGCCTCGGGCAATGGTCTCGCGGGTCGGGATGTCGAGCTCATGACCCTCGACGCGGCGTTTTCTCACGTGGCTGCGGGGGGCATCAGGCTCGTGGTGGTCGAGGGTGCCGGCGGCATCGGCAAGACGCGCCTGGTCACCCATTGGGCAACACGCGCTCGCCAGCAGGGAACCACAGTGCTGCTCGCCAGGTGCGCCGGCCTCGATCGCATGGTCCCGCTCCATCCGCTGATGGCGGCGCTTGATCAGTTCGTTGAGAGCGATCGGCGCCGGGCACAAGCTCTGTTCGGCCCTCAGCCTGCGTATCGGAACCTGATGGATGTTCCGCGTGGGGACCCAACGCCGGCTGTCATCGCCCCCGCCCTCAACGCAAGCGTCCGGCGGCGAATGTTCGAGGTCATGCTCAGCACCTTCTCCCACATGGCATCGGCGGGGCCGACCGCGATCGTGCTCGACGACATCCATCTTGCGGGTGAGCTCACGCGCGCCTGGGTCGAGTTCGCCAGGGCGAGGCCTTCCGGGGTGCCGCTGCTGATCGTTGTCACGCAGCTGCTGAACACCAGGATGTCGAGTCGCGTCGACGACCGGATAACGCTCGGACCGTTGGACCTGGCCGCGGCCAGGATGATCGTCGGCAGCCAGCGCGCTGAGGAGCTTCACGCGCTTACCGGCGGCAACCCGCTCTTCCTCAGGCAGCTTGCCGTCACCGACCAGCACGCAGGTCTGCCGGCCACGATCCGGCAGGCGGTCGACACTCGGTGCGATCAGCTGGGCCCCGCGGCGCGCACGCTCCGCACTGCCGCCGCGATCGGGCATGTCATCGACCCCGATCTGCTGATGGAGGTGCTCAACCTTCATCCTGTGGACCTCTTCGCCCATCTGGAGGCAGGCGTCAAAGCCTTATTCCTCGACGAGGGCGCAGGCGCCTTCACGTTTCATCACGAGCTGGTGCGCGAGGCGCTGGCTGCCGGCCTCACGGGCCCGTGGCGAACCCACGTTCATAGGACCGTCGCGCGCCTCATGGAATCGCGGCAGGCGCCCGACGCGATCAGGGTCGCGCATCACGCGCGGCTTGGAGGGGATGTCACGCAGGCGGTGTCGACCCTGATGATCGCGGCTCGCACCTGCTTCCGGCGCCGCGACTACGCCGAGGCGGAGCGCCTGCTCACCGACGCGATTGAGCTCGAGGACAACGCTGACTGCCGGCTTCTCCGCTCCGAGGTCCGAATCACCATGGGGCAGTTCGCGCGCGCGGCCGAGGATGCCCGCGCAGCGATCGTGCGAGGCGCGGGCGCCGCGGGCATGGAGACGGCGGCGTGGTGCGCGTACTACCTCGGCGAGTTCGGTTATGCGTTGACCCTGGCCGAGGAGGGGGCCGCGCTCGCCGACAACTCAGGGACCAAGGCGCGTTGTCTCGTCATCGCTGGGCGTTTGCTGCACGCGGATGGGCAGCTGGACGAGGCTGAGCACCGTTACGCGGATGCGCGAAAGCTCGCCGATGAAAGCGGGCTGACGAGATTGGCCGCCATCTGGCTTGCGGCTTTGCGCTGCGATCAGGGGCGCGCCCGCGAAGCGCTCGAGCTGATGCGGCTCGCGCCGCCTGCCTCCGGCGACACCGACCAGCCGCTGATCACGCGGCACCGCGAGCTGGCGCAGGCCCGGGCGCACATGATGCTGGGTGAGGTGGCGCTTGCCCTGGCCGCGCTGGACCGGCTGGCCGCGGACGGCGGCCCGGCTGAGGGCGCCGAGGTTGGGCCGGATGGAGCCAACATGCGGGCCGCGATCCTGGTCAGCCTCGGCGAGGTGGAGGCCGCGGACGCCATCAACCTGAAGGAGCTGGAAGTGGCGCGCGCGGAACATTTGCGCCCGCATCTCGAGGCGAGCCTGATCGGGCTCGGTGAGAGCCGCCTCGCGGTGGGAGCGCGGAGGTCCGCCATGAGGTACGCGGGTGAGGCTTTTCGCGCGCGGGTGGCTCCTTATCCCTTCAGGTGGCAGGTGAGGGGGCGCAGCCGGTTGCTGCAGGCCCGCCTCGAGCTGGCAGGAGGGAACTTCGCCCGTGCGCTGGCTGATGCTCGGGACCTCGTGGCCGACTCCGTCCGCTCGGGGGACGCCGTGCGCGTGATGGCTGCTCGGCTGCTCGAGGCGGAGTCCCTGGCGACGTCTGGAGCGGATATCGACACCAAGGGGATCGGCGAGGTGCTCAAGCGGGCAGGGGATGTGCTCGGCGCGGAGGCGTGGCGCCTCACGGCGCGGCTGGCTCGGTTGACGGGCAACGCCGGGTGGGCGGCGCTCGCTGAGCGGCAGCTCGAGCATGTGATCCAGGGGAGCGGGTCGCACGCCCCGGCGCTTCGCGCCTTCGCAGCGGCTCAGAAGGGCGGCCCCAGGCCCTAGCAGCGCCGCGTAGCCAGGCGAAAAAGACTGCAACTTTGCTGCAGTGCCGCTGGCTACGCTGCGGGAGTGAGACTCCCGCCGATTCGTGCTGGCACGCCTGCGAGATGGCGGGAAGGTCGGCCGCTTGGGTGAGGCACAGCCTCGCTTTCCGATTAGCGGGCTTGTCGCCAAGTTCATCGACCGCTTGACCGACCTATCGCCGGCCCAGTGGGACTTGGTTCAGGGGGCGATCAGCACCGGGGGGAATCAGGTCGAGATGCTGGAGGCGAGCCGGAATGCGGCGGTGGCCCTGGCCGTGCGCGACCTGATCACGCCTGAGCAGTTCGACATCCTCTATGGGCCGTTCGTGCTCGCGATCCCGATCGAGACGCTGGAGAAGCCGCCCACGCTCGACTGATGCGTTACAGCCGCGCATATCCTTAGTCCTCGTGGCCATCATCGTCGCTCCGCAACCGCAGGCTGCCGAGATCGGCCTGGACGTCATGCGCCGGGGTGGCAACGCCGTCGACGCCGCCGTCACCTGCGCCTTTGTCCAGGGCGTGATGGACCCGCAGATGTGTGGCATCGGCGGTTGCGGCGTGATGCTCGTGCACAGCCCGCAGCGAGGCGATGCGCTCCTCGAGTTCTACGCGACCGCCGGCGCACGCGCGCGTGAGGATCAGTGGGAGAAGCTCTTCATCCGCGAGGCTGCCGACCGCTATGGCTACGTGCTCGAAGGCCGGGTGAACGATGTCGGTTACCAGTCCGTCGGAGTTCCTGGAACCGTCGCCGGCCTCCATGAGGCGCTGACGCGGTTCGGCACGATCTCCTGGGCGCAGGCAATCGCGCCTGCAATCCCGCTCGCTCGCGAGGGCATCCCGGTCAGCGGGTACATGCACGGCTACTGGACCACCGACTACGGACCCGACGTGGTCCCCAACGTGCAGAGAATCCAGGCGACGCCCGCGGCGAAGGCGATCTACACGAAGAACGGCGCCCTGTTCGCCATCGGCGAACGCCTCGTGCAGGCCGACCTCGCCCGCACCCTCGAGCGGCTCGCCGGCGATGGCCCCGACATCTTCTACCAGGGCGAGATCGCTGACGCCATCGCTGCCGACTTCGCGGCCAACGGCGGCTTCATCACAAAAGAGGACCTTGCCGGCTACCGCGTCAACGTCACCGAGCCCCTGCGTGGCACCTACCGCGGCCGGACGATCTCGGTCGCGGGTCCGCCCGCCGGCGGGCTCACCCTGCTCCAGATGCTGAACTTCCTCGAGGGGTACGACCTCGGCTCGTTTGGCTGGCCCAGCACTGAGGCAGCGCGCCTCCTCGTTGAAGCGATGGCCTGGGCGGTGGCGGATCGCGAGCTCCACGTCGCGGATCCTCGTTTTGTGGACATCCCGACAGGGGCCCTCGCCGACAAGGAGTACGCGGCAAAGGCGCGGGAGGCGGTCGCGGCCGGAGCCACCGCTCACGACCGCTCGGACACGACCCATGTCTGCGTCATCGATGACGACGGCAACGCTGTCTCGCTCACCCACACGCTCGGATCGGCCAGCGGGGTCGTCACGCCCGGGCTCGGGTTTGGCTACAACGACTACATGAACTGTTTCGACCCGAGGCCGGGCACTCCCAACTCGGTGCGCCCGGGCAAGACGCGAGTGACGATGATGACGCCGACCATGGTGTTCGACGAAGGCCGGTTGAGCATTTGCATCGGGGCGCCGGGCGGGACCAAGATCGTCACCGGGATCCTGCAGGTGTTGGTCAACCTGCTCGACCACGGGATGACCCCGGTCGAGGCGGTTAGCGCACCGCGCGTCGACTTCCAGGGCGACATCGTCCAGACCGAGGCGCGGATCCCACTCGCCGTGACCAGCAACCTGGAACGACTCGGCTATAGGGTCAACCGCCGCATGTTGAACTACGACTCGTACTTCGCCCGCCCGCAGGTCATCGCATCAGATGGCGACGGCCATTTCCGCGGCGCTTCTGATCCGCGTAAGGACGGTGGCACCGCACTGGAGACCGAGACCACGTGAGATTCAAGGATCGGGTCGTGTTGGTCACAGGCGGTGGGCGGGGAATTGGAGCCGCCACGGCACAGCTCTTCGCCGGCGAAGGAGCGAAGGTCGCAGTGTCAGACCTGGACGAGGGTCCAGCCCAGGAGGTTGCAGGACCGATCGGCGGACTCGCGATCGCCTGCAACGTCAGCGACCGGGGCCAGGTCGAGAGCATGGTGGCACGAACCGTCAAGGAGCTCGGACGCCTCGACGTGCTCGTGACCTGCGCCGGCATCATCCGCGACAACCTGCTCTTCAAGATGACCGACGACGACTGGGACTCCGTCATCGACACGCACCTCAAGGGCACCTTTTTATGCGCACAGGCCGCCCAGAAACACATGGTCGAGAACAAGTACGGAAAGATGGTGTTTCTGTCCTCGACCTCGGCCCTGGGGAACCGGGGTCAGACCAACTACGCGGCAGCGAAGGCCGGCCTGCAGGGCATGGCCCGCACCCTGGCGATCGAGCTGGGTCCGTTCAACATCAATGTCAACACGGTCGCCCCCGGATTCGTCGAGACACGGATGACGAAGGCGACGGCCGAACGGATGGGAGTCGACTACGAGGCTTTCAAGCTGGGGGCCGCTTCGCAGATCCCGCTGCGTCGGGTGGGTCAGCCCGAGGACATTGCCAACGTGATCGCCTTCCTGTGCAGCGACGAGGCCGGTTTCGTCTCCGGACAGAACATCTACATCCGCGGCGGCCCTTAGGCTCGCGACGCCAAGGGTCTAGCCGAGCAAAGCTTCGGCTTCGCGTGCGATTCGAGCCACGAGCTCGCCGGCGGGCACGATGTCATGGATCAGTCCCGCCGATTCGCCCGCGATGACGAAGTCCCCGGCGGCCACGGCGGCATCGAGGGTGGGGCGGATCTGCTCCGCAGCGAGGGCCCAGTCCTGCTGGCGCTGCGCCCACCTGTCCAGCAGAGGATTCCGGACGGAGCGCAGCAGGGCCCCCGGCCATCGCAGGCCGAGAACGTCGTCGAAGAACTTGCTGGCGACGGTCTGGCTGCCCAGGGCGTTGAGGATCACGTCCTTGGAATGGCCGCGGCCGGCGGCCTCGGGCGTGGCGAGGAAACGAGTCCCGATCAGAGCTCCCTGCGCTCCGAGCATCAGGGCTGCGGCCAGACCACGTCCGTCCGCGATCCCACCCG
>JBDUAO010000078.1:0-11861 GCA_040004595.1 Candidatus Dormiibacterota bacterium | reverse complement strand
CCCGCGTCTTCGAGCGGGATTTCGGAACCGTCTTGACCCCATTGGGTGTGAAAGGCTCCTTCCCGGTCGACGCGGTGGTAACCGTGAGAACCGAAGTAATCGCGCAGGCCCTGGATCAGATTTGCCGGTCCCCGGGCACGACGGTAGCCGTCGTAGTAGGCAAGCGCGGCAGAGAAGGCTGGGATCGGAACACCGCCCTGCACCGCCTCGCTGATGACACGGCGCCACGCGGGCTGTGCCAGGGCCAGGACCTGCTGGAAGAACGGGGCGAGCATCAAGTTCGGAAGAGCGGGCTGCTGTGCGTAGGCCTCCCGAATCCGGTCGAGGAACTGCGCTCTGATGATGCAGCCCCCTCGCCAGATGGTTGCCAGAGCCCCGAAATCGAGGTTCCATTCGTACTCGGTCGAGCCCGCCTTCAGCTGTTCAAACCCCTGGGCGTAGGCAACGACCTTCGCGGCGTACAGCGCGTCCCTGACATCGTTGATCAGGTCCATGTCACTGTCACCACGACCCGAGCTGGTGGTCGGGCCTTTCAAGACCTCAGATGCTCTGACACGCTCTCCTTTCTGGCTGGATAACGTGCGCGCGAACACTGCTTCTGTGATCGCGGTCAGTGGCACGCCAAGGTCGAGCGCAGATTGACTGGTCCATCTGCCCGTGCCTTTTTGTTCGGCCCGATCCTGGATGACATCGACGAGGGCCTGGCCGGTCGCTTCGTCCTTCTTCGCGAGAACCTTAGCCGTGATCTCGATCAGGTAAGACTCCAGCGGGCCGTTGTTCCATTCATCAAAGATCGGGGCAAGCTCGGTTGGGGAAAGGCCGAGCCTCTGCTGCAGGAAGTCGAAGCTTTCCGCGATCAGCTGGATATCCGCGTATTCGATGCCGTTGTGGATCATCTTGACGAAATGTCCTGCTCCGTCCGGCCCGATGTACGTGCAGCACGGCTCGCCATCGACCTTCGCGGAGATCGATACCAGCATCTCTTCGACGTGACCGTACGAGTCGCGCGTACCGCCTGGCATGATGCTCGGCCCGCGGAGCGCGCCCTCTTCCCCACCCGAGACGCCGGTACCGAGGTATCCGAGACCGATGCCCTCGGCCACCCGTGCACGACGTCGAGTATCGGTGAACAGCGAATTGCCGCCGTCGATGATCAAGTCGCCCGGCGCCAGCAGCTTTGACAGGGATTCGATCGCGTCGTCCACCGGCGATCCAGCCTTCACCATCAACAGAACTGCCCTGGGTCGCGCCAGCTTCTGCACGAGCTCCTCTAGCGAGCCTGCCGGCTGGAAGTCACCCTCGCCACCGTGCTGTGCGATGAACTCGTCCGTGCGCTGGCGAGTGCGGTTGTAAATGGCAACGCGCACGCCGTGAGATGCAAAGTTACGAGCGAGGTTCTGGCCCATCGTGGCCAGCCCCACGATCCCAAGCTCGTTATTGGCCATCACGGCCAATCATATTTGGTCGATGCGATGGGGTCGCTTCAGCCCCGCAGCATGTTGCTGCGGCTGACGATGCCGGCGATCCGGCCACGCTGGTCGACCACGACCAGGTGCCTGGCGGTCTTGTTCTGCATCAGTCGTGTGGCCTCGCTCACGAGGGATTCGGCCGCCACAGTGATTGCCGGGGAGGTCATCACGTCGGATGCGACGTTGCCATTGAGCATCAGGTCCGCCTCAGAGACGATCCCGATCGGTACCCCCCGCTGGTCGACGATCGGGATCGCGCCGACCCGGTTCTCCTCAATCAGGCGCACCAGAGTCCTGAAAGGAGCCTCGGGACCAGCGACATGCACATGCTTGGTCATGACGTCGGCCACGACGCGATGGCGCGGCCGGCCCGGAAGAATCTTTCCAATGGGCGCATGGCTGTTCATGAAGACAGCTTTCCACGAGTGGCGGCCCGGTCATAGGGCCGATGGTCCCGTGATGCTAAGGCCTCCCGGCCGCCAGCGAAGGAACCCGGACTGGGGTAGATTCGCGAACGATGACTGAGGTTCGCGACCCCAAAGACGCGCTCCTGGAAGCCGGCCTCACCCTGGCGTCCGAGCTCTCGCTGCCGATGGTGCTGCAGCGCATCGTCGACCTGGCCGCCGAGGTGACCGACGCTCGATACGGGGCGCTCGGGGTGATTGGCGCCGGTAACCTGCTGGTCGACTTCATCACCACCGGCATCTCCGCCAAGCAGAGACGGGCCATCGGGGCCCTGCCACGAGGGCGCGGAGTTCTTGGCCTGCTCATTCGTGATCCGCTACTGGTGCGCGTCAAAGACATCGGCACGCATTCCGAGTCAGTCGGATTTCCTGCCAACCACCCGCCTATGCACTCGTTTCTCGGCGCTCCCGTGCAGGCGCTCGGCAAGGTCTACGGCAACATCTATCTTGCCGACAAGCGCGGCGCTCCAGAGTTCAGCCTGGAGGATGAACGCTCGCTTCGCGTCCTCGCGACGCAGGCCGGGGCGGCGATCGCCAACGCCTCCCTCTATCAGAGGACCCTTCAGCGCGAGCGATGGCTAGAGGCGCAGCACGAGATAACCAACAGCATCCTCGAGGGAGCGGATGCGGGTTCCCTGCTCATTTCCGTCGCCGAGCACGCGCGCGACCTGGCCGGTGCGGACGCGGCGACGATTGTGACCACCACCTCGAAGGCAGGCCACCTGGTGGTGGCGGCTGCGGTCGGGGCGTACGCGCAGCAGGTTTATGGCCAGCCGGTTCCAGCTGGAAAGTCGATCTCAGGCGCGGTCATGGAGAGTGGGAAGCCACTCCACACCGATGACGCGAGCACTCACAGCCGTGGGTACCAGCCCATCATCAAGCTTGGACGCGTCGGCCCTGCCATCTTCGTGCCCCTTCGGGTGGGCGGCCGCGCGACGGGCACCCTGATGGTCGCGAACACCAAGGGCGGAAGCCGGTTCGACGAAAGCACGATCGCGATGGTCAAGACGTTCGCGGACCAGGCGTCGGTGGCCATCGAATACGGGCGCGCGCAGACGGACCTGCGGCGCCTGGAGCTCATGGACGAGCGGGAACGCATTGCCAAGGACCTCCACGACGGAATCATCCAGTCCCTCTTCGCGGTGGGCATGGGGCTGCAGGGCACGGCGCTGAAGGCCGGCTCACCGGAGACTGCCGCTCGGATCGACAGCGCTGTCGGCGAGCTCGATCGCGTGATCAGAGACCTTCGAAACTACATATTCGGTTTGCGACCCGGAATACTTGCTGACCGCCAGCTCGATCAGGCCCTTCGCGAGCTGGGTGAAGACGTTCAAACTCGATCGCCAACCAAAGTCGAGGTTGAAGTCGACGCGGAGCTGGCTGCCCTCGTTTCCTCTCGATCGCACCAGATCGTGCAGCTGACCCGCGAGGCTCTCTCCAACGTCACCCGCCATGCCGAGGCGAAGCATGCCGCGCTGCGCTTGGAACGCGCCGGCAAGACCGTCGTGCTGACGATCGAGGACGACGGTGTCGGGTTCGACGCTCGAGGCGACGCGTCCGGCAACGGGCTGCGGAACATGCGCGAGCGCGTGACGGCGATAGGCGGCACGTTGCGACTTTCGAGCAAGGCCGGCAAGGGGACGAAGCTTCGCTTCACTTTTCCTGTCTGATGACTCGAGGTGCCACCATTGACTGATGGCCGCTGACAACCTTCGCGTGCTGCTCGTTGACGACCACGAGGTTGTACGCGACGGTGTGAAGGCGCTGATCGACGCTAGCGACGGCCTCACGGTCGTGGCGGAGGCAGGCACCGTGCGCGAAGCCATCGATCAGGCTCTGAGGACCAGGCCCGATGTCGTCGTCATGGATGTACGCCTCGCCGACGGCAGCGGCATCGAAGCTACGCGCGAGATTCGGGCTCGGCTCGAGAAAACACAAGTCCTGATGCTCACGTCGTTCGCCGACGACGACGCCCTGTTCGCGTCGATCATGGCCGGTGCCGCAGGCTATGTCCTCAAACAGATCCGGGGTGGAGAGCTGATACGCGCGATCCGCGAGGTGGGCGCCGGCAACAGCCTCCTTGACCCGGAGGTCACCCGATCCGTTCTGGAGCGGCTGCGCAAAGGCAAGACGATGCGCGACGAGAAGCTTTCGCGCCTGACCGCACAGGAGGAGCGAATCCTGACCCTGATCGCGCAGGGTTTGACCAACGGCCAGATCGGCAAGGAGCTGAAGCTGGCGGAGAAAACCGTCAAGAACTACGTGTCAACGATCCTCTCGAAGCTGGAGGTGGCTCGGCGGGCCGAGGCTGCGGCATACCTCGCGCGTCACACGACCACTCCGGGGTCTCAGTAAGCAGCCACCAGCGCCGCTATGCGGCAGCTCTTTCGAGTCGTTTGGCGATCGAGTCGGCGAGCTCTCGAACAGTGGCCTCCGCGACCCTGTGCATGAGGGCGTCATCGAGGTGCTTGCCGAGCCGGCCGAATGGAGGCTCGTACATGCCGCAGACAGTCAGCCTGGTCACCCGAGCATCCACTGGCGCGAGCTCGACCTTCCCCGTCATCACGGGGAACAGCTTCCTGATCGAGGTCGCGTGCCAGGTGACAGGCACCACGGTCCAGCTGCCGCCGGCAACCGGCTCACCGATGCTGACTGTGACCTTCTTCCGGAGCCGGACTCCGGCGACGCTCGGGCCTACAGCAGCTGAGCCCTCCCCATCGATTCGTGGGAACCACTTGCGAGGACCTTGGGCCAGTGCTGAGGCGACCGTATCGATCGGCATTTCGATGTGCAGCGAATATTGAACGAACACGTTCCGAGTATCCGGTTCGAGGCGCAATACGTCACGTGCCGAAGGTCACCGGTCGCCCGGGCCGGATGGCGGTTACGGATGAGCTTTGGCTTTTCGCCCGCGGCCGAGACGGCGAACGAGCGAGCGCACGGGATCGAAGTAAACGTCGTCCATTCGCTCCTTGAGAGGGATGATGGCGTTGTCGGTGATCCTGATGTGCTCAGGGCACACTTCAGTGCAGCACTTGGTCACGTTGCACAAACCGAGACCCGCGTTGCCCTTCAGCAGGGGGCGCCGGTCGAGCACGTCTTTTGGATGCATCTCCAGGCTGGCGATCCGAACCAGGAAACGAGGGCCGTAGAAGGCGCTCTTCAGATCGTGAGCGCGCAGAACATGGCAAACGTCCTGGCACAGGAAGCACTCGATGCACTTGCGAAACTCCATTGATCGCTCCACGTCCTGCTGCTGCATCCGCCACGGCTCGCTGGTGGCGAGGTCCTTTTCCGAGGGCGTGAAGGGCGGAATCTGCTTGTTGACCTCGTAGTTCCAGCTGACGTCTGTGACCAGGTCCTTGACCAGCGGAAAGGCTTTCATCGGGCGAACCGTGACCTGGTTGCCGTAGTCGGCGATCGGTGTCTTGCACATGAGGCGCGGGAAGCCCTGGACCTCGGCCGAGCACGAGCCGCACTTGGCCGCCTTGCAGTTCCATCGCACGGCAAGGTCCGAGGCCATGTTGGCCTGGACCCAGAGCACGGCATCCAGGACGACCATCCCTTCGCGAACCGGCACTCGGTACGAGACGAGCTCGCCGCTGTTTGCGTCACCCCGCCAGATCTTGAGGTCCAGGTTAGAGATCTCCATTCATTCGGTCTCCTCAGGGGTATAGCGGGCGTACGACCGCTGAACCGCATCAGCCAGGTATCCGGGCATCGGCGTTCGCGCCTCCGGCCTCACCTGCATATCGCCGGAGCCTTTCTCGACGATGTAGTTCACCGCTGCCAGCTGGTCGTCGGAGCTCGGATAGTCCGACCGCGCGTGAGCCCCACGGCTCTCCTTTCTCATCAGTGCAGACCGCAGGAGAGCCTCGGCATTGACCACCAACGACCGAAGGTCGTAGGCCGTGTGCCACCCCGGGTTGAAAGCACGGCTTGTGCCACCACCCGTGCCGCACGCTTCAGCTCGGATCTTTAGTCCGCTGAGCTTCTCCAGCCCGGCACTCAGCCCAGCTTCGTCGCGGACTATCGGAGCATGCTCCGACATCACATCTTGAATCTCGGCCATGAGCTTGTATGGGTTCTCGCCCTCGGGACGATCGAGCGGCGCCATCAGCGTGGCGATGGCCTCATCGATGTCGGCGGGATCGATTTCCTTCCTTCCGGCCTTCGCAGTCTTGGCAGCTTCTGCGGCCGCATCGCCCGCACGCCTGCCAAAAACGAGCAGGTCGCTGAGCGAGTTGCCTCCGAGGCGGTTCGCACCGTGCAAGCCCGATGCGACCTCGCCCGCCGCGTACAGGCCGGCCACGGTGCTCTCACCGGTCTCGGCATTCACACGCACGCCACCCATGGCGTAGTGGATCGTGGGGGCAACCTCCATCGGTTGCTTCGTGATGTCCACCTTCGCCAGCTTCAGGAATTGCTCGTACATGGACGGAAGCTTGCTCTTGATGAACTCAGGCTTCCGATGCGTGATGTCGAGATACGCGCCACCATGCGGAGTGCCGCGACCCGCGAGCACCTCTGAGTTGATCGCTCGAGCCACCACGTCGCGCGACGAAAGTTCCATGCGTTCGCGGTCGTAGCGCTCCATGAATCGTTCACCTTCTTTGTTGCGCAGCACCCCGCCCTCGCCACGAACACCTTCGGTGACCAGGATGCCTCGCACGCCGGCCGGCCAGACCATGCCGGTCGGGTGGAACTGGACCATCTCCATGTCACGCAGCTGAGCGCCGGCGTCGTAGGCGAGCGCAGTCCCGTCGCCGGTGCTCTCCCACGAGTTGGAGGTGATGCGGTACATCTTGCCGGTGCCGCCGCTGGCGAGCACGAGAGACCCGCACCGATAGAGGACCAGCGAACCGTCCGAGCGCTTGTAGGCAAGCGCGCCGGCGATGCGACCGCCGGCCTTCAGCAGCTTGAAGACTGTGACTTCCATGTGCACGTCTACGCCTTTGGTATGAACGGCTCGGTCCTGCAGTGTGCGGATGAGCTCCAGGCCAGTGCGATCTCCGATGTGGGCCAGGCGCGGATACGTATGCGCTCCAAATGGCCGCTGGTGGATCCTGCCCTGCCAGGTGCGATCGAAAACGGCGCCCCAACGCTCGAGCTCGAGAACGCGCTCCGGCGACTCCTTCGCATGCAGCTCGGCCATTTGCCAGTCGTTGATGAGCTTGCCGCCCTTCATTGTGTCGGCGAAATGGACCTCCCACGAATCCTGGTAAGCGACGTTGTGCATGGCCGCTGCAACGCCGCCTTCGGCCATGACCGTGTGAGCCTTGCCGAGCAGCGATTTGCAGACAACCAGGACGCGGGCCCCCCCTTCGGCAGCAGCGATCGCACCGCGCAGGCCGGCGCCCCCTGCTCCGAGGACGAGGACGTCTGTCTCGACCGTCTCGAAGGTGGCGCTCACGAAATCCACCTCGGGTCCTGGAAAGCCCCAGCCAGCAGGAGGCGGATGTAGATGTCGGTCGCCGCAACCGAGAACAGGCTCGCCCAGGCCCACCTGTCGTGTTTGACGTTGAGGACAGTGACGCCCTTCCACAATCGGTGGCGCGCCCTGGCCGCGAACGAACACGAGAAGCAGTCGAGGTCACCTCCGGCAAGGTGTCGGAAGGCGTGGCAGCCGAAGGTGTAACCGGAAAGAAGCACGACGTTCGTGATCAGAAGCACGGTGCCGAGGCCGACCCCAAAGCGTCCACCGAAGTCAAAGGCGAGAACCGCGTCGAACCACAGGAACGCGACCTGAACCACCGTCGCGTAGAACGCAAACCGGTGGAGGTTGTTGAAGACCCACGGAAAGGCGGTTTCTCCCCGATACCGGCCACGCTTCCGCTCGGGGACCGCGCAAGACAGCGGGTGTCCGAAGAACGAGCGGAAGTAGGCCTTGCGGTAGTAGTAGCAGGTGAGGCGGAAGACCAGCGGTGCCCACGCCACCCAGACTCCAGGCGGTATGGGGCCGACCTTGATCAGCGGTGAATAGAAAGGGCTGAGGTATGGGGCGTAGTAGCCATCGTGCTGGAAGAACACGACCCACCCCGCGAAGATGCCGAACAGGCTGAGCGCCAGGACCACGAACGCCGGGTACAGCCAGTTCGGGAGCCTGCTATGCGGATTCCTGACGCGCCCGCGATCTGTCGCAGAGGGCCGGGCAACAGGTTCGGAAAGCGCCACGTCGTGGTTATGTAACACGTATCAGTTCAACCGCGACGAAAAAGAACTCCGGCGGGCCGATCCCGCCGGAGCTTGCCGTCCTATCAGCTGTCACGCAGCGAGCTTCTGCGCAATCTTGAGTGTTTCGGGCTTGCGGCCCGCCACGAAGAATTCGAAGACCATTGCCCCGAGCACGCCCAGCGCCGCGATCATCAGACCGACTGCAGCGTAGGCGGTGTAGGTTCCGACGGTCCACCAGCCCCACGAGTTGAGAAGGGTGCCGCGAAGCATCTCGCCCATGAAGAGCGACGTCTTCTGGCCGGCGAGCGTCGCCGACTGTGCCTGGAGCGCAGCGTAGCCGGGGTCGGTGGTCGGGGTGGCGGCGAGCTGAGCGGCAACCTTGCTGTTCGCGCTGCTCACCTGAGAGTAGGTCTGGCCGCCGGCAATACCCTGGAGGTGCACCCCGATGAAGCCATCTCCGTAGGCCTTCGCCTTGGGACCGTTGTCGACCTGCTGGCCCGCGTAGCTTCGGACTTCGGCTGAGAACTTGGCCGGGTCGAGGGCCCCGCCCGCCTTGATCTGGTCAGTACCAGGGAAGAAGATCTTCTGCGCAACCAGCTGGTCATGGACCATCCCGGTTACGAAGTTTCCCTGGAAGAAGAGGAAACTCGAGGAGGCCGCGAGGATTACCACGAGCATCGCCTGAAGAGAGACGATTCGCCACCGGATTGCCTTGTTCACGACTCTTCTCCTTGAAATGGCCCCTGTCGGGGCGTTTGATTGAGCTTTGGACGGCTCTGCATTCAGTCAAACCGGAAATCGGGCGCGGCGCTACCGCCGTCCGGCCTATCCTGTACTGGGTCCACGACCCCGGCCGGCCGGGACTATCGGCCCTGTCGGCCACGATAAATCGCGTTTAGAGTGGCGATCGAAGTCCACTGATTGGAGATTGGAGCCCATGGATTCGCCTGCGACTTACCTTCACTGGGGATTCATCTATATCTCGTGGCCGAACCTTCTCGTGATCCTCGGGATGATCGTCGTGTTTGCGATCGCGATGCTCGCTCCGTTTCCACACTCGGAGGAAAGCGACGTTGTCAACAAGTAGCAACGAGGGCGGAAGCTGGACCCTGCGCGTCCGCCAGGCTCTCGATCGCCACCTCCCTATGGACCACCTGCTCCCAGACCGCCAGCCCTATTACGTCGGCTCCTGGGTTTACGTCTTCGGCGTGGTTACGATCGCGGCTCTCGTCTGGGTCATCGTCAGCGGCGTGGTGCTGTCGTTCTTCGGCCCGCAGTGGTGGCATAGCTCCAGCGTGGGCCGCTTCTTCAACAGCCTCCACTTCTGGTCGGTGCAGCTGTTCTTCATCTTTATGGTCTTGCACCTGTGGGGCCAGTACTTTATGGCGGGATGGCGCAACGGTAGGGCGGCGACCTGGGTGATCGGCGTGGTCATCTTCGGCATCAGCATCCTGACCGCCTTCACCGGCTACCTATCGCAGCAGAACTTCGACGGGCAGTTCATCGCCATCAACGCCAAGGACGCAATGAACGGAGCCGGGGTGGGAGCCTTCTTCAACGTCTTGAACTTCGGCCAGATGTACGGCCTGCACGTGATGCTCCTCCCGATTGGCGTGACTTTCTTGGTGGTAGCGCACATCGTTATGGTGCGGGTGCGCGGCGTCGTGAAGCCCATCGACGCCGAAGGAGGTGCGCGGTCATGAAATCGATGGGCCAGACCCAGGAGGAGTACTACCGCGGCGTCCGAATGGTGCCCTATGACCTCGTCAAAGAGCTCGCCATTGCGCTCGGCATTATCGGCCTGCTGACCATCGTGCTCGCCGGCTTTCTGTCATCTCCCGACGTCCCTCCCGTCACGATCGCGACCTGGTCGCAAACGGATCCTGTCGACTTCGTCACCACCTCGACCGGCGAGCTCGCAGGCACCACGACGAGCGCCGGATACGGGCAGCCTTACAACTCGACGCCCGATGCATATCAGCGCTGGGGCCCGATCGCGCCGCAAGCGTGGTTCGGAGTGCGCATCCCCGTCGACTCGGCCAATGCTTTCGTCATCGAGCCATTGAAGCGCGCGAGCGTGAGCAACACCGTGCTTGGTAAGGCGCTGATCCAGTGGCACGGCGCGACCGCGGCCCAGCAAGGCAAATGGCTCGATGCCTACACGAAAGCGCTCCCCGACGCCACCCTCGCCGAGGGCAAGGTCTCGGTCGCCGATGGAGATTACGGACCGCTGCCGGTGATGATGTCGAATCTATTGGGAGTAGCTCAGTCTGGCGGTCTCGACGGCCTGCTTGTTATCAATGATCGCTTCTACCAGACCGACTACACGCAGCCACTCCTCTTCATCGGCGACAGCGGATACCTCGACGGCCTGGTCTCAGATGCCAACCTGGCCGGCGACCAATGGGGCGTGATGAACGAGACGGGCCAGTACCCGGGTCAAACGTGGCTCTGGCTCTTCAGCTTCTGGTACCAGGTCTTTCCATTCACGAGTGACACAGGCTTCCTTGGGTTGAACGGAGGCAACGCGGACCTCGGGATCATCATCATCATGACGGTCCTCACGGTCCTGCTCGCGCTGGTGCCGTTCATCCCGGTCCTGCGTGACATCCCGCGGTGGGTGCCGCTTCATCGCCTGATCTGGCGCCGTTACTACGCTTCGAAGACCGCGGACCGCTCCCGCACGTGAGCTGAGGGGCTTCGTTTTCCGTCTACCTCGCTGTCTTCGCGGCTGCCAAGCTACGCCCGGATGTCGCACGAGGTGATCGACCCCGAAGCGGCAGCCTATATGAGCTGGATGCAGTCGCTCGGCGTGCAGGCGCTGGCAGACCTGGGCGTCGATGAGGCGCGCCGGCAGAATCGAATGCGGGTCTCGATGCTGGCGGGCGAACCGGAGCCGATCGGATCCGTCAAGGACGAGGTGGTGCCAGGACCCCGAGGCCTGATCGGCTGCCGCATCTACACCCCGGTCCAGGGCCAAGGGCTGCCGGCTCTCCTCTATCTGCACGGAGGCGGCTGGGTGCTGGGGGATATCGACAGCCACGACTCCGTATGCCGCGCCCTTGCCCGACGCGCGGGGTGCGTGGTGGTGTCCGTCGACTACGGGCTGGCTCCCGAACACCGCTTTCCCGAACCTCTCGAAGACTCGTGGGCAGGGCTGGCGTGGTTACACGAAAACGCGGCCGTGCTCGGCGTCGATCCTGAGCGCATCGCGGTTGGCGGTGATAGCGCGGGCGGCAACCTGGCGGCGGTGCTGGCTCATTGGGCCCGCGACCGCGGCGGTCCGAAAATCGCGGCCCAGCTGCTGATTTACCCGGTGACCAACTTTGATCTCGACACTCAGTCTTATCGCAACGTGGGTACTGGATACGGTCTTACACGCGAGTCGATGCGGTGGTACTGGGAGCAATACCTCGCGGATCCAGGCGATGGGGCCTCGCCTGACGCTTCGCCACTCCGGGCGAGGGATTTCACCAACCTGCCACCTGCCCTGGTGCTCACGTGCGAGCTGGATCCGCTGGAGTCCGAAGGCAGTGCTTACGCAGCTGCCCTCCGCGCCGCCGGCGTATCCGTCGAGCACATAAACGAAGCGGGCATGATCCACGGCTACATCCGCATGGCCGGAGCCATCGGTCGGGCGCGGAAGTCGTGGGACGACTGCGCGCGCTTCCTGAGACGGGAGATGCCGGGACAGCAACGGGGCCAATAGCGCAGTCGCCTGTGCGTTCCCATTTAGTAGCCTTGTGATGTGCTG
>JBDUAO010000077.1:0-11955 GCA_040004595.1 Candidatus Dormiibacterota bacterium | reverse complement strand
AGGTGGCGAGGCCGGTCGACATCGACTTGTGTCCCCCGTCCATCGGCACGAGCGTGAGGTTCACGTAGACGACGAGATCCGACTCCGCGGCGCGCCTGTGGAGCGTGACATCCTCACCCGCCGACGTCTTGCCGATGTACACGTTGGCCTCGGGGTCCTCACCGTCGTGCTGGTACAGGCGATCCGGCCAGAAGGTGCTGAAGATGCGGTCCCCCACGATGTGGCGAATCTCGTCAGCGGTCATCCGCCGGTGAAGGCCCAGCGCCGCAATCAGGTGGATGTCTTCGACGCCCGCCTCCGCAGCCATGTCGATGACCTCCTCCATAACCAGCTGCCGCACGTCCGGCGCTGCCATAGGAGGCAACGGAAGCGAGAGGTCGTCGAAAGCAATGGTCAGCTTCATGCCGCGGCGCAGGAGCGACTTGAGTGGATCGTCGTCAAGCGGCTTGGCCAGCGCGCGCTTGATAGCACGCTCTGCGTGGGCTATCGGCTCGAGGGGATCGGGCGGATAAACGATGCGCGCGCCGAGCGGAAGCTTCTCCAGCCGCACGCCCTCGCCGAAGTGAAAGAGCACAGGCGGGGTGTTGCGATCGACCTCGATGACAGCGCCGGGCCTAGCCACTATCTCAATCCTCGCAGATCGAATGCGACCTTCACGGCGCCGAGCCGGCCCGCGCTCATCGCGTACGCGATCGCATCGCGATATTCGCCGAGCCCAAACAGCGGCCACGTCAGCGTCTCCAGGTGGAGCTCCGGCGCCGCTTCGAGGGCCAGCTCAAATGTGCGCCTACCCTTGTGGCTCGGCTCCGAACCGTACGCATACGCTCCCATCACCGTCAGCTCGCGCTGCCAGATCGGTGCCCAGTCCACCTTCTCCTCGCCGGGCATGCCGACCGCAACGACCTTCCCGCCGCCGCGCGTGAAACGCACGGCGTCGTTGAGACTTTCAGCGCTGCCGACGCAATCGAAGGTCACGTCCGCGCCGCCCAGCAGCAGCGGCCTGTCCATGCCGTCGAGTCGTCTGGCCGCCGTCCCAAAGCGAACGCGCTGGAAGACATCGGCGGGCGAGATCACCTGGTCTGCGCCGAGCTTTCGAGCGAGGTCGCGCTGAGTTGGGTGCTTGGCCACCGCGACGAGGCGCTTGGGTGGCGTGAACAGCTTGACGGCCGCGATCGTCAGCAGGCCGATGGTCCCGGCACCCTGGACGACCACGTAATCGTCCTTGGTCGCGCCACCGCGCAAAGCCGCGTGGATGCAGCACGCAAACGGCTCGATGAGTACCGCCGCTTCATCGCTGAGCGTGTCGGCCACGGGAAAAATCTGGCTCGGATGCGCGACCAGCATCTCCCCCCATCCCCCACCCGTATCGGCACAGTATCCGGTCTGCAGGCCGACCTCAATCGGACCCTCCGTCACGTTGTAGCAAAGACCCGGTCGGCCCTCCGCGCAACGAGGGCACAGCGGCTCGATACCTCGGACCTTGCAGCCCAACGCCGGCTCGATGACCACGCGGCTGCCGTCGTCAAGGGTGCCCACCACCTCGTGACCAGGCACGAACGGATAGCTCGTGAGCGGGTCGAGGTACAGCGAGGCGTGGCCGCCAATCGCCGCGAGGTCAGATCCGCAGATGCCGCTGAGCGTCGGCAGGACACGCACCCAATCGCGCGACGGCAGGTCGGGCTCCGGGACATCGCCGAGCTTGAGCATCGAAAGAGCGCTCGTGGCGACATCGGGACGGCCGCCCGACGCCTTGACGATCGCAAACGCCGGTATTGAGCGGACGTACTGGAGCGCTAGCACGTCATCTTCTTACCGCCTCCCTGTACTCGGGCGAGCGCGGGTCGGGCATCGGGAGACGCCAGTTTCCAGGCGCCATTCGCCATCGCTCGACGCGCCAGCCCCGCTGTCCCGCCACCTGCGACAGGCGCGCGTCGGGGTTCACGGCCACCGGCGTGCCAACCAGCTCGAGCATTCCCAGGTCGGACAGCGAGTCCGCATACGCAAAGCTCTCCGCGAGCACGATGCCGTTGCGCGCGGCGTATTCCTCCAGCAGCGTGCCCCGCGCCTCACCGGCCGGCGGTGGTGACGCAAGGTCACCGGTCAACCTTCCGTCTTTCACCAGCAGATGCGCGCAGTCCACCTCGACCTCGAGCAGGTCGGCCAGCGGTTGCACAACAACATCGAGAGCTCCCGTGAGCAGCAGGACGCGATGCCCCGCCCGCTTGTGCTCGCGGATGCGGCGCATCCCCTCCGGATAGATTCGACGCAAAGTCACGGCGTCCAGCGCCTCGCGTCCAAGGCCTTTCATGACCTCGTAATCGAGGCCCTTGTACTCGCGGTAGAACGTGCGCTGGAAATCGGCGCGCGAGCGCCGCTCGAGATACAACCACCGTGGAGCTTCGCGAAGCATCTGGGCCATGAACGACGGCCATTCCTCCAACGGCTGCGCTCGCAGGCGCATCCATAGAAAGTACTCGACGATGTTGGTCTCGACGAGAGTGCCGTCGACGTCGAACACCGCGAGCACATCATTCCGACCTGTACGTCGCTCGATCGCGGAGCGCGCTGAGTTGCTCTCGGACTTGATGGCGGTGCTGCCCGTGGGTTGCTTACCCTTCCGCACGACGGTCTCCGCGCGGGACATGCGCACGACGGTGGGCAGATGCACGTCCTGGAAGTAGTGGTCCCATTCATACAGCGCCGGGTCGAATGGAAATTGCTTGCGCTCGTCCTCCGGGACCTTGTCCCACAACTCAGTGACGTGACGCGTGTCGAAGATGCAGTCGACCTCGGTGTAAACGCCGTAGAGCTGGATGAGGTTGACAGCACGTTCCAGGCGTTCCCGCTCCCCGTTGAGGTCATCCGACACCTTTGCCACATCGGCCCCGAGCGGCAGTCGCTCGACGACCCATTGGGCCGCTTCAACGACGCGTAAAGCAGTGCTCGCCTGGGCCGAAAGCTGGCCACGAGTCGGATATGTCCACGTTGGGGTGCCGATCGCCTGGCCGTATCGATCGCGCAAGGGGTTGTGGGTGAAGTAAACCCTGGACGCCTCCTCGACCTCGCGGAACCGCAACGGATTCCGCGTGCCGGACGCCGCGTGGTAAACGCGAGGCGTGTCCGCGGGCGGAGGATTCGCGGCGACCGCCAGCACCGTGTTGACGACGAAATCCGCCGGGATTATGTCGAGCAGCGCGTCAGGAAGGCCCGAGAAGTCCTGCAGGATGCCGCGACCGAAGGCCAGGATCAGAGGTTCCGCCATCCGGAAGCCTTCGAGCCATCCAGGGAACGGTTCGGCCAACGCGCTTTCGATGATCGAGGGCCGAACAATCGAAAGCGGGATGTCTCCATGGAGCTCGACGACGGCATGCTCGGCCATCGCCTTCGTGAACGAGTAGATGTCCGCGAACCCCATTGCATTCGCATGCACGCGGCCGCGCTCGATGAGCTTGTCCTTCACCCACCGATCGCGCAGCCGCTCGGTCGCGCGCGCGACTGCCGGCGTCCCGGCCGGACCCATCTTCGAGCCGGCCTCGCGGCGCAGCTTCTTCAAGATCTCAGGGCGCCGCGACTCCTCCTCGACGACCGGGCGAAGGTTCGCAAGCACCGCCGCTTCGTGACGCCAGTTCAGGCCTGGATCGTGAGGAGCCTGTTCCCGGACGAGCCCTCGAAGCATCCCGCCGACATATGCGGTCGAGACGTGGACAAGGTGCGGGCGGTTGCCGGCGGCCTTCAGCGCCTCCACCATCCGCGCCGCGCCGAGCAGGTTGGTCTGCGCGGAGAGGTCGGCCGGGTTGTCGAACTCGACCGCGGCGGCCGAATGGATGACGATCTCGCATGACCGCAGCTGCTCACGGCCTGCATCGGTGAGACCGAGCCCATCGCTGCCGAGGTCAAGCTCAAGGACCTGGAGCTTCTCCTTGACCAGCTTCGAGAAGGCCTCTTCACCAAGCTCCTCGCGCAAACGCTTGAAGGCCGGGCTGGCAAGCACCTCGCGCTCCAGCCTCTCAGCGGCGGGCCGGCGAGTGCTCGAACGAATCGCCAGATTGATCTTGCCGACCTCGGGGATCGAGCGCAGGCACTTTTCGACTATCGACTTGCCCAGAAAGCCGGTCGTGCCGGTGACCAGGATGGTCTTACCCCTGAAGGCCTCAGCTATCAAGACCGATTGATATTAGTGTCCAGGCGAAAACGGCCTACAGCTGCGGCCGGCTGTCGTTCGCGAGCTTCACCACCTGCGAACCGTTGGCATCCTTCCAACCAAGGTCCGTGGTGACCGATGCCCAGAACCAATAGAACTTGCCCCTCTGGCCGTGAAACACCCTGTTGCCCGCGGCCACCTTGCCAGTCCAATTCTTGAAAACCCCGTCCGGTCCGACCTCGTACACGACGAACGTGTTGCCGCCCCCTGGGCTCGACCACGACACAGCGATTGCCGTCGGGTCGCGCTTGCTCGGCACCGCGCTGATCGCGACCTTGGGCATGGGGATGTTGGCGTAGCGAGGAGACCCTGTCAGCCACAGGTCGCCGACATCTTTCGAGTAGGGGTCTGCATACGAACCTGACCAGCCATAAGGATCGATCGGCCCGCCGCCTCCAATGCGATAGATGCCGAAGTGGAGGTGCGGCCCCGTCGCCGTCCCGGTGCTGCCGGAAAGCCCGATGACCTGGCCTCGACGCACCTGCTCTCCGGCCACCACGTCCAGCCGCGACAGGTGGCCGTAGTACGACATCAATCCATCGCCGTGGTCGATCTCGATCGTCAACCCGCTCAGGCAGCTGTGGCACGAAGGCACCGCCCAACCAGAAAGCATCACCGTCCCACCCGCCGCCGCCGCCACCGGCTCGTAGTACAGGCCGTAGTCGTAGCCGTCGTGCCCGTCGTAGTAGATGTAGTCCTGGCCGCCGGGGGTTTGAGCGTAGCCGGCGTCGAACGTCGGGTCGGGTCCGCCGACCTTCGAAGATGCGACCGATCCGTCATATCTGCAGGTCTGCCCGTTGGTTGCGTAATCCGGCGAGCAGTGATCGAAGATCGATGTGATGTATTGCGGGCCCATGAACGGGAGGGTCAGGAACGCGCCGGCGGCCGGGGCCATGCCAGTCTTGCCCTTGCCGTTCTCGATCGGGCCATAGCTCATCTGGCTGGGATAGCTCCAGCGCACGTAGCGACCCGCCTTGTGGCCCGGCGGCAGGGCGTCGGCCGCCAGCACCGGAACGGCGTGCAGCAGCAGCGTCAGGAGGGTGAGGGTCGATACCAGGATGCGCATAGCCCTTGAAGGAGAGACTCAGTCTATGGCGGCCAACCTCGCATCGTCCCGGCGATCTTGTTAACTTTCGCAAATGGGGCGTTTAAGCGCGAGTTGAGGGAGGTCCTGAGCCAGGGGCGCGCCGCAGTTTACGAGGAGCCGATCGGCCCGGCCGGGGTGCGCGTCCGCGAAAGGCCCCGCACCGAACCCCAACCAGGCACGGTGGCCATCGCCGTCGCCACCGCTTCGATCAACCACCTTGACCTCTGGCTCGCCCACGGCGCACAGCGCATCACCCCGCCCAGAGTCATCGCCGCCGACGGCGCAGGGGTCGTGCATGCATCTGGAGATCCATCGTGGCAACCAGGTGATGAGGTCGTCATCTTCCCCACCCTGTGCTGCTGGGAATGCGAATGGTGCAAGGCCGGCGAGAACGTCAAGTGCGCGAACTTTGGCGTGCTCGGAGAGCATTCGGACGGAACCGCATGCGAGCTGATCCACATCGACGCGCGCAACGTCTTCCGCAAGCCGACCGGGCTTTCGTGGGAGGAGGCGGCCGCGTTTCCACTGACGTTTCTGACGGCCTGGCGGATGCTCACCACGCGGGCCCGGCTGCGTCGCGGTGAAACGGTGCTGGTCGTCGGCGCCGGCGCCGGCGTGGCAGTCGCGGCCATCCAGATCGCGAAGCACCTCGGTGCGCGCGTGCTCGCAACAAGCCGCTCGGAAGCCAAGCGCGAGCGGGCCCTGGAGCTGGGCGCCGATGCCGCATTTGATTCCGCCGCTTTCAGCAAGGGCGTGCGCGGGGTTACCAACGACGGAGTCGACGTGGTGTTCGAGCACGTCGGGCCGGCCACGCTGGACGAGTCGATGCGTTCACTTGCGATGGGTGGACGGATAGTCACATGCGGCTCGACCTCAGGCGTCAAAGCCGAGATCACCATGCCGCGCCTCTTCTTCCGCCAGGCGGACCTCCTTGGCTCGACAATGGGCAACGCAGCCGAGTTCGAGGCGGTCCTTGGCGCCCTCGACGAGGGCCTCCGGCCGGTGGTTGACAAGACATATCCGCTCGATCGGGTGCAAGAAGCTCTGGCGCGCGTTGACAATGCGGAGCAGTTCGGGAAAGTAGTGCTGTCGGTTGGGAATCAACGAGGAGTCGGGCGATGAAAGGGTTCAAGGCTTTCCTGCTGCGGGGCAATGTCGTGGAGCTGGCCACCGCCGTGGTGATCGGGGTTGCGTTCGGAGTCGTGATAACTGCATTCGTCAAGGACCTGGTGACTCCTCTGATCGCCGCGATCGGCGGCCAGCCTGACTTCGCGTCTCTGTCCTTCACCGTCAACAACAGCAAGTTCCTGTACGGGGACTTCTTGAACGCCCTGCTCGCATTCCTGCTGGTTGCCGCAGTCATCTACTTCCTGGTGATCGTGCCTTACACCGCATTCATGGCGCGATCCAAGAAGGAGCCGCCGGCTGACCCGACCACCCGGAAGTGTCCTGAATGCCTCAGCGAGATACCGATCGACGCCCATCGCTGCGCCTTCTGCGGTGAGCGGGTGGCCCTCCCGGCCGGAGAGCTGCCAGTCCGCTAGCCCAGGCGGGCCAGCTGAGCCACGTGCTCTTCGAGGTGTCCCACGATCAGGTTCTGGACCAGCTCGCCTACGCGCGCCACCCGATTTCCCTCGCGGTTGTGGAAGTCGACGGTCCGCTCGAGATCCTCGGGCATCATCCCCGCGAGCATGACGAGCACGCGTCCGATCCTTTCGTCAATCGCTTTCCTCAGCGCAACCTCAGCGAGGCCGTCTCCCTGTTCGATGCCCTCCCGCCGACGCGCGGCGCCCTGCTCGTCGCGGCCCATCGTCCCCGACCCCTGGGTTGCGCGCTGAACCTGCCCGGTCCAGTAGTCCAGCATCTCGCTCATGTGGCCGAGCACGTTGCCGCGATGCCAGGCCTCACCGGTGGCCGGGTCGACCGGCCCGGCGTCACGCTCCCGTGATGTCGGCGTGCTCGCGAGCAGGGCCCGCGCAGCGGCGACGCGCTCACGCATGGCCTGCAGGTCGTGACTGTCGTCGATCTCGCTCACTTGGGGACGACCCATAGTTTCGCAGCCGTGTCGTGGCTGAGCGTCAGCGACCGCTTGCCGGCGCGCATCTTGATGGTGCGGGCGACGCCGTCGACCTCGGTTACCACGATGGCTCGGCCTGGCGTGAGCCCGCGTTCGTGCAGGTAGTTGAGCAGCGTCGGCGCCTCACGTTCAGCGACCTCGGACACGCGGGACACCGACGCATGTGAGCCTGCCTGGAGGCTCGCGAGCCTGACCTCCCGCGGCTGGGCTTTCGAATAGCCCGGTATGGGGTTGCCGTGCGGGCAGGTGGCCGGCCGCCCCAGGACTTCGTACAGGCGGCGCTCGACCACCTCCGAGACGGCATGCTCCAAACGCGCAGCCTCTTCGTCCGCGGTGACCCAGTCGAGACCGAGCCCGTCCGTCAGCCAGCGCTCCATGATCCGGTGGCGCCTCACTATCGCCTCGGCGGCGCGCTTACCGGCCGCGGTCAGCTCCACCTCCTTGCGCTTGTTCATCCGGACCATGCCGTAGCCGGCCATCCTTCGAACCGCCACAGTGACCGTCGGCCGGCTCACCCCAAGCCAGTCGGCGAGGCGCGCGCTCCGCAGCGGCTCTCCCTCCGACTCCATGTAATAGATGGCCTCGAGGTAGTGCGCCACCACCTCCGAGGGGGGCCGCGAGGCGGCATTAGTATTATCTAATCGCACCTTTTGCACGTACTAATCTTATGAGCCCACTATGAGCCAAGCAACAGCCGTTTTACTGGGGGCCATCGCCGGAGCCACCATTTTCCTCGGGTTGCCGGTGGCGCGCATCCGCGGTCTTCCGAAGTCCGTCCAGGGCTTCCTCAACGCGTTCGCGACGGGCATCCTTGTGTTCCTCCTCTGGGACATCCTCAGCCATGCCGGCCAGAAGGTTGACCTGACCGTGGCCGGCGCTCGCGCCGGTGACAGCGGGCCCCTCGCCATCATCGCGCTGATCTTTGCGGTCGGCGTGGGGGCCGGCCTGCTGGGACTCGTCTACTTCAACCGGGCGATCTTCGGCCGGCTGAAGCACAGCGACCACAGCCCTAGCCCGCAGTCACTCTCCCTGGCGATTGCCACCGGGCTCGGCCTCCACAACCTCTCCGAGGGCCTCGCCATCGGCCAATCCGCACACACGGGGGCCATCGCGTTCGCCGGCGTCCTGGTCGTCGGCTTTGCGCTGCACAACGTGACCGAGGGCTTCGGGATCGCCGCTCCGATGACGATGGCGGCCAAGCCCGCATCGTGGGGCTTCCTGGGCCTGGCCGGCCTGATCGGCGGCGGCCCCACCTTCATCGGCGCCTGGATCGGCTACCTCGCCAGCTCGAACTACTTCTACGTAGCCTTCCTGGCGATCGCAGCGGGAGCGCTCCTGTACGTCGTCAACGAGCTGTTCAACGTGGGCCGCAAACTCAGCTCGCCGCCGGCGTTCGCCTGGGGCCTGCTGCTGGGCTTCCTGACCGCCTACGCAACGGACCTGATCCTGACCTTCGCATCGGCTTAGAAGGGCTAGGCGGTGGCCCCGTAATCGAAGTCGTCGGGCTCCGTGTCGTCCCAGTCCGGGAAACGCCAGCGAAAAAGCCGCTCCTGGATCTCGAAAAGGCTGTCGAGGGTGTCCTGGACCGCCCCACCATCCCGCAGGGGCTCCCGAACGTGGTTGGGCATCGTCCCGACCGCTTCGCGGAGCTCAGCCCGTACCGGCGCCGGCACCGTCTTGACCCCGTCCCGGTTCATCTCCTCCAGGCGCCACAGGACCCTGTCGGTGGCCTCCAGCATCCGCTGGAAGGCATAGCGCCGCCGGTTGTGCCGGCGAAGCGCCGTCTCCTGCTGCTCGATACGCGTGCTTGTGCGGTCGATCATCTCAGCTACCTTTCTTAGCTTACTGGCTCGCGGAGCCAATCTCAAATTAGGAGATCTGTTGACCCCGGACCGTACTGCCGACCTCCTCGCTCGTCTCGAACGCTCACTCCATCCGGTCGATGGGTGGGGCGACTTTCGCCGCGGCGCCCGAAATGCGGCTGTCGTATTCGTCCTGTACGAAGCCGAGGGCCGGTGGGAAGTGCCGTTCGTGAGGCGGCGGGCGGACCTGAGGGACCACCCTGGCCAGGTCGCGCTGCCAGGTGGCGGAGTCCACGAGGGCGAGTCGGCCTGGCAAGCGGCTGAACGCGAGGTGGCCGAGGAGATCGGGGTGCCGCTCGGCAACCTGGTCCCGCTGGGCGCCGGCGACCCGATCTATGCCGCCGTGTCCAACTTCTCGGTGGTTCCCTTTGTCGCGCACCTGCCCGGCCCTGTCCCCGATTTCGTCCACGAGCCGACCGAGTTGGAAGGCGTGCTCCGAATACCGCTGGAAAGGCTCCTCGACGACAGCGCCTGGCTCGAGTCCGCCGACCCCTGGCGCTTTCGCTACCTCGCTCACGAGGAGAGCGTGGTGTGGGGCCTGACCGAGCGCATCGTCGCCGGCCTTGCGCCCAAGCTCCGCCTACTTCTTTTCTGAGGCCTTTGCGGACAGCTCGCGCAGGTGTCCAAGTGAAAGCGCAAGGAAGCCGCCGAGAATGACAACGCCGAACGCGTAGGCAACAACCAGGTAGATCACCGGGCCGGTTCCGGCTCGCGCGGGGCGGCGCCGACCGGGTGAGACGGAGCCGGTGAGGGAACCTCATCCATCAGCGTCTCGATCTGGTAGCGGATGGCGACCAGGGTCCCAGCCAGAAACAGCGTGCAGGCCATCGTGACCAGGAATGTGAGCAACATCTCCGGAGGCAGCGCGTTGGTGACGATGACGGGTCCAGGATGCTGGGTGCGCCACCAGGTGACGCTGAAGTAGACGATGGGCACGTCGACAAAGCCGAAGATGCCGACCACCGCCGCGAAGCGGGCTGCCTGGCGCCCCGGCTCTGCAAGGCGACGCAGGAGAAGGTAGCCCGCATAGATGATCCACAGCACCAGGGTGGACGTGAGCCTAGCGTCCCAGGTCCAGAACGCTCCCCAGATCGGTTTTGCGTAAAGCATCCCCATGCCGAGGGTGACGGTCGTCAGGACGACTCCGACCAATGCAGCAGCCCGCGCCAGACGATCGGCCCGAGGGCTCTCGGTTCGCAGGTAGGCCACGCTCGCGCCCAACACCACGGCAAAACATGCAAAGGCAGCAATGGCCGCGCTGACATGCAGGTAGAAGATTCGCTGCGGCTCCTTCTGCAGGAAATCCTCTGGTGCGTAGAAAAAGATGAGAGCTCCCGCGACAAGCATCAGCAGCACCGCCGCCCCAGTCAGCCTCGTGTACCTAGTCATCGAGGACGAACCTCGCCGCGAGCGACGTCAGCACGACGAACAGTATGTCGAAGTCGATGAGCAGGGCGACCGCCTGGTTGTAGTTGCCGGTGGCGCCCATCGCCACCTGGACGGCCTGGCCGCCGGCCACTATGAACGGAATCCAAAGGGGCAGCGTAAGGAGAGGAAGCAGCACCTCCCGCGAGCGCACGCGCGCGACCATCGCTGCGAACAGGCAACCAAGAGCGGCCATGCCGACCGTGGCGATCAGGACAGCAGCCACGAGCGGAACGTTCAACGGGGTGCCAAACATCAGCGCGAGCGCCGGCAGGAGGACGGCTTCGCACGCGATCAGCAGTAGTGCGGCGGCCATGGCCTTGCCGGCAAAGATCGCTGCCGCGGGAGCCGGCGTGAGCAGCATCGCCTCGAGCGACGCCTGCTCTCGCTCCGCCGCGAATGCGCGACCGAAGGCGACCAAGCCTGCAAACACCAGGGCCAGCCAAAGGACTCCCGGCGCGATGACCGGCGCGTTCTGAGAGTCGATCTGAAAACCGAAGTTGGCGATCACCAGCGCGAGCACGACGAACTGGCCGAGCGCCGGCACGAGCTCACGGGTGCGCCATTCGGAGGTCAGGTCCTTGCGAGCCACCGCGACGGCGACGGCGACCGATCGGTTCACCGAACCACCCGCAGCCGGTTGCCTGAGCCGACCGACCTGCCATTGCGCAGCACGACGGTTCGCTGGCACAGGCGATTCGCGAGGGCATGGTCGTGGGTGGCCAGCACCACCGTCCGGCCGCGCATAACGCTGGCCAGGAGATCGGGGCCGCCCGAGTCGAGGCTCGCATCCGGCTCGTCAAGGACCAGGAGTCGTGGAGCGTGGAGAACGGCCCGCCCGATGGCAAGCCTCTGCTGTTCGCCGCGCGAGAGCAGGCCCGCCGGCCGGCGCGCAACGTCCACCAGCCCCACCAACGCAAGTGCCTCCGGCACGCGTCTGCGATCGACATCGTGCAAGGCGCAGAAGAATTCGAGATTCTCCGCCGCCGACAGGGCCGGATACAGACCGGGTGCGTGCGCGACGTAACCGATCCACCCGCGCAACACTCTTCGCTCGCGCACCGCGTCGAGCCCGAGGATCTCGAGCCGGCCCGAGGCCGGACGCGCGGCTGTCGCGAGGATGCGGAGCAGCGTCGTCTTGCCGGCGCCGTTGTCCCCGAGAACGGCCAGGTGCTCTCCCTCGTCGAGGACAAGATCGACGGCGTCGAGCGCCACGTCTGAGCCGAATCGCTGAGTGAGCGCGTGGGCGACGATCGCGCTCATTTCGTCCCTTCCGGGCGGTGCGTCCCCTCCCGGCGTCCGG
>JBDUAO010000191.1:0-3542 GCA_040004595.1 Candidatus Dormiibacterota bacterium | reverse complement strand
CTCCGCCCGGATCGCGCCGCGCGCGATCGGTCGCAATCGCCGCTTGACGGTAGCGCTCGGCCATCTCGGAGTAGCGGGCGGCGTCGGCGGCGATGTCCGGGTCGTGCTCCCGGTGGCGCCTGCTCATTGCCAGGGCCGCGTACTTGGCGCCCCTCATATACGGCTCCAGCTGCTCGAAAGGCAAGGGTCGGTCTCCGCGTGCCATATCAGTTATCTCCCCGCAGTGAATCGAAAAGCTCATCGTCGGTCGGCCGGTCGGCGAAGTCGTGCCCAACGTAGGTCCACCCGATCGAGCCGTCGCTCCTGATGGCAAAGATCGCCGGCTTGGCGATGCCGCCTTCTTCTTCCCTCCGAACGCCCCACTCTTTGATCACACGACCCTCGGGATCGCTCAGGAGGGGGAAGGGCAGCAGCAGCTTATCGACCATAGCGCGGTTGTTTTCAATTGGATCGACCGAGATTCCGACCAGGCTCACGCCTTCACTTACGAAGCGTTCCCAGGTCCTTGCGTACGAGGCCAACTGCCCGTTGCAGTAGGGTCACCAATCACCGCGGTAAAAGACGATCACGACGCCACCGCGGGCCAAATGGTCGGACAGATGCCAGGGCTTGCCGTCCTGGTCAGGTAGCTCGAAGTCGATCGCCTCTTGCATGTTCAACCTCAGTCGCGTCCTTCGATCGGGTTCTGCATAGCTTGGCTGATGGCCGAGAGCAGCTCCCCCCGGCGCGGCTCAACCAGAACTCGACCGTCGGGAAAGATGATGGTCGGAACGGTGCGATAGCCTCCATTGATCGCGACCACTACATCGGCGGCTCCTGGGTCGCTGTCAATGTCGATTTGCTCGTAGTCGACACCGGCTTGATCGAGCACCTTTTTTGCCATCTGGCAATCCCCGCACCTGGCGGCGGTGTAGATCTTGAGGCGTAGTGGAGCCTGCAGGTCGATGTCCATCACCGACTAAACCACCACGCAAGGGGCCGGTATTCCGGCAGGTTCGTCGCGGGCGTTGACGAAGAGCCCCGGCTCAGTGGAGATCGCGGACTCTGAATCGAGCCACTCCCAGTGAAACGAACAGAACCGTCGCGGCGACAGGCAGCAGCCACCAGTGCCATTGGAGTCCGTTCTGCAGGGGGTTGCTCCCGAGCATCCAGTGCCACGGCGACAGTTCTCGGACCGGGCGCAAAGCAGGTACCTGCGCGGCGATGCCCTCGATCACGAAACCAGCCATCGCGAGCGCTGACGAAACGGCAATCGCCATGGACCGGCTGCCCGTCGCGGCGCCGAGGGCAAACGTGAGCGCAGCGAAGGTTAGGGCGAGCAGAGCACTCGCTGCGGACGCCTCCACAATGTGGCCGGCGCTGATGCCGTCGGTCAGACCGCTTGATGGCGCCAGCACCAGAAGCGTTGCCGAGGCGAGCACCGCCAAGAAGCCAACCAGCAGTAGCAGCGCTCCGGCCCGCTCAACCGCGACGCGAAGGCGGCTGACGGGGTTGGCCAGCAGTAACTCCAGGGTTCCTGCCGACTCATCTCCGCCGATCGCCCAGGCCGCCAGGCCAATTCCGAACACGAGCAGCATGAGGGGCAGGATGTTGGCGAAATACTGGCTGTTGAGGTAGCCGGCCGGCGACGTGAGCAGGCTGCCCGGGGCCAGGCCCAGCGCCGCTTGAACACCCGGCGGCAGGCCCGCGAAGGTCTTGTCCAGCTCGCTGTTGTTGCGAACGGTCGGGTAGGCCACCGCCAGCAATGCCGCCATCGCCGCTGTGCCCAGGCTCCACCAAATTAGGCCAATTCGTCGCCGCCAGATCACCTGCCGCAAGACGGCGAGCACCTCAGACCGTCTCCTGCCCACTGCCGTACATGGTCAGGAACAGGTCTTCGAGCTCGTCCCCCGCACTGCCGACTCGAATCAAGGTCGGACCGTTCAGCGCCGCTCTGACGGCTTTGTCCACCGGCCCGTCGACTGCGATGGTTGCGGTCTGTCCATTTACCTCGACCTCGACCACGCCAGGCACTCCGTCAAAAAGGGACTTGGTGATCGGGGCCGAGAACCGGAACTCGAGCCTGTGCCGCGCCCGATCCAGCAGGTCGTTTACCGGTGAAAGCGCGACCAGGCGGCCGGCCCTGATGATCGCAACCGCGTCCGCGATTCGCTCGACCTCGGGGAGGACGTGGGTTGAGAACAGCACTGCTGCGCCGCGCTCAGCCGCTTCCCGAACCAGCCCCAGAAACTCCTTCTGAATCAACGGGTCGAGGCCCGTGGTTGGCTCATCGAGGATGAGAACCTGCGGGTCGTGCATGAAGGCTTGGACGAGGCCGATCTTCTGCCGGTTGCCCTTGGAGAGATCTCGATATGGCCGTGAGGCATCCAGCCGCAGCCGATCGGTGAGGTCGTTCACCCGAGCACGATTCAAACCCCCGCGGAGATGGCCGAACCAGGCGAAGAGATCGCGGCCGCTCATCGCCGAGTCCATCCGAAAGTCTCCGGGCAGGTAGCCGATCTGCCTGCGGAGCGCCACGTCCCGTGCTGGCTGCCCACCCAGGATCGTGGCCCGTCCGGAGGTCGGCCGGATGAAACCCATCAGCATCCGCATCGCGGTCGTCTTGCCTGCCCCGTTCGGCCCGAGAAAGCCAACCACCTGCCCGGCCAAAACCTCGATGGTCAGCTCGTTGACAGCCGTCAGCTTGCCAAATCGCTTGGTGACTTTCTGGGTTGCAATCGCAGGCGCGGTGCCGGCGGCCATCAGCTGCTTGATCCCGATTGGGTTGCGATTCCGGCCAGGAGCACGTCCAGCGCTCGGCGGATGTTGGACCACTTGAATGCGGTTGGTTGCAGGTTTCCATGCAACGTCAGGCCGTCGGTGAGGGCAAGCAGGATCGAGGCAAACGCGTTGGCCGGAATATCGACAATCTCGCCGCTCCTTACCGCCCGATCGATCCAGCCTCGCAGTAGTTCCCGCCGCCGCTGGACTGTCGCTGCCAGGCGCTCGCGAAGCGACCCCTCTGTGACGACGGCCGTCCACAGGTCGGACCGAACCTGGACCCGGGCAGGGTCCTCGCTTCGTTCGAGGACCTCACGCGTATAGCGGCGGAGGCGCTCGATCGCTGGGATGGCTTGGTGGTCGAGTTTCTCGGCCACCAGGTTGAGACTGTCCGCGTCACTCTCGAGCAGCGCCACGAGTAGATCCTGCTTCTGGTGGAAGTAGCCGTAGAAAGCTCCTTTGCTCATGCCGGCCTCGCTGCACACATCGTCCACGGTCATGTCCCGGTAACCCTTCCGAGCCGCGCAGCGCCAGCCGGCGGCAACAAGCAGCTCGCGACGCTCCGCCCTGGTGGCCTCAGCGAGCTTTGGCACCAATTGATTATACAAACCGACCGGTCAGTTTGACTATGGAAATCCGGCCCAACCACAGGTTGGCATGAACTCCTCGCCGGTGTCTCGCGCTGAAGAGGAAGCGTCCCGATAAGGACGTCGCTAGTCTGGGCATGGACGACATGACCGAACGAGAAGCTGAGCCGCCGCTGCCCGACCCTGCCGACATGG
>JBDUAO010000076.1:0-11981 GCA_040004595.1 Candidatus Dormiibacterota bacterium | reverse complement strand
CAGATGAGGTGCTCGCCCACAAGGATTGGGACGCCATTCGACGGAAGGCGGAGAGGGCAGCTGAAGCCGCAGCTTCGGCTCGCGGAGACTAGCTGGGCGTTCTCAGCAGCCTGCGTGGTACAGACACATCGTCTGGATGATGTTCGAGTAGAGGTTGATGATCTGGCCACCGGTCGCGATCAGAGCAACGATGACGATGAGGGCGACCAGCGCGAGGATCAGGGCATATTCGACCATGCCTTGCCCGGACTGTCGTTTCGGAAAATCAATCATTCTGTCTATTGGCCTAGAAGCTTAACCGCTGAGCCCCCGGCTCTGGTCGCTGCTAATGCGATTGCTTGCTCCACGACGACCCGCACCATCCGCTTCCTCCAGAAGTGGGTCAGGTCGGCATTGTCGAGTGGTTTGGCCGGTTTGGCGGCGATCTCGGCCGCCTCTCGCACGGTTTCCTCATCGAGGGTCTTGCCGGTCAGGAACTCGTCAGCCGCCCTCGCCT
The DNA here is from genome assembly GCA_040004595.1 of Candidatus Dormiibacterota bacterium. Classification (GTDB taxonomy): domain Bacteria; phylum Chloroflexota; class Dormibacteria; order Dormibacterales; family Dormibacteraceae; genus Palsa-872. The sequence goes on along the minus strand of JBDUAO010000076.1, from coordinate 11,485 downwards.
CCAGCGGGTGGGATGCCACCGCTGACAGCACGATCCGGCAGCGCCTGACCACATCCCCCTCCAGTTGCAGCGCGACGGCCGCTCCGGCAATTGGAAAATCGATCGAGCCGCGCCGCCTCAGCTTCACGTAGGCGCTCTGGTTCCCCTCGATCACGGGCAGGCGTAAACCGGTGACCACCTCGCTTGGTTGTTTCGCCAGGTAGTCGATGCCGTCGTCGCGATACAGCGCGGCGACCGGCAGCTCGCGTTCTCCGTCTGCGCCGGCCAGCGTCACCACGCCTTCCAGCGCCATCGCCATCGGGCCGGTGTCTGATGACGACACGGCCCAGCACCTCGGACTGCTGGGAGCGACCAGGCAGATGGTCCCGTCCTTCTTCAGGCAGAAGCCGATCGCCTTTCGCCACTCGTACGTCATGTCGTAGTAGTTGCAGCGCGTATCGACGCACAGGTTGCCGCCGATGGTGCCCGCGTTTCTTAGCGGCGGAGACGACACCAGGCCGGCCGCCTCCGCGTAGCCGCGGAACTGCGAGCTCAGGTGCGCGTCTGTAGAAGCGGCCGACAGCGTGACGCCTGCGCCCAGCTCCGTCTCATGCGAGCCGGGCCTCACCTCGCGTGAAAGAAAGTCGAGGCCGATGAGCGCTTCGATCTCGAACTGGCGGCGCTTGAGCTTGGGGAACAGGTCGGTGCCGCCGGCCACGAACATGGCGCGCGGCCCGACCTCTGTCGCCATATGCGCAGCCTCGCGCGCGGTATTCGGCCGCAGGTACTTAAATCGAGGCAGCCGAAGCATTACGTGGACCCATCCCTGTCGGGTGGCTCGACTTTGATGCACTCGGGATATGGGATCGAGGGAAAGCGCACAGGTCCGAAACGGGGCGCCTCTCCTTTCCCTTTGCGTCGGAGCGCCTCGACGATCTTCTCCGGCGTCACTGGGACCTCGTCGATCCAGACGCCAAGCGCATCGAACACCGCCGAGCTGACCGCGGGGATGACGGGAAGGAGAGGACCTTGCCCCGCCTCTTTCGCCCCGTAAGGCCCCTCGGGATCGACTGTCTCGACGATGAAGGTCTCGATCTCGGGCATGTCCATGAAGGTCGGCGACTTGTACTCGAGCATCGAGGGCCATTTGTGCAGGCCCTTGCGGAAAGCCTGCTCCTCCATGAGCGCCTCGCCCAGCGCCATGTAGACGCTGCCTTCCACCTGGCCCTCCACCAGCAGTGGATTGATGGCGCGGCCGACATCGTGCGCGATCCACACCTTGTTGAGGTGCACGATCCCGGAGCGCGGGTCGGCGTCGAGGTCGACCACGCACGCCGAATAGCTGTAGGCGGGGCTCGGGCCGACGCCGGAGCCTTTGTAGGGGCCGGCGATCTTCGGCGGCGTGTAGCTGCCCGCGCTGGTCAGGGTGCCGAAACGAGCCTCGGCGAGGATGCTCGCCTGCTCGAAGGTGAAGTCGCCGATCCGGCCCGCGCCGACAGTCACCGCCTCGGCGCTGCCCATCTTCGCCTCCACCGCATCGACGAGCATGCCGCGCATCTTCCGCGCCGCCTGCAGCGCCGCATTGCCGGCCATGAACGTCACGCGCGAGGAGTAGGAGCCGAGGTCGATGGGCGTCGTGTCGGTGTCGGCGGTCACGAGGCGTATATCAGGCGGCTGCAGGCCCAGCTCCTCCGCCACGATCGCCGCGAGGACCGAGTCCGAGCCCTGCCCGATGTCCATCGCGCCGCAGTAGGCGGTGACGCCGCCGCGGTCGACCTTGATCTGCACTTCGGAGTGGGGCATTTCATTCCAGTAGATCGCGGTGCCCGCGCCCGACATGTAGCTTGAGATCGCGAACCCCATGCCGCGGCCGCTGCGCTTTTGCCGAGCGCGATATCTGGACGCTGTCATCACGCGATCGGTGCACTCTTCGAGGCCGCACGACGTGACGCGTAACCAGTTGACGGTCCGGGTCATCGGCTTGACGAAGTTGGTCTGCTTCAGGTCGACAGGGTCGATGCCGATGTCGCGCGCGATCTTCTCGAGGTGTAGCTCAAGGGCGAAGCGGGGTTGCGGTGTACCGTGGCCTCGCTTGGGGCCGCAGGGCGGTTTGTTGGTGAAGACGCGGCAGCCCTCGAAGCGGTAGGCGGGGATGTGGTAGGTCACCGTCTGGAGGGCGCCCGTGTAGAAGGTGGACGCGACCCCGTACGAGCCGTAGGCGCCACCGTCGAGCGCGGTCTTGAAATGCATCGCGGTGATGCGTCCGTCCTTCTTGACGCCGGTGCGCACCCACATCAGGACGGGGTGGCGGCCGCGGTGCGCGTAGAAGACCTCCTCGCGGGTCAGCGTGCATTTGACCGGGCGGCCCGTGAGCATCGCCAGCTTGCAGACGATGATCTCGTGCGCGAAGGGGTCTGTCTTGCCTCCGAACCCGCCACCGTGCGCTGCGCCGATGACGCGGATCCTGTTCATCGGCAGCTCCAGCACTTTCGCGAGCGCCCGATGCACGTAGTGGACGACCTGGGTCGAGGACCACAGGGTCACCCGGCCGTCGACGAAGGTGGCGATGGCGCTGTGCTGTTCCATCGGCAGGTGGGTGTTGCCCTGAAAGAAGAAGACATCTTCGCGAATGTGCTCCGCCTTCGCGAAACCTGCGTCAACGTCGCCGAACTCGAGCGCGACCAGCTTGTGGATGTTGTTGGGGCCTCCGTAATCCTGGATGCGCTCATCCTTCGTTTCCGCGAGCGCCTCATCGATGGACATCACCGGCTCGAGGACCTCGTACTCGACTGTTATCGCATCGCAAGCGGCGGCGGCGATCTCCTCGTCGACGGCGGCGACCGCTGCGATCGGGTCTCCCACGTAGCGCACCTTCTCGTGTTCGAGCGCGCGCTCGTCCTGCGTGACGGGGAGGATGCCGAACTTGATCGGGAGGTCGGAGCCGGTGATCACCGCATGCACGCCCGGCATGCGGCGCGCCGCCGAGGTATCGACGGAGAGGATGCGCGCGTGCGGGTGGGGGCTGCGAAGGATGCGGCAGTGGAGGGTGCGGGCGGGGAGCATGTCATCCGCGTAGACGGCGCGGCCGGTCACCTTGGAGACGGCATCGGGCTTGGAAAAGGGCTTGCCGATGACGGAGAAGCCGTTGTTTTGGGCGGACATTGCTTTACTGAACGTCCCCTCCGGCCCGCCTTGTTCGATCTGATGCGAGCTCGATCGCCTCAATGATCTTTGAGTAGCCCGTGCAGCGGCACAGGTTGCCGGCGAGGGCTTCGCGGATCTCATCTCGCGTCGGGTCCTCGTTGGATTCGATTAGTGATTTCGCCGCCAGCAGGATCCCCGGTGTGCAGTAGCCGCACTGCGCTGCGCCGAGCTCGGCGAATGCCTGCTGCAGCGGGTGAAGCTCCGAGCCATTCGCCATCCCCTCAATCGTCGTGATCGCGCGTCCCTCGACCTGCACCGGCAGCACCAGGCAGCTCAGCTCCGGCTTGCCGTCGATGAGCACTGTGCACGTCCCGCACTCGCCAAGCTCGCAACCATGCTTGGTCCCCGTCAGCTGCATGTCCTCGCGCAGTACCTCGAGCAGCGTCTTGTGGACCGGAACCAGGAGTTCGGCGCGCTCTCCGTTCACATCGAGCGCCAGCACCAGGCGCTCGACGTCGCGCTCCATCTCGTTCCTCAAGATGAGGCGAGCATAGCTTTCAAGGCAACCGCACAGGCCCACAGGTCCGGCGCGATCGCGTGAGCCCGGCTGGATACCGGGACGGGATCGTCGGGGTGCACGAGGATGGCGCGCATTCCGAGCGCAAGGGCGGGCTCGATGTCGTTCGTCTCCTTGTTTCCGATCACGACACAACGCTCGGCCGGCGCGCCGCCCGCTTTCATCGCCAGCTGAAAAACGGCGGGGTGGGGTTTGAGGTGGCCGGCGTCCACCGAGGTCACGATCGCATCGACGTGGTCCGCCATCCCGAGAAGGCGGAAGTCGTCCCAGTAGCTCTCAGCGTCGCGCCAGTAGGTGTTGCTTGCGATCACTGTCCGCATGCCCTGTGCGTGGATGTCGGAAAGGAGCTCGACAGCGCCGGGCAGCGGCTTCAGGCGGTCGGCTACCGGCAGAGCCATCGCCCGCCGGATCCGGGCGACCGTCCCGGCGTCCGAAGGCAAACCCTGCCGCTCCAGCGACACGGCGACCAACAGCTCGGCGGGTGGCACCGTGACCGTGTGCTCGGTGGTGATGCTCCGTGCCTGGTCGCCGATGCGGCTGCTCTGGATGAGGTCGGTGACCAGCGCATCGACTGCGATGGGGGTCAGGCCGGTCATCGCAGCGGCCACCCGGCGGTGACGTCCATCGCCATCGGTTTCGCGCAGCGGCCAGGAATTCGGCCACAGCGTGCCGCCTACATCGATCAGCGCAACTTCAAGAGGCTGCTTCACCCGAATCCCTATCATCGCCTCAATGCTGCGTTACTTGACGGCGGGGGAGTCCCACGGTCCCCAGCTCACCGTGATCATCGAAGGCCTGCCCGCGGGATTGGAGATCTCGGAGGACGACCTGCGCCGCGACCTTGCGCGCCGGCAGGGCGGCCACGGGCGAGGTGGGCGCCAGAAGATCGAGACCGATTTCGCCCGCATCGTCAGCGGTGTGCGTGGCGGTTTCACGATCGGCAGCCCCGTGACCTTGGTGCTGGAGAACAAAGACCACGCCAACTGGACCGCGGAGATGACCGCCTCCAGGGAGGGCTTCGCCCCGAAGCCGGTGACCAAGCTTCGGCCTGGGCATGCCGACCTGGCGGGTGCACTCAAGTACGGGCACACGGACATCCGCAATGTCCTCGAGAGATCGTCGGCGCGTGAGACGGCCACGCGCGTGGCCGCGGGCGGCGTGGCTCGCAAGCTGCTGGGCCATTTCGGGATCGAGATCCTGAGCTTCACCCAATCGATCGGAACGATAGACATCGGCTACGACAAGGTCAACCCGAACACCGTGACGGCAGAGGAGATCGAGGCCTCGACGGTGCGCTGTCCTGACGCCGAGGCATCCAGGCGGATGGTCGCGGACATCGACGGGGCGGGCGAGAAGGGCGACACGCTGGGCGGGACCTTCCGCATCATCGCGCGCGGCGTGCCGCTCGGCCTGGGCAGCTACGTGCATTGGGACCGCAAGCTCGACGGCCGCCTTGCGCAGGCCGTGCTTTCGATCAACGCGATCAAGGCGGTCGAGTTCGGCGCAGGTTTCGAGGGTGCGACGCGGCCCGGGTCGCAGTTCCATGACGAGATCGACTACCAGGACGGCAGATTCAGGCACCGCACCAACCGGGCGGGGGGGCTGACGGGCGGCATGAGCAACGGCGAGCCCATCGACCTGCGGGTGGCGATCAAGCCGATCTCGACGATGAAAACGCCACTTCCCTCGATTGACCTGAGCACCAAGGAGAAGGTGCAGGCGCACTACGAACGCAGCGACGTGTGCGTGGTACCGGCGGCCGGCGTCATCGGTGAGGCCGTGGTGGCACTGACCCTCGCTGAGGCGTTCCTCGAAAAGTTCGGCGGCGACTCGATGGCAGAGCTCGAACGCAACCACCGCTCTTATATCGAAACTCTGGGGCGCTGAGCGATCAGTAAGGCCCATCCATAACGCCGCTCTGCGCGAAGACTTCCAACCGGTGGCACGCAAGGTGAGTCATCCCCTTTGCTGCCGGGCACGAGCTGATCCGCCAGGTCGACGTGACCTGCAGCTGGTGGGACGGCTACGCGGGCTCGCGACCATCGGCGGCTTACAAAAGGCTGACGGGGCGACAACCGCCATCTGACAGCGTCGCCTCAGCCTGTGGTCACCGATCCCGTGCGGGGTCGAGTCCACGACGAGGTGATCGATATGAATCCGTTGGCGGCCATGGCAGTCAAATTGGTGAGTGGTGGCAGCACGGCCGCGCTCATGACGTTGGGTCTGACCGCGAGTCTCGCGGACGCGTCAGTCGCACCGGCGCCGGGGCCGGCGTCGAGCAATGCGGCGGTGGCGAGTCCGCTCGCGGGAGTGCGGGATGCTGTGCGGTTTGCGGTGTTCGAGGCTGAGGCGGATGTGCTTCGCATCCCGCAGGTGGCGTTTCGCGCCGACCTCAGGCGGGGGATCACGGTGGCCCGGCTCGCCCGCGAGCGTGGTTTGAACAAGGAGCAGTTCGGTACCCGGTTGGTCGTCAACCTGAAGCCACGGCTCGCGCAGCTCGTGCACCTTCGGGTCATTACCAGGGCGCAGGCGGACATCGTCGTCGACCGCATTCAGCGCGGCAACATCCCGTGGTGGGACGGCCTGGGCCGCTGAGTTAGCTCAAACCCGAGACAAGAGGGCCCGTCTACCCCGACGGGCCCTCACCCATTTCTACGGGCGGGCTTTGGCTTTGCCTGCCATTGCGATTTGTTTCCACTTCCTGCGTTCCTCGAGGCGGATCCTTGCGTCGCTCTTCGCTGCGATTGCTCGCAGCTCGCGCTGCAGCTTCTTGTAGCTGTTGAAGCGGACGACTTCCAGGGTTCTATCCGCAATTGCCGCTTTGATCGCGCACCCCGGCTCCGTGTTGTGTGCGCAATCGGTGAACCGGCAGCCCAGCGCCAGCTCCTCGATGTCTTCGAACAGGTTGGTCAGGCCGTCCTCGCCTTCCCACAGCTGGGCTTCGCGCAGGCCTGGTGTGTCGATGATCATTCCACCACCTGGTAACAGCACCAGCTGGCGGTGGCTGGTCATGTGGCGCCCCTGGCCCGAGCTGTGGATCATGCGGGTCCGCATTACTTCCTCGCCGACGATGCGGTTGATGAGGGTCGACTTGCCCGCTCCGGACGGGCCTAGAAGGACGCCCGTGAGTGCCGGCTGGAGCCGGCCGGCGATCTCGTCGATGCCCTGGCCGGTGATGCTGCTCGTCACCAACACGGGCGTGCCCAGCGCCACGGCTTCGAGCTCGGCCAGGAGGGTGTCGGTCGACTCTGCGACGTCGGCTTTTGTCAGGAGGACGATGGGTACGGCTCCGCTCTGCCACGCGATCGTGAGGTAGCGCTCGATGCGCCGAGCGTTGACGTCGGTGGCCGCGGCGACGACGAACGCCACGTCGACATTGGCCGCCAGGACCTGCTCCTTGGATTCCCTGGATGAGACCTTTCGCGAGAACACGGTGCGGCGGTCGAGGACGCTGTGAACCGATGACACAGGGTCGCGGTGGAGCACGGCCACCCAGTCGCCCACCGCGGGCAGCAACAGGGCGTCGTTACGCAGGTGGCGTCCGGCCATGGCTCGGGTGGGGCCATCCGCGTCCTGGACGAGGTACTCCATGCCGAAGTCGGCGGTGACCCGCGCGGGTGTATAGCCGCCAACGGCAAACGGTTTGAACTTTTCCTGGAAGTAGGAATCCCAGCCCAGCAGCGCGAGCTCAGATGTGTGCGCACTGGCGCCGCGATGAGGATGATCCTCATTGAATGCTTCAGTAGACAACGCGATCCTCCGGTTGGAACAAACGGGCGGGCGGTATCGGTCCGCCGGCCGGAGGGTGGCTAGTGGGATTCTCCGGAGGCGGCCGATGGCCGGGAAACGGTTACTGCAAGCTCTGCCATTCGAACGTCACCTCCCTCTTTAATCAGGCGGTCAGCCTATCAGAGTCCTTTGAAATCTGCCTTGCGCTTTTCGGTGAAGGCTTTGATGCCTTCCTCGGCGTCTTCTGACACGAAGACTCGGCTGATCGCCTCTCTTTCGATGGCGAGGCCCAGGTCGAGCGGGGCGCCGAAGCCTTGCTGGATCGCCACCTTGGCGTGGCCTATGGCAACCGTCGGTCCTGCCGCTAGCTTTTCCGCGTACTCCATGGCCGCGGCCTGGCACGCTGCGGCGTCCGGGAACAGCTGATCGACGAGGCCCAGCTCCTTTGCCTCAGCCGGCTTCACGGTCGTCGCGTTGGCAATCAGGTCGATTCCTTTCGACAGCCCGACCAGACGTGGCAGGCGCTGCGTGCCACCCGAGCCTGGAAAGAGGCCGAGGCTCGCCTCCGGCAGGCCAATCTGATACGAGCCCTCGGCTGCAAAGCGCAGATCACACGCGAGCGCCAATTCGAACCCGCCGCCAAGGCAATGGCCTGCGATCACAGCTATGAACACAAGTGGCGTGTTCTCCATCTTGCGGAACGTTTCATGCGCAAGCAGCACCGTCATGTTGCGGGAGCGCGACGTGCCCGCAGCGAAAGCCGACACGTCCGCGCCGGCGGAGAAGAATTTCTCCGATGCGCTGGTCACCAGCACTGCTCGGATATCGGGGTCGACCCGCGCATCATCGATCGCTCCCGCAAACGAGCGCAGAAAAGCGTAGTCGTAGCTGTTGGCGGGTGGACGATCGAGGACGATGATCCCGACCGCGCCCTCCTTCTCCAACTTCACTGGCATGGCACCCTCCGAACCCACTTCCTGCTGACGGGGATAATTATCGAAGTACTGAAAGAAACCTACATATGTAGAGGGGTGGACACCTTATGGCAACCATGATCATCGAAGGCGAGCGGACGAAGGCCGTATCGGGCAAGACGTACGAGGTTCGCAATCCAGCGACCGGCGAAGTGGTCGATGTGGTTCCGGCCGGCGGTCCTGCCGACGTCGACAAGGCAGCGCAGGCAGCGGCCAAGGCGTTTACGACCTGGTCGAAGCTCGCTCCCGCCAAACGGGCCGAGATTCTTCACAAAGCAGCGCATCACATGCTCGGCAAGGTGGAGGAGATCGCTCCCATCCTCACGAAGGAGCAGGGCAAGACGCTGCTTGAGTCGCGGCTCGAGGCCCAGCGCTTCGGCGAGAACATCGCATGGTTCGCCGACCTGGCCGACAAGGTGCACGGCCAGCATGTTGTGCTTCCCGATACGACCACTTATGGATTGGTGATCCGCATGCCGATCGGTGTGTGCGGCGCGATCGTGCCCTGGAATTTTCCGCTGACGCTCGCCGCGAACAAGATCGCTCCAGCGATCGCGGCCGGCAACACTGTGGTCCTCAAGCCGGCCAGCACCACGCCGCTGTCGACGCTTGCGTGCATCGAGGCGCTCATCGAGGGCGGCCTGCCGGAAGGGGTGGTCAACGTTGTGCTGGGGACGGCGACCGGTGAGGCGATGGTCGACCACCCGCTCATTCGGAAGATCGCGCTCACCGGCTCTACGCCGACGGGTAAGAAGGTGATGGCCCGGGCTGCGGAGGGCTTGAAGAAGATCACGCTCGAGCTCGGCGGCAGCGACCCGTGCATCGTGCTGGACGACGCGGACCTCGAGGCTGCGGTGAAGGGCATCTCCATCGGTCGCTATTTCAACTGCGGCCAGGCGTGCCTTGCCGTCAAGCGCCTGTATGTGCAGGACGGCGTCTACGACGCGCTGCTCGAGAAGCTCCTGGCCCGCGTGGCCAAGCTGAAGCCCGGCAACGGGCTGGACAAGGACAGCCGGATGGGGCCGATGCACAGCGAGACACAGAGGGCTGAGGTCGAGGCGCAGATCAAGGACGCGGTCAGCCGGGGAGCGAAGGTGCTGTTCGGCGGGGGCCGGCCCGAAGGCGAGCAGTACGAGAACGGCTGGTTCATCCAGCCGACGATTCTCCTAGACGTGCCCGACGACGCTCGTGTATGGATGGAGGAGGTGTTCGGTCCCGCGCTGCCCGTGCGGCGAATCAAGGACCTCGACGAGGGCCTGCGCCTCGCTAACGATTCCCCGTTTGGCCTTGGGTCGTCGATCTGGACTGCCAACATGGCGCACGCCCGCCGGGCGGTGCAGGAGCTCGAGGCGGGCTACACGTGGGTAAACGCGCTGCAGATCGCACACGACGAGCTGCCTTTTGGGGGCGTCAAGCAGTCTGGGTTTGGCAAGGAGCATGGTCTCGAGGCCTACCACTCCTACACCGAGCAGAAGTCGGTTGTCTACGGTGGGGTGTAGGGGTTGAGGACTGGGGTTGGGATTCTGGGCGCGCTGGTCCTCCTGGCCGGCGCTGTGTTCGCCGGGCAGGGCCTCGGCTACATCCCTGGCAGCGTCATGACAGGTGATATCAAGTGGTTCTGGATCGGGAGCGTGATGGTGGTGGTCGGGCTGGCGCTTGGGTTCTACGGGTTCATGCGGAGGCGTCCCCACACGTAGCCCACAAGCGCGCGGGTGGCGTCCGACATACGTAATCGGCCGCGGGAAAGCGCTTGGTTGGCGACAAAAGTATCAAATCGGGCTTGAAGTGAACCGCCCTCCCCCTTGTCGGGGGAGGGCTTCGAACCCACCGCTTCACCCCCACCCCTGGGGGAGTTCGCCGGTTACGCGGAGCTAGGCCGTTCTCCCGTTCATGCGGTCCCACTGGGATTGGCACGCGACGCAGCGCGTCGCTGACGGCTGGTACTTGAGGCGCTCCGCCGGGATCCGGCTGGCGCAGCTCTCGCAGATGCCGTATGCGCCTTCGCGTACCCGCTCCAGCGCATGCTCCACCTGCTTGCGGTTCGAGTCAAGGAGGTGGACGAGGAGATCAGACGTTTCGCGGTCAGACAGCGCCTGCGCGAGGTCGGCCTCTTCAGGAATTCCAGTTATGACCCCGCCCGTCACGTCGTTCAGGGGCCGGTGCAAGCCCGCCTCCTCACCGCACGCCAGGGCCAGGTATTCCAGGTTCAATCGTTCGGCTTCGAGCCTTTCCTCGGGCGCCGGGTCGGGATCTTTGCGACTCGCCATTGGCAACCCCTCCTTCCTATTGAGATACCGCACCAGGCAACGCTTTGGTTCGTCAGTCACAACGCCCGCCCGTGGCCAACTACTCAGGTCCCGCACAATTAGTCGCCTGTGCCCGGGCTAATGAAGAGACCGACCTTCGTCCTCGTCCTGCTCTTTTTGCTCAACGCTTGCCAACTGGGCCCGGCAACTCACCCGGTGCCAAGCGTCAATGTGATTGGCAGCGACCTCAACTGCCCCGCCAGCGACCACGGTTTCGAGGACGGCCAGGGCGGCTACGGCTTCTGCTATCCCGCCACCTGGCGGTACCTCGAGAGAGTGACCAACGGCACCGACGCCGGTCCGATGCATCTGGACATATACCTGAGCATCACCGATGTGCCCTGTGTTCCGGGCACGCCGGTAGCAGGCGAATCGCCACGTCCCGTGTGCGAGCCCCAAGCGGGCCTGTTCGGGGTAATGGTCGTCTCGACCTACCACCGTGCAGGCGCCACCGACCTTGCCGGTTGGATGACGGCCAACATGAAGCCGGTGCCGGTCGGTCAGTCGATCCAGTGGGGCAACGCAGTCGAAGCCAGCCGGCTCGCGGACGGTCGGCGCATCGCGTTGACGCCGGAGAATGTGGTGATCCTGGAGCTCCGCTTCGGGAAGGATGGGCTCGACCTTGAGTCCTTCATGTCGACCAGGTTGGGCACCTGGAAGTTCCTCGTCTGACCTGGAGGTGGCCTAGCTCGGCCTCTTGAAGAGGGTCTGGAGCTTGACCGCCAGGCCCATGTCGCCTTTGACCTGGAGCTTGCGCGACATGAAGGCGGACATCC
>JBDUAO010000006.1:0-36783 GCA_040004595.1 Candidatus Dormiibacterota bacterium | reverse complement strand
CCGAGGGCGGAGGGACGATGTCGTAAACGCAGCTGTCGAGAACTCTGGCCGACCCCTACGGCCGGGTGCGGACCCGAATCAAAAACAATCTCGAGGACCAGTACGGCGAGAGCGGGAGTGGCGCCGGTAACCAACCATGCAGGGCTAACCGCGATTGCTTAACGGGCTAGGTTCTCAAGCGCCGTCGCAATCTCTAGCCTGCGAATCAATACACAGCAGGAGGTTCGCAATGCCCTTTCTCGCCGCCGGACCTGACATCACGCCGCTCACCAATCTGATCAACAACTGGATTCACATCGGCCAGGCGCTGGTCGGGTCGATCGGCGCTTTGGCTTTTATCTTCGCGTTTCTCTGGAAGATCACCTCGGTCGAGGCGAAGTCGGCGCTCGAGGCAAAACAGTGGATCCAGCGCATAGTCGTCGGCACGATCGGAGTCGAAGTGGCTGGCGCATTGGTGGGCATCCTGACCAGCTCCGTTCCGCCAACACACTGACCGATGGATTGGATCCAGTCCGTCTACCAGGCGCTCACGCGCATCGAAGGCCTGCTCTGGCCGTTGGCCCACCCCGACAAGGTTGTCGCTTCGCTCCTCGAAGACAGTCTTGGCCTTTTGTTGAAGGTCTGGTTCGGGTTCATCCTGCGCACCACCGACTTCGAGACCGGCAAGGACTTCGTATCCAACGTGACGATTCATCGCTTCGAGCCGGCCCTCCAGCTGGTGGCCGATTCGGCCCTGGTGCTTGTCGTGATTATTGCCTGTTACAAGCTCATGTGGGGCCACGGCGTTCGCAGCCAGTACACGGTGCGCATCCTGCTTCCGCGACTGATGATGGGAACTCTTCTCATCAACTTTTCGATGCCCCTATTTCAGCTCGCGGTCCAGGGGAGCAACGCTGCGTGCGAAGCAATCCAGAGCTTTGGCACAATCCCGAACTGGAACACGTGGTGGGACAACTACCGCCTCGACCAAACCCATGGGGTCTGGCAGTTCGTCACCACGGGAGCCCTTGTCGCCGGCTATGACGTGCTCGCCATCGCTTACCTGATCCGCTACGCAATCCTCATCGTTCTTGCGATCACTGCCCCCCTCGCCGGATTGCTGTTCACGCTGCCGGATACGCACTACCTTGCCAAACACTGGGCCTCGTTGTTCGTAACCAACCTGTTGATGCAGCCCGCTCAGCTTTTCGTGCTCTCGATCGGCTTTGCGCTGGAGAATGGCGGCCACACGCCGGTTCACCATCTTTTCGCGCTCGCGTCTTTGGTGATCGTGTTCAAGGTGCCCGGCGCTCTCGGCGGCGCCGAGAAGACCGCCCACAAGCTCGAGTCCGCCTTCGCCACGGGGCTGCACGGGCTGCAGCACGCCGTCACCCGCGCTGCGTGATGGGCCCCTTGCGCGTTGGCGCGATCTGCCTCGCTGCAGCGCTCGTCTGGATGATCGGCGCCTCGAGGGTCTCGAGCCACGAAAAATTGGCTCTTGTTGCGATTGTTCCGGGCGCCGTGATGACCCAGCCATTCGGCTGCTCGGACCTGATCCTCGAACCATTTGACCCCTACTGTCCGAGCCGCCACATCCACACGGGCGTCGACCTCGCTGCACGCGAGGGCACCATAGTCCGCGCAGCCGCAGCGGGCACGGCCAGCGTTGGATTCGACCCACAAGGCGCGGGACTCTACGTGGCCGTGACCTCCGACCGCAAGGTTCGCGTGCTCTACTGCCACCTGTCGAAAACCGCGATCAAAGGGGGCGAGCTGGTCGTCGCGGGCCAGGTGATCGGCGCGGTCGGCGCGACAGGCGTGGCGACAGGCGCCCACCTCCATTTCGAGGTTCAGCTGGACGGGCGCGCGATCGATCCGGTTGCGTGGCTCGCCTCTTAACAACCTGCGTAGGCGCCGCGGACCGGCGCAGATACGCTGCAATCAATTCAACGGAGGTGATCGGAATTGCTCAACAAGGTGCATTTGATCGGCCATCTGGCAGCGGACCCGGAGGTCAAAGCAACACCGAAAGGTGTTTACGTGGCGAACCTGCGGCTGGCCACCAACACGTACGCCGGAAAGGATGAGGAAGGAAACGGCAAGGAAGTGACGGAGTTCCACAACCTCGTGATCTTCGGAAAGCGGGCCGAGTTCGCGGGCGAGTACTTGAAGAAAGGTCGCCTGCTCTATGCGGAAGGGCACCTGCGGACGAGAACCTGGACCGACTCTGCCGGCTTGAAGCACTACAAAACCGAGATCGTGCTAGCCGTCCTGGACCTCCTCGGTCCGAAGCCGCTGGAGGTTGCCGCGTAGGGCGCACCGGTTGGCGAGGTTGCGTTCGCCGGGCTGGTAGGTAATGATGTAATCGATGGCCGAGGATTTGAGCTCCTGGTTTGCAGGCCGCCTGCCCAAAACGTGGTTCCTCGGACCGCCGGATGTGAGCGCGGACGGCGACGAAGTACTCGTGCTTGGCACGCTCCCCGACGTCGAGCTGGCGAAGGGCACGTCAGCCGATGGGCGCTCGTCAGCCCGGTCAGCGAGGATCGACAGGTTCCGGGAGGAAACACGCGAGGAGCGCGTGAAGATAGCGAGGGAGGCCGAACGGCAATTCCGGCGGAAGGTGGCGTGGGGAGCGCGGTGTGGCGATGAGACCAAGATCTTCACCACCCTCAGCGTGCCGGTGATGACGCGGCTGCGGATGTCGGAGCGCTCGATCCTGGACACCCTGGTCGCCGGCGGCGTTGCGCGGAGCCGCAGCGACGCGCTGGCCTGGTGTGTGCGGCTGGTGGGTATGCACCAGGCGGACTGGATCAAGGGCCTGCGAGACGCCCTCGTCAAGGTGGACGAGGTGCGGAGCAAGGGACCGCTGAACTAGAGCCTCGCCCAATCGGGCGCAGGTTCCGAACCGGAGACTCGTCAGGACCGTTGATACCCTGTGGGCACTTTGACAGTCGAGGACGATCGCCGGCATGTCGTGATCATGGGCGCCGGACCGGCAGGCTTGACCGCAGCCTATGAGCTCATGAAACACGACATACCGATCACAGTCGTCGAGAAGGACACGGGCTACGTCGGCGGACTCGCACGCACCGTCGAGCACAAGGGTTACCGGTTCGACATCGGCGGGCACCGTTTCTTTTCCAAGAACCAGGAGGTCGAGGATCTGTGGACCGAGATTCTCGGCCCCGAGATGCTGACCCGAGACCGCCTGTCGAGGATCTATTACAGAGGGCGGTTTTTCGCCTACCCGCTGAAGGCCGCCAACGCGCTGTGGAACCTGGGCCTGGTCGAGACGATCAGATGCACGGCCAGCTACGCGCGCGCACGCATGTTTCCAATCCGCAAGCCTCGCAGCTTCGAGGATTGGGTTCGCAATCAGTTCGGGTGGCGGCTGTACAGCATCTTCTTCAAGACCTACACAGAGAAGGTATGGGGCATACCGACCACCGAGCTCTCAGCCGACTGGGCTGCCCAGCGAATCAAGAGCCTCGACCTCTGGTTGGTGTTGACCAGCGCGCTGCTCCCGCACAAGAAGCCGACGCATCGCGACGATATCGTCACGACGCTCATAGACAGCTTTCGCTACCCGCGCCTCGGGCCGGGACAGATGTGGGAGCGCGTGGCCGAGATCTGCAAGGAGAAGGGCCAGCCGGTGATCTTCGGCCGGTCCGTCGACGCGATCAAGCATGATCGCGGACGCGTCCGGTCGGTAACCACCCGCTCGGCATCTGGGGAGATAAAGGAGCACATCGGCACCGATTTTGTCTCGAGCATTCCCATCCGGCAGCTGATCGCGCGCCTGGACCCACCACCTCCGGAGGCAGTGCAAAAAGCGTCGAACAGCCTGTCCTACAGAGACTTCATCAGCGTCGCGTTGATGATCGATCGAGCGGACGTGTTTCCCGACAACTGGATCTATATTCACGACCCAAGCGTGCGCGTCGGCCGGATCCAAAACTTCAAGAACTGGAGTCCCGACATGGTGCCCGACCAGGCCAAGACGTGCCTTGGTCTCGAGTACTTCTGTTTCGAGGGCGACGGAATGTGGACATCGGACGATGCGACGCTCATCAAGCTCGCCACGAACGAGCTGGCTCAGCTCGGGATCTGCACGCAGGACCAGGTATTCGACGGAGTGGTGGTGCGCCAGCAGAAGGCGTATCCGGTTTATGACGATGCATATCAAGCGCACGTCGACGTGGTGCGCGATTTCCTCAGCTCTCAATTGAGCAACCTTCACCTGATCGGCCGCAACGGCATGCACAAGTACAACAACCAGGACCACTCGATGATGACCGCGTTGCTGGTCGCCAAGAACATTGCGACCGGGTCCAGCTACGACCCGTGGAAGGTCAATGCCGAGGCCGTCTATCACGAGGATGTGCATGTCGGCGAGAAAGACCCTTCGGGCAGGCAGGTGCCCGCCCGAATCAGGGGATCCGCGCGTTAGGCCGTACTCTTCGGTCGAATGAAGTTGGCGGCGATCAAGCTCGCGACGGCCAGCACCGCGAACAGGATCGCGTGCTTCTCGTGTGGGCCGGATGAGGTCGAAGCGAACAGCTGCAGCACGCCAAACAAATAGAGAGCCGCAATCACAAGAAAAACGATTGCGAGGACCACGAAACCAATTGCCAGTGGTGTTGATTTCACAGGTTGAAGGCTAGCAGGCCAAGGCTGATCAACCCGGCCGCTATGCAGTACCACCCGTATGGGTCAAGACGGCCGGACCGAAAATAGCGAAGCAGGAATCGGGCGCTCAGGTAGGCTGCGATCCCAGACAAGATGGCCGCGGCGATGTACTCGCCAACCGGCACTCCGCTGGCAAGCAGCTGCGGCACCTCGAGCACGCCGGCGGCGAGGATGACGGGCGTCGCGAGCAAAAACGAGAAACGCGCCGCTTCCTGATGACGCAGTCCGGCGAGCAGGCCGCCGCCGATAGTGACTCCCGAACGCGAGATGCCGGGCAGGAATGCGAGCGCCTGGCACGCGCCGACCAGCGCCGCGGCCCGAAAGCTGATTCGCTCGGCCTCGGCAAAGCTCTCCTCCTGCTCGATCCGTGATTTGGAGTCGACGGCCGCCCGGCGCTCCGCCCGCCGCCTGAGCATCTCAAAGGTGAGCATCAGAACGCCATTGACGACAAGGAACGCCGCAGCGACGTATGGGCTGGCGAACAGCGACTTGATTCGAGTTTCGAAGAAGACCCCAAGGATTGCGGCCGGGATCGTGCCGACCATCAGGAGCATCGCCAGACGCTCGGATGGGGTCTCGATACGGCCGCGCACGGCGGCTGTGAAAAAGCTCTTGATGATCTTCACCCACTGCGTCCTGTAGATGATCAAAAGCGCGCCGGCCGTGCCCAGGTGCAGCAGCACGAGGAAGGGGACGAAGGATGGGTCAGCTTGCTTGAAGCTCCAGTGGAGGAGGCTCGGAATCAATACCGCATGCCCGAGCGAGGACACCGGAAAGAGCTCTGTGGCTCCCTGCAGCAGCCCCATGAACAGGGCATGCGCTAAGGACATCGAGTGACCAGCGGAAAGGACAGCAGCTAGCGGGGACTCAGCTTTGCGACGGCCTCACCAATAAGTCGTCGCGCTGTGTCGAACTCGCGCCGGACGGCGGCACCTTCGGCCCGGTCCAAGGTCGCCACGACATCCTCCCAGCGCTGCCGATCGCGCTCCTGCAACCCGGCCTTGACCTGGCCGATGGTTTGCGTGGCGAACAGAAGGCCGCCGCCAGGGTTGTCAAGGATCGAGCTGCCGATCTCGAGCTGGCCTCGCGCCCACAAGACGATCTCCTCGCCCGGATGGGTGTCGAGCTCTTTCGGACGCAGCACCTCCATCGCCTGACTATTCTCGTCCAAGCGCGCTGAGCCCTTCGCCGGCCAGGCGGTACACAGTCCATTCCGAGTTGGGTTTGGCGCCAAGGCGTTCGTAAAAGCGGATCGCCTCCTGGTTCCAGCTCAAGACCGCCCACTCAAGCCGTCCGCACTCGCGCTCGACAGCGAGGTGGGCGAGGTGGGCCAGCAGCGCTCGCCCAACGCCCCGGCCGCGATGATCGGCCAGCACGAAGAGGTCCTCGAGGTAAAGGCCTGGGCGGGCGAGAAAGGTCGAGAAGGTGTGGAAGAAAAGCGCGAAACCAATCGGCTGGGACCCTTCCTCGGCGATCACTGCCTCCGCATATGGACGCAGACCAAAGAGCCCTGCTCGCAGGAGCTCCTCTGTCAGAACCACCTCGTTTTCGAGCTTCTCGAACTTCGCAAGCTCGCGGATCAGGTGGGCGATCGCCGGCACGTCGGAAGGCTCGGCGGCGCGGATGCGGAGAGTCATGCTGAGCTGCGCTTGCGCGCCACTCCCGCTCGTTGCTGCCGCACCGCTCGCGGCCGGTCCCGAACGCGGAACACCAGGCGCATCGCGCCCTGGGTCTCGGAAAAGCTTGCAATCTTGTTGTCGACAAGGCCGGCGGCGAGCCCCGAGGCGATGACGTCCGTTTCGCGAAGGGCGCCCCGTCCTCCCTTTTGCCTGATCACCCAGATGGCGCCGTTGGGTTCGATCCAGCCCTTAAGCTCCTTGATCTTGCTCAAGTCTTTCGGGGACTCCGCGCCGAAGAACACCAGGTCGCACGGTTCCAGCGGCTTTCCCTTGACGATGTCCTGCGTCCGCGTGCGCAGAAGGCTGACGAACTCGTCGTTGTCCAGGTTGACGATCGCCACCTTGGCGCCCGGTTTCACGCCGAGCTTGTCGATGAGGGGCCGGGTGCTCGCGACGTCAGGGCTCATTCGCGTTTCTTCTCTTGTGGTTGCTCGGTCTCTCGCTGGTCCGGTCCGCCGCGCACCGCGCCAAACGCGATGACTCCGACGAGCCAGCCGGCGTAGGCGCCCGCGACAGCGAGGATGATCACGGGCAGCGGGCTGGCGACACGATTCAGCAGGGTGAGCCCAAGGCCGACGAACAACGCGAAAACGATGATGCCCGTGATCGTTCCCGCCAACGTCCCGGCGACGGTCCGTGGGCTCAGACCTCCACCACCTCGAGGTCGCTCACCGCCCCCTCGACGGTCCCCGAGTAGAGATGATTGAACATGAAGCGTGTTTTCGGGTGACGCGCTTTCAGGACTTTGGCGGCCTCCCAGCTCATGTGACTGAAGACGTCTCCTGGGCCGGTCGCCTCGACGATGGCAACGTCGGCGCCGTCGACCAGCTGGTCGAGCGGTGCCGTCGCTTCGGTGTCGCCCGAGTACGCCAGGATCTTGCCGCCGACGTGAATGCGGTAGCCGCTCGAGCCGCTGGTGCCGTGGTCCAGCCTGATCGACTCGTACTTGTACCCGCCCGCGCTGCCTGATGGTTCGGCCTCCTGGTAGATCACGTTGAATCGATCCTTCATCGCGAGCGCCCAGTCCTGGCCCCAGCTCACCTCCCACAGGGACTCCAGCCTCGAAGCCAGGCCTTCGGGACCGACGAATGTGATGGGGCGGGGGTCGACGAAGACGCGATATAGAACAAAGGGCGGCAGACCCAGCGTGTGATCGCCGTGGAAGTGGGTGAGGAAGACCACCTCGATGGCCCCTGGATCTACTCCGCAATGGTGCATGTGAGGCAGCAGGGGAGCGCCGCCATCCAGCAGCAGGCGCCCGTCCACGACCACCGCCCCGTTGTAGCGCTCAGGCGAGAAAGCCGCGCCGGTACCGAGAAAAGCTAGCCGCATGGGGGGTCGGTGGCCGCCTTCAGGCGACGCTGACCGAATGGTTCAAATAGACGTCCTGGATCGCATGAAGCAAATCGACGCCCTCCTTCATCGGCCGCTGAAACGACTTACGCCCGCTGATGAGTCCCATGCCACCGGCCCGCTTGTTGATTACAGCCGTCCGGACGGCCTCTTTGAGGTCGGCGGCCCCGTGGGACTCCCCGCCCGAGTTGATCAGGCCGGCGCGGCCCATGTAGCAGTTCACCACCTGATAACGGCACAGGTCGATCGGATGGTCGGTCGTGAGCTTGTCGTACACGATGGGAGAGGTCTTTCCGAAGTTGAGGACCTCGAAGCCGCGGTTGGTGTCGGGCAGCTTCTGCTTGATGATGTCGGCCTGAATGGTGACCCCCAGGTGGTTGGCCTGGGCGGTCAGGTCAGCTGCTGTCTCGTAGTTGACGCCGTCCTTCTTGAACGCGTTGTTGCGGACGTAGCACCACAGGATCGTGGCCAGACCCAGCTCGTGTGCCCGGGCGAAGGCGACCGCGATCTCCTGCAGCTGGCGATCTGATTCGGCAGACCCGAAGTAGATCGTGGCTCCCAACGCCACGGCGCCCATCTCATAGGCCTCCTTGACGGTCCCGAAGAGGACCTGGTCGTACTTCGTCGGATACGTGAGCAGCTCGTTGTGGTTGATCTTGCAGATGAAGGGAATGCGGTGGGCGTAACGGCGCGCGACGGAGCCGAGAACGCCAAACGTCGACGCGACGGCGTTGCAACCCCCCTCGATTGCCAGCTCGATGATCTTCTCGCTGTCGAAGTAGATCGGGTTGGGGGCGAAGGAAGCGCCCGCCGTGTGCTCGATCCCCTGGTCGACCGGCAGGATCGACAGGTAGCCCGTGCCTGAAAGGCGGCCGTGCTCGAAGAGCGACTGGAGGCTCCGTAGCACCCGCGTCGGGCGGTCGCTGTCCTTCCAGATGCGGTCGACGAAATCCGGTCCGGGCAGGTGGAGCTGCGCCTTGGGCACCGTCTCGCATTTGTGCTCGAGGAGGCCCCGGGCGTCCTCGCCCAGAATCTCCTCCAGCTTGCCGAAAGATCCCCTCGTGGCTGTAGCCATGCTCTTACACCTTATTTAAATAGGCCCGGCGCAGGTTCGCGGACACGCAGGCGTCACTCTATAGTGGCACCTCATGACCGAGCGAGCTAGCGAACTGCTCAGCAAGCTCGCCGACCGGCTCTCAGCCGACCCTGGCGAGAGCGGCCTCGTGGCCGCCGAGTCGGTGCGCTCGCTCGCTCCGGAGATCCTCAAATCCCAGAAAAGCGGGTCCATCGACGAACTCGTCAAGACGTCCGGGAAGTTCCTGGAGCTGCTCTTCCGGTCCCTGAACTCCGACTCACGCATCCCTTGGGTCGAGTATTACGCGATCGCCCGCGAAGCCTCCCGCCGCTACGCGGAGAAGGGGGTCCCGCTGGAGGCTCTGATAGAAGGCCTTTCCGTCTTCCGCCGGTCGGTGATCTCCCGGGTCACCGAAGAGGTGGCGGGTGGCGAAGGCTCCGAAGAGGTCATCCGGCTGGCGCAGGGACGCGTGGGGGAGGTGATCGAGCACATGAACTCGAGCTTCATCCGCGGTTACCTCGACTTCACCGAAGCCCGTCACATCGCGCGTCAGACGGAGCTGCACGGCCTGTATCACATCGCCAGCGCGCTTGGCCGGTCCCTCGACGTGTCCGAGATCGCCGAAGTGGGGCTGCGCGAGACCCTCCAGGTGCTGCGGCTGCAAGCCGGCGCGGTCTGGATTCGAGACGGCGCGCGACTCAAGCTGGCCAAGACGCTTGGCATGCAGCCAGGCGAGGAGGAGGAGTTCACAGAGTCAGGTCGATCTCGACTTGTCAAGGTCGTCGAGATCGCCTCAGGCGCTGCGGAGTCTCGCGTTGACCGGATCACTGGCGAGTGGAGCGCTATTCGCGCCGAGCTCAGGACCAAGGGCGTCTTGCTCGGAGCCATGACGGTCGCCACTCGGCTGCCAAGAACCTTTGAATCCAGCGACCTTGAGTTCGTCGCCGCGGTGGCTGACCAAATCGCGGTCGCGCTCGATCGAGCACGGCAGCACACGCGAGAGGCTCGCACCGACTACTTGACTGGTCTTGCCAACCGGCCCGAGTTTGAACGCGCCATCGACCGTGCTGTGGCCGCTGCACAGCGGCACAAGCGCCGCCTTACGTTGATGATGATCGACCTCGATAACCTCAAGGACATCAACGACACGCACGGCCACCATGTCGGCGACGAGGCTATCCGCGTGCTGGCGCAGGAGCTCCAACGCGCGGTGCGAGCGACCGACACCTGCGGTCGCCTTGGGGGAGACGAGTTCGGTGTCGCCATGCCGGAAGCAGACGAACGCCACGCGAGCGACGTCGCGACACGCGTGCGCCAGGCCCTGGACGAGCTCAACCGCGCCGGAAAGTCGCCGGTGCCGGTCCAGTTCAGCATCGGGATCACTTCGTGGCGGTCGGGCATGGACTGGCAGGCGATGTACCAGGTCGCGGACAAGGCGTTATACGTCGACAAGCGGCGCCGCCATGCGGGCCGCAGCGCGGTTGGCCAAGCCCGAGCCTGACCCGGCGGAAGCCCCACCGGCCGGTCGCCTCCTGGGTCCGGAGTTCTTCGATCGCGACACCGTGGCGGTGGCACGCGACCTGCTCGGAAAGGTCCTGGTGCGCGAAGTCGAGGGCAAGCGCCTGTGGGGAAGGCTGGTCGAGGTCGAGGCCTATCTCGGACCCGACGACCTGGCCGCGCACTCGTCGGGCGGCCGCCGGAGCCCCCGCAACGAGGTCATGTACGGACCGCCCGGCCACGCTTACGTCTATTTCACCTACGGCATGCACCACTGCTTGAATTTCGTCACCGGGAAGGAAGGGGTGCCGCAAGCCGTGCTCGTGCGAGCTCTGGAGCCGGGCCCCGGGGTCGGGCGGTGCAGCGGACCCGGCCTGATATGCCGCGCTCTGGACGTCGACAGGAACCTGAACGGCGCGTTGCTGGTGCCGCCATCGATCTACGTCCTGAACGACGACGCCCCCAGCCGCCGGGTGTATGCGACGCCGCGAATCGGGATCGGAGAGCAGGGGGAGTGGACCGACCGCCCGCTACGTTTCTGCTGGGACTCTCCGTACCTGTCGAGGCCGTTGCCCAAAGTGCTTCTCGCGGGCTAGGGCCACCGTCCGTGCGACGGGGTTTCGCGCTTGAACGCCGCCCAGTCCGCCCGCAGTGGCGCGAATACGTCAACCACTGTTGCCCCTTCCTTGCCTGCCGAGGCCTCATGCGGGACGTTGCTCGGAATGGTGTATGTCTCGCCGGCGTGCAGCTCGCGTCTCTCAGATCCCACGCGCATCGTGATCGAACCGCTGATCACGAAGCCGAGCTGCTCGTTATCGTGCTTGTGCTCAGGCACTGTGGCGTTCGGTTCGAGGTCGATCACGGCCATTGTCATCCGCTCGCCAGTTACCGCGCGTGCCGTGACTCCATCCCGCAGGACATGGGGGCTGATCGCATGCAGCTCGTGGAACGTCGTCATTCGACGACGCGGTCGATGATCGTCGCAGTGCCGATCCCGCCGCCACAACACATGGTCTCGAGGCCATAACGAAGGTCGCGGCGCTCCAACTCGAACAGGAGCCGGTTCATGAGGATGGCACCAGAAGCGCCGAGCGGGTGGCCCACGGCAATCGCTCCACCGTTGACGTTGGTCTTGTTCATATCGGCGCCTGTCTCCTTCTCCCACGCGAGCACCACCGATGCGAAGGCCTCGTTGACCTCGAACAGGTCGATGCTCTTGATGTCGAGCCCGGCCTTTTTCAAAACGGCGGCCGTGCCGGGGATTGGGCCTTCGAGCATGAGCACCGGGTCAGTGCCGACAACCGCCTGAGCTCTGATGCGAGCGCGTGGCTTGAGGCCGAGCTCCCTGGCCTTTTCGAGCGACATCAGCAGGACGGCGGCGGCGCCGTCCGAGATCTGACTCGCGTTGCCGGCCGTGATCGAGTGCTCCGGATTGAACGCGGGCTGCAGGGCAGCGGTGGCCTCGTAGCTTGCGGTCGCGCGGATGCCCTCGTCATAGCTGAAGAGCTCGGTGTGGCCGTTCCCGTTGAGCGACACCTCGACCGGCATGATCTGCGACTTGAAGTAGCCGCGCTCCGTCGCCTCATGCGCGAGCTTGTGGCTGCGGACGCCAAACTCGTCCATCTGCTTGCGCGAGATTCCGTACTTCCTGGCGATGAGCTCCGCAGAGATTCCCTGAGGCACCAGGTCGTAAAGCTCCATCAACTCTGGAGGGAACGGCGATCCGGGCGACATCGCGTTGGAGCCCATTGGAACTCTGGTCATCGACTCGACGCCGCCGGCGATGGTGATGTCGCAAACGCCTGACGAGATGAGATTGGCCGCGAAATGAATCGCTTGCTGGCTCGATCCGCACTGCCGGTCGACAGTTGTCGCGGGGGTCGTCACCGGGAAGCCGGCAGTGAGCCATGCGCTACGCGCGATGTTCAGGCTCTGCTCACCCGCTTGAGATACACAGCCGAAGACAACATCTTCAACCTGATCCGGGCCGATGCCTGCTCGCTTGACGATTTCTTTCAACACCAGCGAGCCGAGGACGACAGGGTGGACGTCCTTCAGCTTTCCGTTGCGACGGCCGATCGGCGTCCTGACCGCCTCGACGATGACGACTTCACGCATGTTCATCGGTTCATTCTAGGCGCGCGCAATAGTCGGTCCTCATGTTCTGTGTCAAGCCACAAACATTTGCCTGGCATGAGGAATATTTTCTCCGTTGACGTGGCCTTGATCCGCTGATAACTTTCGCGATGCCCCAAGCGGCTGAGTACGGTAAACCTGAGGATACCGAACGTCGAGTAGGTGGAAGGATCGGCGCAAGCCGGGATGGAAACCGAAAAACGCATAGGGGACTTCAGGGTAAACAGGAAGGTCGCTTGGAGCATGTGTTTTCCACAACCCCTGCACACCCACCCTCAATACGAAAAGCCGTGTTTTTCGGCATCCTTGCAGACTTTGTCCACAGCCTCGGGGTCCGCTTCCACGTCTCCAAGCCTGAGCCTTTTCAGGCCGTCCTGAAGCCTGGCGACGGGCATCGGATCCTCGAAGTGCAGCCACCTGTATGCGATCGGCTTGGACCAGTCGCGGCCCTCGCGTTCGGAGAGCCGGCGGTGGCTCTCGATGACAATCTCCTCGGCCTGGCGAAGAATGCTGGGCTCCCCCACGCTGATGGTGGCGAAGTCCTGCCGCGCCATCCATTCGAGCAAGCGATCGAGGCGGGAGCCCGCCGCTGATTCCGTCTAGTTCACCGGCAGCGACGGCGCGACGCTTGCAGCGCCTATCTCGAACAGGCTGGAGCGCAGGGTGCATATGAAAGGAAGGTTTCGATACAGCTCGCGATAATCGAGGCCGTAACCGACGACATAGTCAATGGGGATCTGGAAGCCGACATAGCGCACAGGCACTTCGACGAGGCGTCGTGCCGGGCGATCCAGCAATGTCACGACCTCGACCGAGGCAGGGTTTCTCAGTCGGAGCTCTGACATCACGTAGTCGAGGGTGAGGCCTGTGTTGACGACGTCCTCGACCAGAAGCACGTGGCGGCCTTCGATCGGATAGTCGATATCGCGAGCGATACGAACGCGCTCGCGCGGCTGCGCGCCCGCGTATCGCTTGAGGTCAAGGTAATCGAGAACAAATGGGACCTTGATCTGGCGAGCGAGGTCGGCCATGAAGAACGTGATGCCTTTCAGCACTCCGACCAGGACGATCGAACGCCCGCGGTAATCACGCGAGATCTTGGTCGCGAGCGATCGGACTCGGGTCTCGAGCTCCACCGGAGAGATGACGATGTCGCCGATGTCCTGCTTTCGGAGGTTCTGGACCTCGACCGCGCCGTAGCCTGCCTTCGCAAGCAGCTGCTGATAATCCTTTCGGTACAGCAGGCGGACATTGACGTCGGGATACAGCTCCTTTAGAAGACGCACCTTGCGGTTCTTCGGTGTGACCAGAGACTGCTTCATCGTCGTGACCTCGACGTAGAGGTCGTGCTCGGGAAGGTAGAAGTCCGGAGTGAACATCTCGGCGATGCGCTCACCGTCCCATGCGATCGGAAAGGACACTGGTTCATAGACCCATCGGATCCGGTAGTAATCCAGGAAGCGGGCGAATTCCTGCTCCGACGGATGGGCGAACTCGACGCGCGCGTGGGCCGGACCCGTGCGTCTGACCAGGCGCGAGCGCTGCCTGACGGGGCGGCGCCACTTCTGCGGAACGTGAAGTTGGGCGGACGACGCCAAATGAGCTTTGAAATTGTACTCTCGACCTCGAGTGGCCAATTCGAGGGAGTGGATGAGCAAACCGGCGCAGAGGATGGTCGCGCAGCAGCTGTTGCCAAACGGAGTCACGGATGAGCGTGTGCTCGAGGCGATGTCCACGATCCCACGCGAGGAATTTCTCACGGGCGTGGTGCGGCGCTATGCCTATGAGGATCGCGCCCTTTCGATCGAGTGCGGGCAGACGATCTCGCAACCGCTGGTGGTGGCGCTGATGACACAGGCGCTCATGCCCCAACCTGGAGAAATCGCGCTCGAGATCGGAACCGGGTCCGGCTATCAGGCGGCGGTGCTGAGCCGCTTATGCCAGAGAGTGGTCACGCTGGAAAGAGAGCCGGCGCTCGCCGAGCACGCCTCTGAGACGCTGGCGCGCCTCGGGTTCGACAATGTCGAGGTGGCGGTGGCTGATGGCAGCCTGGGTTGGCCAGCGTCCGCCCCGTACGACATGATCCTGGTGGCGTGCGCCACGCCCGATGTGCCGTCAGCGCTGGTCGATGAGCTCGCGCCGGCCGGGAGGTTGATCATCCCGCTCGGCCGCGCGGAGGACGAGCACCAGGACCTTCGCCTCTACCAGCGCGAGGGCGGCGAACTCGTGTCCCGATCCCTGTTCCCGGTGAGGTTCGTCCCGCTACGGACTGGGTGACGGGGACGGCGATGGGGTTGTGCCTGGAGTTCCCTTCGCGCCCGCCGTCAAGTTCTTCAGCTGTTGCAGCAGCTTTCCGACCTGGACCATATCTGCCGCGTACGTCGAAAGATCGCCGGCCCTGAGCGCCGCGTACGCCGCGGCATATTCCGTGTTGGCTTGGGTCACGAGGTTGGCGATCTCGGCCACTTGAGCCGCAGTCAGCTGCGTCGGAGGTGTGTTGGTCGGCGGCGGCGCAGTGGCTGAGCCGACGAGCTGGTCGATCGCCTGCTGCAGGGTGTCCGTGTAGACGACGTTGGCCTGGTCCGCCAGGATCACCTTCTTCAGCTCAGGAATGCCAGAGCCGGAGGTTGCGCGAAGGTATATCGGCTCGAAGTAAAGGAATGAGTTTCCAATCGGCACCACGAGCAGGTTTCCCTGCTGGACATGGGACCCGGCCCCTTGAAAGAGCGTGAAGTCTCGCGAGATGGCCGGCTCCTGGTTGATCAGGTTGGCGATCTGTTGGGGGCCGTAAATGACCTTGTCCTTCGGCAAGACGTAGGACACGTACTCCCCGTAGTGCGTGGCGTCGTTCCGGACGGCCATCCACGACACCAGGTTCTGCTTGCCCCGCGGAGTGAAGGGCATGATCAGGAGAAACTCGGGATTCTTCTCGCCCGGAAGTCGGAACAGCACGTAGTACGGCTGCACAGGAGCGGCCAGCGCGGCTGGTGACGTCTGCGCCGTCGGGATGTCCCAAACATCTTCGCGAGCGAAGAAAACATTCGGATCGCTTATGTGATACGTGGCGTAGATCCCGACCTGGACGTTAAACAGGTCGACCGGCACTCGGAGGTGGTCGCGCAGCCCGGTCGGCATCGCATCGATGGGCTTGAACAGCGAAGGAAACGTTGCCGCGTACGCCTTGATGATCGGGTCCGCCGGGTCGACCACGTAGAAGTCCGTTGTGCCCTCGTATGCATCGACGACGACCTTGACGGAATTCCGAATGTAGTTGATGTTGGGATCAGAGGTCGAGTCGGCCGGGAATGTGCTCGCCTGTGAGTAGGGGTAGGTCGTTCCCGTGGTGTAAGCGTCGAGGATCCAGTACACGCGGCCATCGACCACCGCGACGTAGGGGTGATTGTCGAAGGTCAGGAAGGGGGCGAGCTCGCGCGCACGATCGACGACCTTTCGGTTGAACAGAAGCTGCGTCTTGTCGGTCACCTGCGACGACACGAGCAGGTTGTATTCCTGGAGTCTCAACGCCCACAGCGCGCGGTTGACCGAGGTCATTGGGACCCCGTGCGTTCCGTTGTAGTTGGTGAAAGCATCCAGGCTGCCCTGTGGGAAGTCGAACTCCGGAGTGTTCGATGGAGCCAGAGCGTAGTTGTCGGTGAGCTCTCCGAAGTAGATGGCGGGTTGCGTCACCTTGAGCGGCCCTGAAGGCGGAATGTCGCCGACCACGTAGTCCGGCAGCCCTTCGCCGACGACTGCATTGACCGGGCTGGCCGCCACGCCATAGCCGTGCGTATAGAAGAGGTGCTGGTTGACCCAGTTCTTGGCTGCGTCCGCCAGCTTGCTGAAGTCGAACTCGCGCGCACTGATCTCGAGCTGCTTGTACTGGCCGAGGATCGTGTAGCGGTCGAAGCCGATGTCCTTGAAGCTGTAGTAAGTCCGGATTGTCTGCTGTTGCTCGTACGTGTCCTGCAGCGGGGCGTTGTCCCACAAGATCAGGTTGTTCACAGTCACCTTGTCGTTCTGGACGTCCTTGGACGTTAGGGGCTGGTCGCCGCTGAAGTTGCTGACCGTGACGTTCGTGAGTCCATAGGCAGCGCGCGTCCCCGCGATCTCGCGTTGGATGAAGGGGATCTCATACGAGCGCGCGCTGGGCGTGACCACGAAGTACTGGAGGGCTGCCGGATAGAGCTGGCCCACCAGCAGGAGCGCTATCCAGATCGCCGCCGCGGCCACTGGCAGCCAGAGGCGCCTGAGCCAGATGTTGGCGATGAGGGCGCCCGCCAACACGATCGCGGCTGCGGATTGGAATGTGACAAGGGGCAACCGGGCATTGACATCTGTGTAGGCGGCGCCGAAGACGATCGGGCTGTTGTGGGCGAAAAGCAGGTCGTAGCGGCCGAGCCACATCCACGTTGCGAGCACCAGCGCAAACATCGCCAGCATCCCCGAGAGGTGCGCGATTGCCGCTGGGCTGAGACTGAGGTCAATCGTCTCCCCACGCCACACGTAGAGGCCGGCGATCACCAACGTCGACAGGAAACCGAGCCCAAGCCCCCAACCTGCGACGGCGTGGAGAAAGGGCAATGTCAGCAGGTAGAAGGAGATGTCCTGGCCGAGGACCTGTTCGGTGATCGCGGTCGGCGAGGAGTGCTGGAAGAGGGCAAAGCTCTGCCACTGGCTCCCCGCGCCGCCCGACAGGACGAGCGCGACGAGGGCGGCCGCGATGAGCGCTATCCGGCCGATCGGCGTGCGCACCACTGCGCGCCGGATACCCACCGCGCGCAAACCGGGGCCGGACCGAATGCGCAGCGCGATGACGACATTGATCGCCAGGTACGCAAGCGCGATCAGGAAGCTCCCGGCGAAAAGGATGAACTGCAGCGACCACTGTGTCGAGAACACGTCGATGTAGCCGAGGGCGCTGAACCACTGGCGCTCGGTTATGAACCAGACGACAGGGCTGGCGAATATGAAGATGAGAAAGGCGAGCCCGAACAGCGATACGCCCACCCAGAAGCGGCGCGGAGGTCGTGGGATCCGAATCTCTCTCGCTCCCTCGAAGGCGCCGCCGCGCTCGAAGGGATCAAAAGGCCGGGAGCGGCGACTCATCAGGTACCGATCAGGTTAGCGACTCCCGTGCGTGGCGGTTGCCGGCGGCAGCCCCGTCCCTAGCCCTCCCGCCGCGGGGTGGAGGGAATCCTGGCGAAGGTTGGGCCGGGAGGTGCCGGCACTGCACGCCTCTCGGCTTCGGTCTTTGCGCGTCGCCGCTGCAGCTCGAGCTTCAGGCTCTCCTCGCCACGAGCCATCGCCCAGCGATGGTTGGCCCCGAAGACGGGCCGGAAGATCAGAGACCCATACCTCAGCAGGGGCTTGTCTGCTCGTATTCGCCAGTCGTACTGGACGTCGACGGTGTCGCCATGCTGCTCGAGGGTCCAGACCCCGGTGCCGACGAAATCGCCGTCCGCGACGAGCACAAAACCGGCGTCGCCGCGCGACTCGGTCACCTTGAAACGCCAGCGCAAGGTGTACGGCAGCCAGCCCTTGGTATAGAGGTCGATGACCCGGCCGATGTGAGTGTCCGGCTCGCCAGGTTCAAGCTCCCGCACCTGCAGGTAGACCGACGGCCACCAGCGGGCCAGGCCGAGGGGGTCGCCAAGCACCTCTGCCACCTCGTGGGCTGTGCCGGGGATCTTCCAGTTGGTGACGAAGTGGTACTCGGCCGCCATCACTGGTCCTTCAGGTTGTTCGGGTCCAGCAGCTCTTGCTTGGGGCGCTCGATCCGCTGGCGCGAGCGCATGATCTCGATCAGCTTCTTGCGGCCTTTCGGCGGTCCGATCATGATCGCGCCGACCAGCTTGTCGTCCTTGAAGAACAGCTTGCGGTAGAACTTCTCCTCCAGGCTGTACGTGCGCACCGACTCCAGATCCGGCTGGACGTCAGGGGTGACGCCCATCACCGCCAGGGTTGAGCCGAACATCGTCGTCGTGTATGTCGGCACGTCAAAGAAGTCCTCGGACGCGCCAGTCATGTTGCGCGCTGCAACCTTGCCATGCGCCTCGGCGTTGTCCCAGGTGCCCATCTGGTTGTGCCGCTCGACCATCAGGTCGTAGAAGACCGCGATGTCGCCGGCGGCGTATACGTCAGGCGTCGACGTCTGCAGCTTGGAATCCGTGACGATGCCTTTGTTCAGCTCGATGCCTGTACCGTTCACAGGCTCCGTGTAGTAATCCAGCCCGACCCCATATGTCAGGACATCGAAATCGACGTGGCGGCCATTGACAGTCTCGGCCGTGAACCGGCCGTTCTTCCGGCTGAACTTCTGTACCTCGTCAGAGGTGATGAACTCAACGCCCTGGGCTTCGCCCAGCTGCCGGCAGAGCTGACCGCCCTCTTCGTCAAGCACATAGCGAAGGAACCAGGGCCCGCGCATGATCCACGTGAGCTTTGCCTTCTTGCGAAAGCTCACACCTTCAGCCAGCTCATATCCGATGAAGCTGCCGCCCATCACCAGGACTCTTTCCGCGCCGTCCGCTTTCTCGATGATCGCGTCCGTGTCATCGAGCGTCTGAAAACCGACGGTCTGCGAGACCTCGTCGGACCCAGGCCATGGCGGTGGCTTGGGACGACCGCCCGTGGCAACCAGCAGCGCGTCGTACACGAACTCCTGGTCGCGGTTCGTCCGCACGACCTTCGCGCTTGCATCGATCTCCGTCGCCCACGTCTCGAAGTGGATCTCGAGGTTCTGCCTTGCGTAGTCCTCTTCGCTGCGCATGAAGACCTTCTCGCGCCGCACCTGGCCGCGCAGATAGCGCGGCAGAGCGACGCGGTTGTAAAGAGGATGGCGCTCGGCCGCGATCATCACGATCGAGGAGTCGGCCTCGAGCTTGCGCAGCTCTTCCGCAGCGGTCTGCCCGGCAATGCCGTTGCCGAGAATCACATAGCGGCGCGACACCGGCTAGAGCTTCAATCCGTAGATGTAGCTGGTGTCGTCGTCATTTGCGAGATCGTATCCGCTGGCTCGCAGGTCATCGCCGGCGGGGTGGTCGCGTGGCAGAGCCACGGTCACGTCGTCGAGGCCATCGGCATCGGCTTCAAAGCGCAACGCGAGCAACAATTCACGCAACGCGCCCCCCTGGCCGGCGACGAAAGCAACTGCGATGTTGTCTCCCCAGGGTTCTCGAAGCGACACGATCGCGCGCCCTCCCGGACCGGACCTCAGCATCCCGATTCCCGCCAGCCTCGCGAGCTCCTGTGCGCCCAGGTCCTGCGCCCCCTCGAAGTCGGCGGTGACGCCACCCCACAGCTCGAGGCCTGGGCTCCTCGCGATGCCCGCCCACAGCTTCTCGGCCTCGGCTGGGCCGGGGATGCGCGCTGACTCGCCGCCCTCCACCCGCAAGCCCTTCCACCATCGGTTGTCCTGGAGCCGGATGAAACCTGCCTCCTCGAACAGCTTGGCCGCGGCAGGATTGCCGGTCGCCAGGCGCATCTCTTGAAAGTCCTGCTCACGCGCCTGGGCGATAGCGGATCCCAGCATGTGGCGCGCGAGGCCCTGCCGGCGGTGGCTGCTGGCGACGCGGAGCCCTTCGTACCAGATGACTCCCGGCGCGTATGGGCGCAGGCGCTGCAGCCCGACCACCATGCCATCGAGCTCGACAGCCTGGAACGCGGAAGCCGAGTCGGACACCCAGTCGTCGAAAACGCGAGGCACGTAGTCATGCCCCTCCCAGACATCTCGACACAGGTCGGCGACGCGGTCGCGATCCGTCGGTCTCGCCGGTCGGATCAGGAGCTCGCCACCGCGGAACTTCAGCGACTCTGCGGCTGCCAATGCGCGATCCCCGTCAGCGTCACGGCGCCTTGGAACAAGAGCTCGTCAGCGTCGGGCGCGAGCAGCTCCTCGATGATGGCTCGACCTTTCTGTTCATCCCAGCGGTCTCCGATCATGGCCTGGCAGTCCGCCACCGCCTCATCGATGTTGGCGTACCTCTGGGGGTTCGGGTAGCTGGTGAAATTCACATCTGGGGCGACGCCAATCTCAACCAGCAGCATGAAGAGGTCGCTGAAGCGCGGGAGTCGGGGTTCCTCGCCCAAGATCCGCTCGCGGACGACGGCTCCGAGGTGGGCCATGGGCGACTCGCGCAACATGATGAAGATCCGTTCTCGAGCGCTCGCCTCCATCTTTGCAATGAAGGGGACCGGGTTCTCGACGCCGTAAAGCACGTGGCTGCAGACCAGCAGGTCGGCAGGCGCCACCGCAGCGTCCTCCCAGCTACTCGCGACGATAGTCATGTTGTCGCGATGCGGAATCAGGGCGCGCATCCCCTCTGACGGCTCAACAGCGGTGACCCACTCGAGGCGCTCGGCCAGCGGAACCGCGTGGCGGCCCGTCCCAGCGCCAACGTCGATGAGCGTCTTGGCCGGTGAGAGGTAAGTCGCGACCACGTCGAGGAAGGCATCTGAGCGGGCTTGTGTGGTTCGTGCAAATGTGGGCGCTCTGCGGTCCCAGTATCGGGGGTCGCTGTGGCCCTTAGCGGCGGCTTTGCGCTCCACGACCAACGAGCGCCATCGCTCCACCCAGTCGATCTCAGTCACACGGGTCTTGGTGTCTTGCACTGATAACCGAGGCTACCGCAATCCCCGAGACGAGAGCGGCGGCGGCCACTCTGTCGGCGTTTTGCAGGCAGTTTTTAACACAGCTGTGGATAACTCGGGGACAAAGTCGACTTTCAGGCTGGAGGCTAGGATACGGGGCACCGTGGCCGACAGCCCAGCCGAGTTCAGTTCCGCCGAGTCTGCCCTCCTGGCGCGGTTTTTCACCAACATGGACCGGCCGGTTTTCGCGTTGCGCAACCTACCGGAGGTTGTTAAGGGAGCCCTCTTCTCCCGTTACTCGCGCACCGAGAAAAGCCTCCGCCGCGTGCTCCTCGACGAATTCATAAAAGAGCCCGACTCCGGTTTCGAGCGGCTCGCTGGAACCGAGGCCGGGGGCGCCGATGACATGGTTGCCGTCCGCCGCGCCGAAGAGTTCTACGAGCGGGTACTGGTTGGCTACGGGGACGATTCGGTGGCCGAGCTGGCGGGCGCGCATGTCGCGGTGGAGCGCGTTTCCACACTGGCGGCGAAGGCCCTCGAGGACAGTCGCATCGGCCTTTCGCCCCTGGAGAAGTCGACGCGCTATGTCCGGTTCGACCGGCCCGGCCCCGACGGCAGGTATCTGTTCCATCGCGGCGCCGAGCTCGCTCACCCTGCGTACGAGCCGGCTTGCGACGGCCTGTTCCAGGCTTACAGCCGGCTGATCGAACCGCTCACGCAATCAATACGCGAGCGATTCCCGATCGACGATGGCGAGACCGACCGTGCTTGGAAGTCCGCCACACGCGCCAAGGCGCTGGACATGCTGCGCGGACTGCTCCCGGCCGGGACGCTGACCAACCTCGGGCTGTTCGGCAACGGCCGTGCTTTCGAGTACCTCATCACCAAGCTGGCGGCCAGCGAGCTGCCGGAATGTCGTCGAATTGCGGCCGACCTGCATCAGGAGCTCAACGTTGTGATCCCGTCCTTCGTCAAGCGGGCGCTGGACGAGCGCTACGGGGCGCCGGCCGCGGCTCGCATCGCCACGGCTCGATCCGGGCTGGCGCGTTTGGCGCCGCGGCGGGGTCGCGCTGGGACGGGCCCGAGCGTCACGCTTCTCGAGCACGACCCAAACGCGGAGCGCAAGGTCGTGGCGGCCGCCCTTTTTCCACAGTCGGATACCGGCTGGCAAGAGCTCGATGCCGACCCGTCGGCTCTCCTCGAAATCATCGTGGGCGACCGCACCAACCGGCGGCAGCGACCACCGCGCGCCCTCGAGCACGCTCAATACAACTTCGAGATCGTCGCGAACTTTGCCGCGTACCGCGACCTCCACCGGCACCGGATGCTGACGCAGGACCGGCAGCTCCTCGGCACAACGCTGGGCTACGACGTTCCCGCTGGCCTGGCCGAGCTTGGCATGGAGAACGAATTTCGATCGACGATCAATGCCGCGGCCGCCGCCCACGCGTTGATCGAGCGCGACGCCGGCCCGGCCATTGCGCAGTACGTGGTGCCCCTTGCGTTCCGGCTCCGCTGGTATTTCCGCGTCAACCTGAGGGAG
The DNA here is from genome assembly GCA_040004595.1 of Candidatus Dormiibacterota bacterium. Classification (GTDB taxonomy): domain Bacteria; phylum Chloroflexota; class Dormibacteria; order Dormibacterales; family Dormibacteraceae; genus Palsa-872. The sequence goes on along the minus strand of JBDUAO010000006.1, from coordinate 14,243 downwards.
ATCTACCACCTCTGCGAACTGAGGACGACCCCTCAGGGCCACCCGGACTACCGCTGGGTTGCCCAGGAGATGTTCCGGCTGGTCGCCGAGGTACATCCCCGACTGGCTCGGTACGCCAAGTTCGTCGACATGGGTCCGGGAGATGAGCTCGAGCGCCGGCGGTCGGAACGACGCATCGACGAGAAGCTGAGCGCCCTTGACCACCCCAAAACCATCCAAATCTGATCGTCGCGCTTGCGGTCGCGTCCCTTAGCATTGACCGCCATGAGAAACGAGGGTGTGGGCGACATTACGGCCGGGGATCTTTTGGTACCGCGCGGCAAAGAGCGTCGAGGCGAGGACGGACGGCGTACGACTCCCGAGCGCCGGTTTGGCGAGAGAAGGGATCCAGTCCGTGCAGCCGCGGGACGCCGGGTGCAGTATCCATTCGATCGGCGGGTGGCTGAGCGCCGAACTCTGGAGCGCCGAGAATCCTGGCCTGAGCCAAGCCTCTAGGCCGGCGCTGCGTTCGGGCCGGCGCGCTTCGCTCCACCCATTTGGGCGAACCGATGGTCAAGCTTTCTAAGTGGCAAGTCCAGCTCTAATCGTCCACGGCGGCGCCGGGCCCGCCCCCGTGGCCGAGCGTCCCCTGCGCCAGGCCGCAGTCGAGCGAGCCCTGGCGGCGGGATGGGCGCTGATCGGAAATGGCGCTCTGGCCGCAGTGGTGGCCGCCGTGCGCCAGCTGGAAGATGAGCCGCTTCTCAACGCAGGCATCGGAGCCTGTCTCAACCTGGAAGGCGACGTCGAGCTCGACGCCGGCGTCATGGAAGGCGCGCAGCTGCGGGCGGGTGGTGTTGGTGCCGTCCGCGACGTCCGACATCCGATCGACCTGGCGGTGGAGGTGATGAAAGACGGCCGGCACGTGCTGCTGGTCGGTGACGGAGCCTCTCGATTCGCCCGCTCACACGGCGTCGAGCAGTGCGATCCCTCCACTTTCATCATCGACCGGGAGCGACAGCAGCACGGCGCGGACGGCGACACGGTGGGCGCTGTCGCTCGCGATTCGGAGGGTCACCTGGCGGTCGCCGTCTCCACCGGAGGTGTCCACAACAAATGGCCTGGCCGGATCGGCGACGCACCTGTCCCGGGGGCGGGCATGTTCGCGGACGATCGCTTCGGCGCCGTGTGCGGCACCGGGCAGGGAGAGGCCTTCCTGCGCCTGGCGCTCGCCCGCGTGGCGGTCATGGAGCTCGAGCGCGGAATGGATCCGGCGGCTGTCGCCAAGGGCGCCATTGCATTGCTCGAGTCGGCCATGCATTCGGAAGGCGGCGTCATCGTCATCGGACGCGAAGGCTCGCCGCAGGCGGCGTTCAACACTCCGGCGATGCCCTTCGCTGTCGCCGAGTGACGGATTCAGCCAACGCCGGCGAGCTGATTGCGCTGGCGCTGAAGCGCGCCGGCACCAGCCACCTGTTCACCCTCAACGGCGGTCACATCTGGCCGATCCTCACCGGCGCCGCCCAGCACGGCATCCGGATCATCGACGTCCGCCACGAGCAATCGGCCGCTTTTGCCGCGGAAGGTTGGGCGAAGGTGACCCGCGAGTGTGGCGTGGCTGCGGTCACCGCTGGGCCAGGCGTGACCAACTCGACATCCGCCCTCGCTCAGGCCAACTCCGGCGACAGCCCGATGTTTTTGATCGGCGGCCGCGCGCCCGAAGCTCGCTGGGGCATGGGCTCGCTGCAGGAGCTGGATCACGTCGCGATCGTGAAATCGATCGCCAAGAAAGCTCTCACGCTCGCGTCTGCGGACGAGGCTTATCGTGCCGCGGCGGAATGCATGCGGATCGCCGTCAGCCGGCGGACCGGACCGGTGTTCATGGACGTCCCTCTCGACACCTTTTTCGGAGCTGCTGACCTGCCGGAGGCGACCGAGCATCTGACGCCTGACCTCGGTCTTTCTCCCGACCCAGACGCGATCGCGCATGTCGCGCGCCTCATCCGGGCAGCCGAGCGCCCTGCCGTCATCGCCGGCGGAGGGGTGTGGTGGTCGCACGCCGAGGTCGAGCTGGCGCAGCTGGTCGAGACCGCACGCCTTCCGCTGTGCGTCAACGGGATGGCGCGAGGCATGCTCCCGCCTGGTCACCCGCTGTTCTTTCCACGTGCTCGCGGTCCGGCCCTGGGTGAGGCGGATCTGATTCTCGCCATCGGCGTGCCCCTCGACTTTCGCTTGAACTTCGGCCAGCCGCCGGTGTTTGCCGACGACGCGAAGGTGGTGGTCATCGACGTCGACGACAGCCGGCAGCATCGCGCAGCCGACGTTGCAATCTATGGCGACCTGAGGGCCGCCCTGGCGGCTCTTGCCGCAGCTGCCGCAGGGACACCCAGGCGCGACACGTGGCTCGAAAAGCTGCGCCAGGCTGAGGCGGCTTCCCGTCGGCGAGACGCGAAGATTACAGAGTCCGATTCGGCGCCGATTCACCCCGCCCGCCTGATCGCCGAGGTGGAGCGGTTCAGCGACCCAGACGCGATATTTGTCGGTGACGGAGGGGACTTCGTGTCCTTCGCGGGCCGGCTGCTGGAACGTCCTCGGCCGGGCCTTTGGATCGACCCTGGGCCTTATGGCTGCCTGGGCTCCGGGCCGGCTTACGCGATGGCCGCCAAGCTGGCCCACCCTGATCGTCAGGTGATCCTCCTGGCCGGCGACGGCGCGTTCGGCTTCTCCGCGATGGAGTTCGACACGATGGTTCGACACCGCATTCCAGTCGTCTGTGTGATCGGCAACAACGGGATCTGGGCGCTCGAGAAGCATCCGATGATGAGCCTGCTCGGCGTGAGCATCGCCGCCGACCTCGGACCTCGTACCCGCTACGACAAGGTGGTCGAGGCGCTTGGGGGCTACGGGGAGCTCGTCGAGCGCCCAGACCAGATCGGTCCGGCGCTGGAACGGGCCTTCCGGTCAGGGCTGCCGGCCTGCATCAATACAATCTGTGATCCTGACGCGGAATATCCGCGATCATCAGTCCTGATGTGAGGAACCTGCCATGAGCGTTGCAGACGCGAAGGCCGTAGTCGAGGCGGACGAATGGCGAACCGCCCAGTCGCAATTCGACAAGGCGGCCGAGATCATCAAGCTGGAGCCGTGGCTGCGGGAGGTGCTGCGCGAGGTGCAGCGGGAGTTCGCCTGCAACTTCCCAGTGACGATGGACAACGGCCACCTGCGCGTATTCACCGGGTATCGCGTCCAGCACAACATCAACCGCGGTCCCGCGAAGGGGGGCATCCGCTACCACCCCGACGTCTCACTCAACGAGGTCAAAGCGCTGGCGATGTGGATGACGTGGAAGTGCGCGGTCGTCAACATCCCGTTCGGCGGCGCCAAGGGCGGCATCATCGTCAATCCCAAGGAGCTGTCGCTCAACGAGCTCGAGCACATGACGCGCCGTTTCGCCACCGAGATCTCCATCCTCATCGGTGCGGACCGGGACATTCCCGCGCCGGACGTGAACACCGATGGCCAGACGATGGCGTGGATCATGGACACCCTTTCGATGCATCTCGGTTACTCCGCTCCCGCGTCGGTGACCGGCAAGCCGATCGAGGTCGGTGGGTCACTCGGCCGGGTCGAGGCGACCGGTCGAGGCGTGACGATCTGCGCGATGGCGGCGCTCGAGTACCTGGGCAGGCTGCCGCATCAGACGCGCGTCGCGGTGCAGGGTTTTGGCAACGTCGGCAGCATCAGCGCGAAGCTGCTTGAGGAGTCGGGATGTACTGTGGTCGCCGTCTCCGAGGATTACGGAGGCATCTACAACCCTCTCGGCCTTTCGATCAAGAGAGTGCTCGAGTACCGAGCACGCGAGAAAACGCTCAACGGTTTTCCAGGCGCGCAAGCGATCGGTAACCAGGAGCTGCTTGGCGTTGACTGCGACATGCTCGTCCCGGCCGCGATCGGAAACCAGCTCACCTCGCGCAACGCGCGCGACGTCAAGGCCAAGCTGATCGTCGAAGGCGCCAACGGCCCGACCACGCCCGAGGCGGATGAGATTTTTCGCGAGCGCGACATCTTCTTGATCCCCGACATCCTGGCGAACGCGGGCGGCGTGACCGTCTCGTACTTCGAGTGGGTGCAGGACCTGCAGTCCTTCTTCTGGTCGGAGCACGAGGTCAACCAGAAGTTGAAGGCGATCCTTTCTCGAGCCTTCTCAGAGGTCTTGAAGACGAAGCTCGAGAAGAAGATCGACATGCGCATGGCGGCTTACGTCCAAGCTGTCTCAAGAGTCGCTGGAGCGACGAGGGAAAGAGGCCTTTACCCGTAGGTAAATACTGGACGGAGCCCTAGGCCGGATTTACTCCGGCCGACACCCGGCCTGCCACCTTCCAGGCGCCTCCGGACCAGGTGTCACTCGGAGGGGGTACCGCGCGGGAGGCCAGCCTCACCCGCGCCTTCTAAATCTCGCGGGTTCTGAAGCTCCAGACGCTCAGGGCGAGCATGATGGCGAACCACACGATGACCCAGGCCAGGAACTCGATCGGCGGTGGGTCGACCGCGGAGAACGGGTTGGCGCGACCGATGGTGCCGGCGGCTCTGAGCGCCGCCAGGACCGCATCCGGCTCCATCGCGTAGACGGCGCCGCGCCACAGGCCGTCGGTCGGCAGCATGAGGTGGCTGATGGTGCCGACGTTCTCGACCGCCTGGTTCTGCAGGCTCACCCCCACGTCGCCGACAACGCCGGCGATCCATCCCATCAACCAGGCGACCAGCGCGATCACGCCACCCGTGATGCCTGAAAGTCGTGTCGATAGCAGGAGGCCGAGCGAAAGCAGCGCCAGGCCCTCGGAGCCGACGTAGAGGATGAGATCGATCGGGTGTGGCGGCACGTATCCAGTCGCCCAATCGACCGCCGCGATCTCGAGCAGAGCCGAGCCGGCGGCGTAGATGGCCACCAGCACCGCGAGGCCGAGCCACTTGCCGATCACCACCTCGCTGCGGCGCATCGGCCGGGCCAGCATCGAAAGCAGGAGGCCGCTTTCGACCTCGCTGGAGATGAGCGGACCGGCGACCACGGCGGCGCTCAATGCAAGGACGCCGCTGTACACGAAGGTGACGACGATCAGCAGCTGCGACGTGATCAGCGTGACCTGAACCGCCGGCAGCAGCGAGCCGTCGCTGCGGGTGACGGTTGTGATCTTGTTGAAGCCCCAGGCGGAAAAACCGACGACGAGCAGCGTCAGGATCACGAGCGCGAGCAGCAGCCGCCGGCGCGAAGCCTCTTGAATCGTGAGCCGCGCGACGACCAGGGCCGGCGTCACCGGTAGCCTCCGGAGCGGGTCATTTGTCGTCTTCGTCCTGGATCAGCTGAAGGAAGCGATCCTCGAGCGTTTGCTGGCGGGGCGCCACCTCGTACACGCGCCCGCCGAGCGCGACGATGGCGGCGACCAGGTCCGGCACCCGCTCGGCCTTGAGATTGGTGAAGGACAGATGGTCGCCCTCATCATCGACCTGTCCGAACGAAGCCAGCGTCGCCTTGCCCTCGCCGTCCAACCCGGTCGCGCGCACCTTGACCGTGGTTCCGCTGAGCAGCTGGTCCATCGTCCCGGACGCGATAACCCGTCCGTGGTCGACGACGGCGACCGTATCGCAGACCTGCTCGACCTCGCTGAGGAGATGCGAGTTCAGGAACACCGCAGTGCCCCGCGAGGCTAGTCCGCGGATGATCTCTCGAACGTCGTGCCGGCCCACCGGGTCGAGCGCGGACGTCGGTTCGTCGAGGAACACGAGCTCGGGCTCGCCGAGCAGGGCCACCGCGAGGCCGAGCCTCTGCTGCATCCCCTTCGAGAACGTGCCGACCCGGTCAGATGCCCGTTCGGTGAGACCGACCGTGTCGAGGGCGGTGGTGATCTCGTCCTTCCAGCTCGACCGGGGGATCGGCGCGAGCTCGCAGTGAAGGGCAAGCACTTCGCGCGCGGTCAACCAGCTCTGGTAGCGAAACAGCTCCGGCAGGTAGCCGATCTTTCGCCGCGTCCGAAGGTCTCCGATCGGCCGGCCGAGCAGCCAGCCCTCGCCCGACGATGGCGCGATGAGACCAAGCAGGAGCTTCACCGATGTCGTCTTGCCCGCACCGTTGGGCCCCAGGAACCCGAACACTTCGCCGCGCGGAACGGTCATCGATAACCCGGCCAGGGCGACTGTCTTGCCGAACCGTTTTGACAGCTCGACGGTTCGGATCGCGGGTGAGCCGGCGGCCAGCCCTTGGGGAGCGGCCGCCGGCGGAATCTCGGCTAGCTCAGCCACGCGCGCAGGCTATATGAACCTGGCTACTTGAGGCCGTTGGCGATATCCAGGATCGCGTTCTGCTTCAGGGTGCCAGCGACGGCGTATACGACACCGCTCTTGATCCAGATCACGCCGGCGCCCAGGCCGGTGTTGTCGCCGACGGCCACGCCATTGACACCCTGGACCGACACCGTTGAAGAGGTCGCGTACTCGATTGGAATCGGGATCGGAAGCGTGGTGCTCGGGTCCTTGACCGCCCGGATGGCGGCGGCAAGCTTCGGCGAGACGCCCGGCAGCGAAAGCAGGTAGTCCTCGAGTTGCTGCGTCGAAACGCCGGTCGAGGTCACCACCGGCGCGGTGGACTCGCCAATGACCAGCTGAGGCAGGCTTAGCTTTGAAGGATCGGGAGATGCAGCGGCTGCCGTGCCGGTGCCAGCGCCCGTGCCGATGTTCAGATTGCCGAAGATCTCCACCACGGCCGGTCCAACAGTCACCGTCAACTTCGAGCCGTCCATTCCCGCAGGCATCTTGGGCAGCGTCTTGCCGGCCTTGGCAGCTGCGGCTGCGGCCTTGGTTGCGTCAAAGGTGAACACGCCGACTGCCGCGGGCATAGCCGCGTAGGTCACGTTGGAAGACACGCCGTTCGGCAGCGTGCCGACGACCGGCACGTGCAATCCCGAAACGGTGGCGGCCTCGGCCGCGCTGGTCACAATCTGTGGCGCGGGCTTGGTCGTCCAGGCCAGGGTGCCGAAGTCGCCAAGACCGTTGAGCGACTGCAGGTCCGCAACGCTGACTGGGACCACCTGAACGGTTTGTGGCTGGAAGAAGACGCCCTGGGCTACGGCGGTGACGATCAGTGCAAACACGACCGTTGCCGCAGCCAGCATGCCGATCACCGGGCGTGAGGTTGGGCGGACGATTGGCAGCCTGATGCCGAAGCGCGGCTGTGCAGGCGCCGACCGAACACGGCTGAACGCCGATGCGACGTCGACCTTGATGTCAGGCACCGAAAGAGCGCCGGCGACAACGAGTGCGTCATCGGCCAGAGCCGCGTAGCGCGACTGGCAGTCGGCGCACGACGAGTAGTGCCGACTCTCCGATTCGGACAGTGAGTCCGCCTCGTCAAATTTGCGGCGAAGGGTTCCGTCAGATAGATGTGCCACGAGTGACCTCCTTACGCAGCGCGGCTTCCGCGCGCCTTAACAGTGTTCCGATCTGGCCGATTCCGACTCCTAGTGCCTGCGCCACCTCGGCATAGCTGAGACCGCTGGCTCGAAGGACCAGCACCGTCGCAGGCTTGGGCGCGAGGCGGGCGAGCGCCTGCCGGACCTGCCGGCGGTCTTCGCTCACCTCGAGCATGTGTTGTGGATCCATCGTGCGCGCGCCCTCTTCGGTCGCCTGGGTGAGCTCGCGTCGCTCGCGACGACGGCGGCCGCGCACCCGATTGAGCGCTTTGTGGGCGGCAGCGCGGTAAAGCCACGCTGCGGCGTATGGCGCACTTGCTGAATGGAGACGGTTGAAATCGATAAATACCTCTTGAGCAACGTCTTCAGCCTCGTGCGGATCCGCCAGAACCCGGTTGGCAATGCCGGCAACGCGTCCGTATTCGGCCGAGAACAGTGCTTCGAACGAATCCTCGTTCGTCGTCATAGCTCCACGCCTGCCGGCCACCTCAAAGTTGACGCCCACCAATGATCAAGCACCGTCGGGAACGGCTTTGTGACAGACGCAGTTACGTTTTCCGGCGCCAGAACCGCCGCGTGAAGGCGGTCATGAGCGGATATCCCCAGAAGCCGACCGCCAGCAGTGCCGCGAAGATCACGACCGCGTCGATGCTCTCCCGCCCCTGTCGTGTCCAGTAAACGTCCTCGAAGTTGAGCCACAGCGCGAACTCGTCGAGGGTGAGGGCGGCGCCGACGCCGAACGCGAACGCGGTCAGGCGCGAGAGCCAGTCGCCGCCCGTCTGGATCAGCCATGCATAGCCGACCACGAGGAGGATGAGGATTCCCCAAACGAGATGGTGGACATGAAGGGTCCCGCTGTTGATGTCGTGAAACGGCCCGACGCCGTCCCGAATCATGTGCGTGATTGCTCGGACGACTCCAAAGGTGACCAGGAAACCGACCGAGGCCAGGAAGAGCCGCTCGCGCCTCTCGTCGTTGAAATGAAATTGATACAGCCAGCGGATCGCCCGCACGAAGCTACCCCGCGAGGGGTTTTCTTCGGCGGGAGCTGCGGGCAATCTCATCCTCAACTATTGCGAAGTCGTTGCGCGGCAGAGCGTGGATATGGCCTTGAAATGCAAGGGTCCAATGTTCGGGTGGCCATTTGCGGACGTAATCGAGACGGTACGCGAGCTCCTTGGCGGGAATCCAGTCCACATCTTCGAGGACGACATCCTGCCGAATGTGCACGCGCCACGGGTAGTCCTCGTCGCGGCGGGCCGACCGCCAGATGGGCGTGTGGTCCTCGTACATCGGCGATGCGACGGTGACAGTGGCGGCAAAGGCCATGCGGCCGGTTATGTAATAGAGGACGCGGTCGCCGACTCGCATGGTCTCGACGCGGCGCCGGTGCCGGCTTTTCAGACCCTGGATCGTGTAGCCGAGGTCCCGCGTCTTGCGGAAGTTGTCAGGCGAGCTCACGATCATCCAGTACTGGGACGAGCGGCCTTCCGACCGTCCCGCCTTGCGCTTTCGCTTCGCACGAGGCGGCCGGGGGAGCTGCTCTGTGCCGGCTTCCTTGGTCGCCGGTTCGCCGGCGACTTCGGAATTTTCGTCGGGGTCGGTGTCACTCATCTCTGGGTCACTCATGGTGCGGGTGTTGTGGGCCAAGGTCGACCGGTTCGGGCAAAAGAACGGTCAGGTTGCGTATCTGTGCGACGTGGGCCATCTCGTGGCTCGTAACCATCCTGCAGATGTCGAGCAGGGTGAAGCTCCCCCCGCGCGGGTCCGCGATGGCGCGCTCCCATTCCGTTTTGCCCCAGCCGTGCAGCAGGTCGACCGTCCTGCGGCGGACCCTGGCGAAGTCCTCGATGGCATCGTGAAGGGCGCGCTCGGGCGACTCGACCGGGTCCGGGGACAAGGGACCGGGATCGATGGTCGCTCTGACGTCGGCAGTGGTCAGGCCATCCAGGTGCGCGTGCCGCAGAAGGGCGTCCACCTTTGAGCCGGAGTCGAGGAGGTGGAAGATCAGGCCTCCTAAGGTGGGGAAGGCCGGACCATGGCGGTAGCGAAGCCTGGTTTCGTCCAGCCCGAACACGAGATCGCTGATCCGCTCGGGCACGGAGCTCATGAGCAGAACTGCGTCCGCGGGAGTCATCTCCTCCTGGAGCTCCATGAGGCAACCATACCTAGGGGCCGTCGCCCACACAGGCGGAGCCTTGGCCTGTCCATACTGAAAAGACGATGCAGGTACAGGTCGCGTGCGACTCGTGCGGAGCTGAACTGGTGCCGAGCGCCGCTTACTGCGAGCGCTGCGGAACGAGGACGCGCAGGGCCAAGCGCCTGGTGCGCCTTGCCATCAGGGTCGAGCTGCTGTTCTTCTTCATGGTCTGCGCAGTGGTGATCGGCTTCACCTGGATCTACTCAATACAAAAATAAAAAGAGAACTCAGTGGAGCTCCAGGCCGGATTCACTCCGGCCGACACCACGCGCGTCGCTTCCAAACACCTGCAGGCGCGGTGGCAAACCGGTGGGGGTACCGTGGGGGAGGCCCGCTTCCCCCACGCTTTCTGTCGGAACTTGGTGGAGCAGCAGGCCGGATTTACTCCGGCCGTCACCCAAACGGTTCTCTCCAAACACCTGCAGGCGCGGTGGCTAACAGGTGGGGGTACCGCGGGGGAGGACTTACGTCCTCACCCGCGCCCTTATCGGCGATAGACGGCTTTGCCCTCGACCTCGTCCTTGTTCAGGCGCTTGTTCAGGTGTAGGCCCTCGAGGAGGAACTCGATCACTGAGGCCCTCACCTCAGGTCGATCCGGGAGGCCCAGCTTCTTGAGCGCTCCCGCCAGCTCGGGCAGCTCGCCAATCGCCCGCGTGTACGTTCGCGCTGGAATGCCTTCGCCCACTTCGAGCATCGTGCCCTCCTCGAAGCGCGCGACGATGCCATCGAACTGGCCGGCAGAGAAGTGCCGGCTGAACACGGCGCTGATGGCGCCACGCTCCAATCGGGACAGCACCTGTTCCTCTTTGCCTTCGTCGAGCGCCTCGATCTCCACCCGGCCGGCGGTCGACGATGCCAGGAATGAGAGGTCGGTGATACGCGGTACGGCAAGCGACTCGCCCAATCGGGCTGCGCGGCGCACCGCATTGCTTGCAAGGTTCTCAAAGTTCGCAATCGACATTCGCACTGAGACACCAGACGACTGCGAGATGTGCGGGCTGCGTCGCGCGAGGTGAGTGAGCTCGGCCACCATCTCTTTCATAAAGGTTGGAAAGATGAGCTCGAAGTCCTCCGGGATGGGATTCCTCTCGGCTTCCATGATCTGCATCTCCTCGCTGGTCGTCAGCGGATAGTGAGTGCGGACCTGCGATCCGAAGCGATCCTTCAGCGGCGTGATAATGCGGCCGCGCGATGTGTAGTCTTCAGGGTTCGCGCTCGCGATGACGAAAAGGTCGAGGGGAAGGCGCACACGGTACCCGCGGATCTGCACATCCTTCTCTTCCATGATGTTGAGGAGGCCGACCTGGATGCGTTCCGCCAGGTCCGGCAGCTCGTTGATGCCGAAGATGCCCCTGTTGGTGCGCGGCAGAAGGCCATAGTGGATGGTGAGCTCATCTGACAGGTAGCGGCCCTCCGCCACCTTGATGGGGTCGACCTCGCCGATGAGATCCGCAATCGAGATGTCGGGAGTCGCGAGCTTCTCGCCGTAGCGAAGGTCGCGGTCGATCCAGGTGATCTCGACCTTGTCTCCATTCTTCGCAACGAGGTCGAGGCATCGCCGGCAGATCGGCGCATAAGGGTGATCGTTGATCTCACATCCGGCGATGGCCGGCACATGCGGGTCGAGGAGGGTTACGAGCGAGCGCATGATGCGGCTCTTGGCCTGCCCGCGCTCGCCAAGCATGATCACGTCGTGTCCGGAGATCACGGCATTGGCCAGCTGAGGCAGCACTGTGTCGTCGTAGCCGACGATGCCGGGCAGGAGGGGCTCGCCCGAGCGAAGACGCATGAGGAGGTTGCGCCGCATCTCCTGCTTCACGGTCTCGTGAACGTGGCCGCCGGCGCGAAGCTCCGCGATGGTTGTGGCGCGGTTGCTAGACATCTCCTAGCACTATAGGGAAGGAAGGTCAAACGGAGAAAGGTTGGTGGTTGTCGCCCTCTTCAGTCACCAGAATGCCCCGCTTGCACAGTTAGACTTTCCGGCGCCTTGACTCAATCGATCCGTGCTCGCTACGAAGCCGCCCACGACGAGGGCCGCCCTTTGATCGGCGGCCATCGTGGCAACCCTGCACAGCACCCCGAAAACACCCTGCGCTCGTTTCGCTCGGCCATCGCGGCAGGGTGCGATCTCATCGAATGCGACGTCCACCTGTCCTCCGACAGCCGTCTGATCGTGATCCACGATCACACGCTTGATCGGACCACCAACGGAAAGGGCCTGGTCCGTGACCATTCGGCCGCCGAGCTGCGGCGGCTCGAGGCCGGCCAGGGCGAGCACCTGCCGCTACTACAAGAGGTGATCGAGCTCGCCCTGGGCAAGGTCGGGCTCGTGATCGAGATCAAGCAGATACCCATCCAGTACCCGGGCCTCGAGGAGAAGCTCGTGGCGATGCTGCGCCAGCTCGGCGCAGTCCAGGAATGCGCGGTCGTCTCCTTCTATCACCCGTCGATCAAGCTCCTTCGCTCGATGGAGCCGAAGCTCCAGCTCGGCCTGCTCGAGGGAGCGCGGCCGATCGAACCGGCGCGGATGATGCGCGAAGCGGGTGCCGACGTTTACTCGCCCCACTGGGGAGCCATGGACCCGCAGCTGGTCAAAGAGATCCACGCGGCCGGTGGCGCGGTCGGGGTCTGGCCGGTGGACGACGATACGGCCGTCGCCTGGTGTCAGCTGTGCAAGCCCGACTCGATCTTCACGAACCGCCCAGTTGAGATTGGAGCGGCATTCAGGGCAGCAGCCACCAGCTGACCACTGGCGCGTTACAACCGCACGCCGGGGGGCGTTGGGTCCGAACAGGAGTTTTTGCCAATACCATGAACCGGCCGTGCCCGACGATCGGCCCCCATTTGAAGACCTTTACCGCGACTACCTCGGTCGCATCTACGCCTATGTCCGCGCGCAGGTCCTCACCGCCGCCGACGCCGAAGACATCACGGCGCAGGTGTTCATGAACGCGTACCAGGCTTACGGCCGATTCGAGGCGCGGAACACGAGCCCTGTGGCGTGGCTGTTTCGGATCGCGCGGAATGCGACGACCGATCACTTCCGCGCCCACGGCAGGCGCGAACGTTTGCGCCGCACGATCGAGCACCAGCCCGTCGCTGAGTCCGACCCCGGAACGATGGCCGAGGAAAGGCTGCAGTACAAGGCCCTGCTCGTGCATGTGGCGCGCCTGCCCGACCGCCAGAGGGTGTCGATCGCGCTGCGACACTCAGGCCTGAGCTTCGAGGAGGTCGGCGCTCTCATGAGCTGCACTGAGGACGCTGCGAAGATGCTTTATCACCGCGGCCTGAAAGCGCTGCGCGAGTCGGTTCAGAAGGAGGGCGAGTGAACGAGGACGAGGACCTCGAGCTGCTGGCCCTGCAGCGTCAGCTGGACGATGCCTTCCAGACGACCCGCCCGCGTCCCGCGTTCGAGGACGAACTGTGGAGTCGCATGCAGGCGCACCGCCCGATATGGGTGCGCATTCGCTTCGGCCTGACCGGTTTGCTAAAGAGCATGAGGGAGTCGCCCGCGGTGCCTTCTGCGGCGGTGGCGGTCGCGCTCATAGTGGTGCTCGGCGCAGGGATCTACACGCTGAGCGGTCTCCACCCGAGCGGAGGCTCGACCGCATCCGGAGCGGTCAAAGGCAACGATTCGGCGGTTGTGCCTCAGTCGGACTTTGGCCGCCTGCCGCGTCCGGCGGCACTCTCCGAACTCCAGGGTGGGCCTGCGACCACCCCCAGTACCGTGTTTGGCGGCGCGTATGCCGGACCGGCCACGCTCGTCTGGGCCGGCGACCTGCGGGTCAGCGCCTCGGCGCTGCCGGTTTACAGGTACAGCGAACCGTCGCGCAACGAGGCCGACAGGTTTGCAACATCGTTGGGCGCTGTGCCAGTCCCGGATGTGGCGCAGGGCGGGATCGGCGTGTACGGCGGGCGCAATTTCACCCTGGTGGTCCTCGCGAGCGTTGAGCAGCCGGCGCGAGAGCCCTACGTAAACGTTAGCGACCTGAAGTCCACGGTCTCGTCCACTGGTGACAGCGTCAAGGTTGCGACCGCTTACCTGAAAGCACATCACCTGGTTCCGACATGGCCCTTTCAGACCGAAGTGCAGACCATCGGCACGACCGTGCAAGTCACCTTCCTTCGGGCCTTCGACGTGCAGGGACTCGGCCAGGCAAGCCTTATCGACGGGGCGGGTAATCGTTACGGAACGGAGGTGGATTTCGCGCCCGGCACCACTGCTGCTTTTGAAAAGGCTCCCATGCCGTTGACCTTCGAGCCAGGGACCTACCCGATCATTTCTGCCGACCAGGCGATTCGATCAATGGGCGCTGCGTCAGCACCCAGCAGCGCCTCGACCCCCGTTGTGCGCATGACCAAGGCTGAGCTCGTCTATACCCTGGTTTGGGGAGGCGAGCATAGCTACTACGAGCCTGCCTATCTGTTTTCGGGCACCTTCTCCGACCGTGGCGTCCAGAAAGTGATGCGCGTGCTGGTTCCTGCGGTCGTTCCGTCGCTGTTGTCGCCGTAGCAGCCGGCGAATCCCAGAACCCTCTTCCGGCCGAGTCCCAGACGGTACAGTTCGGTAGGTGGGAAAGAGGCGCACACAGGTTCGGCAGCAGGTG
>JBDUAO010000190.1:0-3590 GCA_040004595.1 Candidatus Dormiibacterota bacterium | reverse complement strand
CCGGTTTTGAGTTACAGTCAGCGGTACGTGCACAAGGGTCGCCCGCCGGGGGTGGCCCTTCAAATGTTTAAGAGGAAACCGAGGTTTCCTCTCAGGGCTCTTTTTCCTGCCCTGGCTAACATGAGGTATGTGGCTCCAGGCTTAAGGCGCTTTCGCGCCCTTGCGTTGGGCGTGGTGGTGATGGTCATTGGCGTTGCTTGCACCCCGAGCGCTCCTTCGCTGACGCAGGGGGCGAAGCTTGATAAGGATCAGTCGCTGCGCGTTTTGATCGCCGACCAGCCCGCATCGCTTGATCCCGGTCAGACGCAATACCCGTACGAGACCTCCGTGCTACGCGCCATCTCCGAGCCACTGTTGAAGCCCACCGCCGACATGAATGGAGTTACGCCCGCCGCCGCCGAGCGCGTCGATGTTTCTCCCAGCGGCACCATCTATGCCTTCCACCTTCGAAAGAATGCGCAGTACTGGGATGGCACGCCGGTGAAGGCGCAGGACTTCGTCTTTGCATGGCAGAGGCTCATCGACCCCAGGCTCGCCTCGCCCAGTGAGGGTTTCTTCGCCGATGCGGTGCTGAATGGCGACACAGTGTCGCTTCTCGACCCGCGCCGCGACGCATCGAAGCTTGACGCCGCCGTCGCGTCACTCGGTCTCAAGGCCACCGACGACTACACGTTCCAGGTAACTCTGTCGCATCGGGATCCCGCCTTCATATGGCTTGCGGCGATGGCGGCCGGCGCGCCGATTTCGCGTGATGTCGTGAAGACCTCTGGCGACCAGTGGGCAACCGCACCTGACACGCTGGTGACCAACGGACCGTTCAAGGTCGCAGAGATGGCCACCGGTGACCACATCAAGGTGATCCAGAACCCGCACTACTGGGGGCCTCACCCAACACTGACGTCGATCGATTTCATGATCGTCAACGATGGAGCGGCCGCGCTCGCCAAGTTCACGAACGGTGAGCTCGATGTCATTGGCGTCCAGCCAGCGCAAGCGGCGGGTGCTGCCGGTGACGCGAAGTTGAGTCATGAGCTGATGCGGACGCCATCCCTGAGCGTGTTCTGGCTGGTCTTTCGCGTCACCTCGCCGCAACTGAGCAATGTGAAGGTGCGCAGGGCGATTGCCGAGGCGATCGATCGTGCGGCGTTCGTCGCCCAGGTTTTCCAGGGTCAGGCGATCCCGGCCGAGTCGTTCATCCCGCAAGGCATGCAGGGCTATGCGCCCGGAGCAGGCGGGAGCGTTCAGAGGTCAGACACCGCGGCGGCGCGAGCCTCGCTCGCGTCATCGGGTGCGAGCGCCAAGCAGCTGTCCGGTATCAAGTTCTCATACGACCGATCGTCCGATTTTCAGAAGGCGACAGCGATCTTCGTGAAGGCTCAGCTGAAGACAAACCTGGGCATCGACATCACCCTGCAGGGACTCGATACCAACACCTTCAACTCGCGGCTGAACAGCGGGAACTTTCAAATTGCCGGCCCGCGCGGCTGGACCGCTGATTATCCCGACCCCTCCGATTGGTATCCGGTGTTCCTGACCACCAGCTTTCGGAACGTCGGCCTCTACCAGAACTTTCAATACGACAACCTCGTGCGTGCGGCCGCTTCGGACTCCCAGCCCGACCGTCGGGACCAGGAGTACAGGCAGGCACAGGCCATGCTCGTGAGCGATGCGCCGGTGGCTTTTCTGGCCCAAACAGTCAGCTGGAGCCTGGTCAAGCCATATGTGAGAGGAATTACCCCGACATCGACTGACGAGTGGCCGGGCGCGCTGTTTCCAGCTCAGATTTACATCGCCCCGAGATAGGCCCTCATCGAACGCGCGTTCGCGGCCGGGTATAGGCCATACTTGACGCTGACTGGTGGGGAGCCACAAGTTCCGTCAGCCTGAAGAGGCTGCGTGTGAGTAAGACCTGCTGCCGGCGCACTCTCGCCCCGAAACCCAAGCGATTCCGGGAAGAAGTCAGCAGGATCGTGAAGAGAGGTAAGACGCGTATGCAGATTGTTACTCGTGTTCGGGCGCTCGCGCTCGCGTGCGTAGGGCTGTTCGTGATCGCCGCGTGCGGTGGCGGCCCCGGGAACAGCTCCATTAAGGAGGGCGGAACGCTCGTATACGCCCTCGACTCAGACCCCGTGACCTTCAACCCGTTCGAAGCCTCCACCGTCCCCGATGTCCGGTCGCTCCAATTCATGTTCCCGAACCTGTATCAGGCGGACAAGAACCTGGCCATCGTCCCCGACCTGGCCGCCGGACCGCCAACCGTGTCCGCCGACCTCAAGACATGGACCGTGAAGCTGCGCACCGACGCCAAGTGGAGTGACGGCTCGCCGATCACCTCCGCCGATGTCGTGGCCACAGCTCACATGGAGGCCAACTCCAAGCTCGACACCGACGCGTCGTTCGACTGGAGTCTGCTGACCGACCCCGTGTCGGGCGTCACCGCTCCGGACGCGAGCACCGTCGTTTACACGCTGTCCAAGCCGTTTGCGCCGTTCTACGCAACCAACCTCAGCGGGTTCGTTGCTCCGGCTTCGGTTTACGCAAACGCAGACCCGACCAAGATGCGAACGATCGACCAGGGCAAGCCATCCGTAACCGGTGGCCCGTTCCTCTTCGACAAGCGCGTTGCCGGCTCGGAGATCGACTTGAAGGCGAACCCTGGCTACTACCTCGGCAAGCCGCATTTCGCCAACGTCGTCTTGAAGGTCATCACCAACTCGACCGCAGCCGCACAGGCTGTGATCAGCGGTGACGTCAACTGGGACCCTGAGATCACCGGCGCAGCGAATGACACTGTGAAGGCCGCGACCGGAGTCCAGTCCTACGAGTACCCCGACCTCGGGTACTTCGACGTCCGCTTCAACGACCGCCCGCAGTGGGTCAACAAGTCGAAGGCCACCCTGTTCGGCGACGTCAACGTCCGCCGAGCGTTCGCTTACGCCCTCGACAAGAACGCAGTCGTCAAGGCCGCCACTGACGGCCACGGCACCCCCCTGTGGGGCGACATCGTGCCGGCATCCGCTTACTACGACGACTCCGCGGTCGTCAAGTACGCGCAGGACATCGCCAAAGCCAAAGGCCTGATGGACGCCGCGGGCTGGACCGTCGGCCCCGACGGCATTCGGGTCAAGAATGGCGTGAAGTTCTCCGGTAAATTCTTCGTTCGCGCGGACAAGCCGCAGCGCAACAAGGCTGTTCAAATCATGTCCGAGGAGCTGCGCAAGAACCTGGGCATGGACCTGCAGCCAACACCGACCGACTTCAAGGTCTTCTACGCCCCGATCCAGGCGGGCAACTTCGACCTCGCATTGGCCGGGTTCGGCCTTACCCTGGACCCGGACGACTACACGGTCTATCACTCCAGCCAGATCCGGCCGGAGAACAGCTCCAGCGGCAGCAACTGGAGTGGCTTCGTCAACGCCGACCTCGACGCGGCGATCGATGCTGAGAGGACCGACCTCAAGGCGAACGCCGCCGACACCTTCACCGCTCGCAAGGCGGACTTCGCCAAGGTCGAGCACATCCTCGGTGACAATGTCGTGTCCTACTTCATGTGGGCCGACAACGTCGGGATGGCATTCAACGGAGTCGAC
>JBDUAO010000189.1:0-3604 GCA_040004595.1 Candidatus Dormiibacterota bacterium | reverse complement strand
GCATGACGTCCGCGTCGTCAAGGTACTTGTTGGTCCGGGTCGCGGTATCGAACCAGGCCCCGTGCCGTGCGCCCTCGCGCGCAGCACCGAGGATGTTGACGGAATAGTAGAAGGCGCGCGATAGGTCGAGGAGGCCCATCAACAGCAGAATGAGCACCAGCGACGAGATCGCGAACTCCACGAGGGACTGTCCTCCCTGGCGGCGCCTCGTGCGGCTCTGCCGGGAACTTGATGAATCCCGAGTGGAAGTGCGAGTTTGAACTGGCTCAGCCATCATTTGTGAGCGTTATTCAAACCGATAGGACCGCTGAATGTAGCTCATGTATTCGAATAACGGACTGGGGGCGGTTTTCAGTCGCTCGTAGATTTCAGGTGACCGGCGAGACTTTCTCGCCCCGTGAGTCAGCCTCTTGACGCCCAAAGCCGAAACCCGCGCAGACGCTCGCCGCTGGCAGGACGTCCGCGCACGCGCCATGGATGCCAAGTTCGACGCCGACCGCCGACGGGTCGGCGAGAGGGTTGCCGTCAGCTTCCGCTGGCTCTTCCTGATCGTGCTGGCGGTCTTGAACAACGTGACCACCGTGACCAGCGCCGAAGCCCGTGGGACGGTGGACGTCCTGCTCGCCGCCTGGGCGGTGATGAACGTCGCCGTGAACGTGCTTTTGGCGCGCGGATACCAGCCTGGAAAGCAGTTCAGCCTCAGCACGATGTCGCTCGACATTTTCTTTGCCACTGGATTGGTCTACCTCTCTGACGGGTTTTCGAGCCCTTTCTTTCTCGCCTTGTTCCTGGCGGTCATCACCAACGCTGTTCGGTTCGGCGCCGCCGCCTGCGTCATCTCCGCCCTGGTCATCTCCTTCATCTACCTATTTGTTGGCGGCTCGTTCACGCCTGCCAACTTCACGACCGATCCGAATGCCACCATCGGCAAGGTCTTCCTGTTCCTCGTCGTGGCCCTGGCGACCGGCTACATGACGCGAGAGCTGGAGAGGGAGCGGAGGCAGGCGGTCGAGCGCGCGGCCCAGGCAGACTCGCTACGCGAGCTGAGCGTCACCATGGTCAGCGACACGGACATCAAAGACGTGTTCAAGCTCATCGTCGACCACGCGGTTCAGATGACGATGGCCGACCGAGGCAGCCTGATCCTGGCATCGCACGAAGGCTTCGAGGTGGGCGCCAGCGCGCCCGACGGAGAGCCCGGCGCGGCGCCTGAGTTCCTCGACGAGGAGAGGCTTGCGCAGGCTGCCCGAACCGGCGAGGCAACCTACGGCCCTGAGCGAAGAGCTCTCGTCATTCCGATCGCCTCGGGTGAGGGGGTGACCGCCCTGCTGAGCCTGGTCCACGAGAAAGGCAGCTTCACCAACCAGGACCTGTTCTCCGTCGCCGCGCTTTCCGGCAGCTCGGCGGTGCCGCTTGCCAACGCGCTTCGCTACCACCGCAGCACGCAGGAGGCGACCACCGACGGGCTGACCGGGCTTGCCAACGCTCGAGAGTTCCGCCGACGGCTGGCAGCTGCTTTCGCACACCCAGACAGGCGGGCCGCAACTTTCTCGGTGATTCTCGTGGACTTCGACCACTTCAAGTCGGTCAACGACCAGGTTGGCCACCAGCACGGCGACCTGGTGCTACAGCTGGGCGCCCGGATCGTGCGCTCGGTGGCGCGCGCCCAGGACATCGTTGCGCGATATGGCGGAGACGAGCTCGTGGTGATGGCACCGGATACCTCGGCGATCGGGGCTCAGAAGCTGGCGCACCGCATCGTTGAAGCCGTTCACGAGGCGTCGATTGCCACCACGCCTGGCAGTCACCTGACTTTCAGCGTTGGAGCCGCGACCTACCCGGACGATGCCTTGACAGCGGCGGAGATCGTGGCGGCTGCCGACCAGGCGTTGTACCTGGCCAAGAGGGAGGGGAAGGACCGCGCGTGCACATTCCCACAGCTGGTCACCGAGCTGGAGCTCGACGACGTCAGCCTGTTCGCTGTGCTGGCTGAAGCCGGACCGCAGGTGGTCGTCGCCGTCGCGCATGCGGTCGACCACCGGAGCCCCATAACCCGGGGCCACTCGAGCCGCGTGGCCATCATCGCGGACGCGGTCGGCAGGCGCTCAACCTTGCCGGTGATACGGCTGGAGGATCTGCGCACAGCCGCCTTTCTCCACGACGTCGGCCACATGACGCTGACCGCGGGCCAGGGTTTCGAGACTCCGGGCCACGCCGAAACTGGCGAGAAGATCTTGCGCCGCGCGAAGTTCTCACCCGATGTCCTGGCTTACGTCCGAGGCCACCACGAGCGTTGGGACGGCACAGGCAAGCCAGACGCGTTAGCTGGAGAGAAGATTCCCCTCGGGGCCCGGATCATCGCCGTGGCCGAGATGTACGAGGCGCTGACCGCGGGCCGCGGCTGCGAACGCCTGGAGGCGTTGAGAGCGTTCGATCGGGTGAGCGAAGGCGCCGGCACCGAGTTCGACCCCGCGATCGTGGAGGCGCTAGGTCAGAGCATTCGCGACGGCAGCCTCGAGCTGTTCATCGCGGACCTGGCGCTGCCGGCCGTCGCCGAGCTGATTCCCGAGCCGGTACGACAGCCCGCCCTGCTCTAGAACGGCAGGCTCGCGCTCGAGCTCGAGCGTCTCTTCACCTTGCGCTGCAACCTGGCGAAGCGCGATTCCAGCAGCTCGGCCTCATCGGGCATTCGCAGTCGAGCCCCCTCAACCACGATCAGGGCTGCCATCGGATCGCGCTTTCGCCACTCTAGAAGGCGAGCCCGTGCGATCGATACGCGAATGTCCTCGGCGGCGTGGGACTCCAACCAGTCCAGCAATCGGTCCGCGGCGGCGACCGATCCGCGGCGCAGCAGGCGGCGGCTGAGCAACAGTCCAGCGGTCGCAGATGCTTCACCTTTTGCGAAGGCTGTCGCGTTGCGTAGAGCCCGCCATCCATCGGCCCGGGCGCCGCGCCGGAAGCGATGCCGCCCGAGCGCCAGCCAGTCCGCGGCGTCCATTCCCGCATCGCCGCCTCGGAGCCGGGCGAGGAGACGGGAGTGAAGGTGGACGAGGCTGATGACGTCGAGCCGGTTGTGCTCGAGAGCGGCTTCGAGCATGGGGCTGATGTCGCGGCGAAGGTATGCGAAGTAGCTGTCAGGCACGAGCGCGCTGTCGATCGGATCGTCGCGCTCGTATCCGAGCAGCCGCTCCTCAACCGACCGCAGGTTGCAGCTCTCCAAGCGGTGGCGGTACAGGGCTCTGACCAGCGTGAGGAGATCCACGTGGGGAGGACAGGCAAGCTCGCCGGGCATCCGTGCCATCACCCAGCGCGTACGCAGCACGGGAAGGTCGAAAGAGCCGCCATTGAAAGTGGCGATGGCCAGGGCCGGCTCGATCTCTGCCTGCAGCGCGTACAGGAAGGCGGCCTCCATCCCGGGCTGGGGGAGAAAGACCTGCGCCACGCGCAGTCCGCAGTCGATCGGCCTCGCGACGGCGGCAGCGAAAACATAGGTGCCCGCTCCGCCAGACAGTCCGGTGGTCTCAGTGTCGACGTATGCGACGGAACCGGGATCGGGTTCCAGGGCCGGCAGCGGAATCACGTCCTGTCGCAGCAGTGCGTCGCC
>JBDUAO010000188.1:0-3653 GCA_040004595.1 Candidatus Dormiibacterota bacterium | reverse complement strand
GATGTCGGTGAGCACCGCGAACTTGCCTTCGCGCGTTACCAGACCCATCGCGATACCTGCGACCGGGGCCTTGATGGGAACGCCGGCATCCATCAGCGACAGCGTCGAGCCACAAACCGAGGCCATCGACGTCGAGCCGTTGGAGCTGAGGATCTCCGACACCAATCGCATCGTGTAGGGCCATTCGTCGACCGACGGAATGACCGCCAGCAGCGCGCGCTCGGCGAGCGCGCCGTGGCCGATCTCGCGCCGTCCGGGGCCCCGCAGAGGGCGCGCCTCGCCGACGGAGAACGGGGGGAAGTTGTAGTGGTGCATGTAGCGCTTGAACTCTTCGACCCCAAGACCGTCGATCTTCTGCTTGTCCGACATCGAACCAAGCGTTGCGATGGTCAGCGCCTGCGTCTGGCCGCGGGTGAAAAGGCCAGAGCCATGGGTGCGTGGCAGGACGCCAACTTCAACCGTGATCTCGCGCACGTCCTTGAGGCCACGACCGTCGATCCGCACGCCCTCCTCGACGATTCGCTCGCGAACCCTGTCCTTGAGCTTCTTGTCGAAGAGCTTGCCGAGGATGTCGAGATGCTCGGGGAACCGCTCGCCGAGCTCCACGATGGTCTTCTTTCGCAGCTCGTCGGTGGCGGCCTCACGAGCTGCCTTGTCCGGACCGAAAGCCGCCTGATCGAGCCGCAGAGCAAGGTACTCGCTGACGACCTCAACCACCTGCTCCGGGAAGGAGGGCGGTGTGTACTGGAGTTTTGGCTTGCCGATCTGCTGCTGAAGCTCAACCTGCGCGGCGCACAGCTGCTTGATGGCTTCGTGCGCCATCTGCAGGGCGTCGACCACCGTTTTCTCGGTGACACCCTTGGCTCCGGCCTCGACCATCAATATGGCGTCGGCCGTGCCCGCGACCACGAGGTCGAGGTCTGAGTCGGCCATCCGCGACGTTGGCGGGTTGACGACGAGCGCTCCGTCGAGAAATCCCATCCGCACCGCCCCGACCGGGCCGGCCCACGGGATGTTGGAGATCGTCAGGGCGGTCGATGCCCCGTTGATGCTCAGGATGGTGGTGTCGTTCTCCTGGTCGGCCGACAGCACGGTCGAGACGACCTGGATGTCCAGCCGGAACCCGTCGGGGAACAGCGGCCGCAGCGGCCGGTCCGTCAGGCGCGACGCCAGAATCGCTGTTTCGCTCGGCCGGCCTTCCCGGCGCATGAACGCGCCTGGGATCTTGCCGACGGCGTATAGCTTCTCCTCGTAGTCGCAGGTCAACGGGAAGAAGTCGACTCCCACCCGCGGCTCCTTCGACATCACGGCCGTGCTGAGCACCACCGAGTCGCCCTGGCGGAGAACCACCGCCCCGTTTGCCTGCTCGGCCACCCGGCCGGTCTCGATTGAAAGGCGCTTTCCGGCGACGTCTACGTTTTTTGTGACAATTGCCACGCGAATACCTCCATTTGGGAGGACATCCCCGAGGTGCGTCCCTGGGTCAGGTTCCTAGCGGCTGCGGCTCAGGCCCTGACGGCCTCAGCAAGAGCTTCTAAGAGCTGACCCCAGCGCGACCAGCGTGGAGTCCTCCCGATTGACTTAATCGGCTCGACTTAATTGGCTGAGTTTGCGCCCAGCCCCGGCTATCTCCTGATCCCGAGCTTGGCGACGAGCGAGCGATAGCGCTCGATGTCGTTGTCTCTCAGGTAGTTCAGCAGACGCCGTTGCTTGCCAACCAGGAGAAGTAGGCCGCGGCGCGAGTGGTGGTCCTTGGCGTGCGTTTTCAGGTGCTCGGTGAGCTCCCGGATGCGGGTTGTGGACAGCGCGATCTGGACCTCGGGTGAACCCGTGTCCTTATCAGCGCGCCTGTGCTCCGCTATCAGCTTGCCTTTGACGTCAGTCTCTATTGCCAAACCGAATACGAATTATACCCAGGCGAGGCGGGCCACCGTTTTAAGGGGACCGCTCGACCGAACCGTCGGACCGCGGATCAGCTCCTGCCCTCCACGAGCTCGGACCGTCAACAAGGATCACGTGGGCATGGCCCAGCGTGTGGTGTTTAGGCGGCATCAGCTCGATTTTGAGACCAGACCGGTTCAGCTCCGCAGCGCTCGGATAGTCGGCCTCGACTGAGATGGTTTCGCCGCCCGCCTGGACCCGGACCCGCGGGTGCGCCACCGCCGCGGCAGGCTCCATGCCGTGGTCGACCAGATTGATCAGGACCTGGGCCTGCAGCTGCGGCTGGCCGTCCCCGCCCATCGACCCGAAGATCGCCCAAGGGCGGCCGTCTCGCGCAGCCATCGCCGGAATGAGCGTGTGCATGGTTCGTTTCTTCGGTTCCAGCCGGTTGACGTGGGCGTGATCCAGCTTGAAATAGCAGCCGCGGTTCTGGAGCAGCATGCCAGTCCCTTCGGCGACAACTCCCGACCCGAATCCGTAAGCGACGCTCTGAATCAGCGAGACAAGGTTCCCGTGCTCGTCGGCGGCACAGAGATACACGGTGTCGCCGCCATCGTGAAGGCGCTCACCATCAGGCGCGGTCGCATGAGTCGGGTCGAGGAACGGCGCGAGTGGCGCTGACGAGAAGTCCGGGTCCGTGATGTATTTGTTTCTAAGCGCATAGCTCTCGTCGCGGATCTTTTTGAAAGCGGTGACGAACTCCACGGTGGGTTGGAGAGCGTGCTGATCGAATCTTCGAAGCCTCGCCAGCATCGCGATCGCCGTGAAGCCCTGGGTGGGCGGCGGCAGCTCGTAAACCGTCCGGCCCCGGTAGTCAACAGCCACCGGATCGACCCATTCCGACCTGTGTTGGGCAAGGTCGCGCGCGGTGACCAGTCCGTCGCGCCGCCGGAGTGCATCGGCGATCGCCGCGCCGACCGCCCCTCGGTAGAAGGTGTTGACTCCGGTGCGGCCCACGTCGGTCAGCACCGATGCCAGGTCCGGATTGCGCAGTCGCATCCCCGCCTCCATCGGCGGGTAGAGAGCCTGAGCTGCAGGCTCTCGGCCGAGCAGCTCGGCACCCTGCCTGAGATGGTCCGCCAGATGCTCCGTAATGATGTAGCCGTCTCGCGCAAGAAACGCTGCGGGTTCGAGGACAGCGGCCATCCCCACCGAGCCATACCTCTCGATGAGACGACCCCACGCTTCGACGGTGCCGGGCACGGTCACGCTGAGCGGACCTCTCTCCGGCATTGTTGTATGGCCGCGGGATACGACTTCTTCGATGGTTGCGAGCTCGCCTGAGCGCCCGGCCCCGATCAGCCCGACCGGAGCAGGCGCACCCGCCGGCCACACGATTGCCATGAGGTCCCCGCCGACCGAGGTCATGTGCGGATAGACCACGCACAGCACCGCGTCCGCTGCGATTGCCGCATCGATGGCGTTGCCACCGTCGCGCAGGACCTGGGCTCCCGCTTCGCCGGCAAGCCGGTGCGGGGTGGCGATGACCCCCTTCGTCACACCGGCGCGACGAATTCGATGGCGCCGGGTTGAATTTCGAACAGCGCGGGCAGCGTCCCCGGGGTCTCTCCGTCGAGGTCGAGGCGCACTGTGGCGCTCGACGAAACGGAGATGCGCTTGCCATACATCAGCTGGATCTTCGGGTTGTGGTCATCGAGATGTGTTCCATTTCGGATGCTGCCGAGCTTGCGCGCGGTTTCGATCTTGCCCAC
>JBDUAO010000187.1:0-3665 GCA_040004595.1 Candidatus Dormiibacterota bacterium | reverse complement strand
GCCTCGCGGTTGACGAACGGGCGCACACGGCGAAACAGCGGCTTGATGCGAGTCTGGACGACGTAGGTCGCAGCGACGGATGAGAGCGCCGCAGCGATGCCGGCACGCCTTCCTTTGCTTCCCCCCAGGATGGCCAGGGCCACTCCTCCCGCGACCCAGCCGATGCCCTCCCCGAGGTCGGAAAGCACGCTGACGTAGCGGTCGCTCGTCGTCGTGTGCGGCAGGCCGTTGATCACTTGGTACAGCCTTCGGTCGATGCCCCCCGGCGTCGGGGGCGCGACCACCACCTTGACATCGCCGGATTCGACATGGACCTCCACGGGACCCGCGCCCGCGACCGGTGCGGAGTGGGGCATGTCCGCGGGCTTCTTGTCCTCGGTGTCGGCCGCGGTTTGCTGGCCCGGCGTGGCCGCAGGGGGAGGCTGAGCGTTGCTGGCCGCGGAGCGACTCCTGGCGGCGCCGCGCGTCTTTTCAGCTGCCATGCTGGCTAGTCGGCCTGCGGTGCTGAGCTCGGTCCCTGCCGTCGCGCACGACCGGCCACCACTCGAAGCTGGAGGATGCGGGCAGCGCCAAAGGCGACAACGATCACGGCACCCAGTATCAGGGCGAAGAGCAGCGCGATCGCGAGGGGCAGATCGCCTTCGAACATGAGGAACTTGATGTGAACGGCTTGCTGGTTCTGGAGGATGAAGACCAGGATCACGACCAGGGCCACAAGGCCGATGACGATGGCGGTCCAGGCGCCGCTCAGGCGGGTGCGTCGCTCTCCTGGGAGGGGTTCGTGCGTCGATTGGGCTGCGACTGGGGCCGGTTCGTCCTTGGGTGTCTCTGCCATGTTGTGTCTGTATATCAAATAACGCGCCGATGGGGCGTTTCACACGGTCGTGCCACTCAACGCCGCCCTCTCCCCAACTCCCATCAGGGGAGATGTTGAGTGATCGGTACCATTGCGCTCCATGGAACCCGCTCGCGCTACCTGGGCCCGTGTCGGCTACCAGGGTGAGCCTGGCGCTTATTCGGAGGAGGCCGCGCTGGCCATCCTGCCCAAAGCCTTGACAGTCGGCTTTCCCACCTTCTCCCGCGCCTTCGATGCCGTCGCCGCCCGCGAGGTCGACGCGGCCGTGCTGCCGGTCGAGAACTCGCTCGGGGGCATCGTTCAGGAGGTCAACGACCTTCTCTGGGAGCGCTCCGGGCTGCGGATCAGCGGCGAGGTCATCCACCCTGTTCGCCACTGCCTGCTCGGCCGGGGCGAACCTGTGGTCAGGGCCCTCTCCCATCCCCAGGCCCTGCTCCAGTGCCGGCACTTCCTCGAGGCGCGAAACATCCAGGCCGTCACCTACCACGACACCGCCGGCGCCGCTCGCGCAGTCGCTGAGGGAATGGTCGTGGGCAGCGCCGCGATCGCCAGCGCAGCGGCGGCCCGCCGGTATGGTTTGAAGATCCTGGCCGAGGGCATCCAGGACGACGATTCCAACCAGACGCGGTTCCTGATCGTCGATCGGGGCCAGGCGGCCCGACCGGGTGCCGCCGGGTTGACCAAAGCGTCACTTGCTTTCATCGGGTCTCACAAGCCGGGCAGCCTGGTGGCCGCCCTGCAGTGCCTCTCGCAACGGGGCATCAACCTGACGCGCCTGGACTCCAGGCCGATGCCGGACCGCCCATGGCAGTACCGGTTTTACGTCGATTTCGAGGTCAGCGACCCCGCCGCAGCGACCACCGCCTTGGAGGCGCTCGCCAAAGAGACGACCGAGGTGAAGTTGTTCGGAACCTATCCGGCCGCAGGCGAATAGCCGAGACTGTGCGGTTGTGCCGATGACCACCGACGTGAAGCGCGAACCGAACCTGTTCGATTCCGAGGTCTTCCACGTCGAGAAAATCGAGCTCGACGGCGTCGAGGAAAGCTTTCTTCGTGGTGGCCGCAACCTGTTCCCGTTGCTGCCGAAGGCGCTCGGGGGAATCTCCCAGATCGGCGTCATCGGCTGGGGGTCGCAGGGGCCGGCGCAGGCTCAGAACCTGAAGGAGTCCCTTGCCGGCACGAGCGTGCGCGTCGCGGTTGGTCTTCGCCAGGGCTCCGACTCCATGGCCGAGGCTCGAGCGGCGGGTTTCTCGGAGAAGGACGGGACCCTCGGCGAGATGTTCGACGTGATCCGAAAGTCAGACCTTGTGATCCTTCTCATCTCGGACGCAGCGCAGGCTCAGCTGTTCAAGCGGGTGTTCCAAGCGCTCAGGCCTGGTGCGACGCTGGGCCTCTCGCACGGCTTTCTTCTCGGCTACCTCGAAACGACCGGGGAGAAGTTTCCAGGCAACGTCAACGTCATCGCCGTGTGCCCGAAGGGAATGGGGCCTTCGGTGCGCAGGCTGTACGAGCAAGGACGGGACCTCAACGGGGCCGGCATCAACACGAGCTTCGCGGTCGAGCAAGACCTCGACGGGCGCGCCACCGACGTCGCGCTGGCGTGGTCGGTTGCGCTCGGTGCGCCTTACACGTTCAAGACCACTTTGAAGTCGGAGGTCGTCTCTGACCTATTCGGCGAGCGAAGCATCTTGCTAGGCGCCGTCCACGGCATCGTCGAGGCGCTTTATCAGCGATACCTGGAGGATGGCGCGAAACCCGAGGACGCTTTCAACCGGGCGTGCGAATCGCTCACGGGACCCATCCGCGAGACGATCTCTCGCCATGGCCTGGTCGCACTCGATGAGCATCTCGACGCCGAGGGGCGGCGCGACTTCAGACGCTCCTACGACGCGACGTATGCGTCTTTTAAAGGCTTGATGGCAGAGATCTATGACGAGGTTATGTCAGGCAACGAGATCAAGAGCGTCGTCATGGCCGCCAATCGCTTCGGGGAGTATCCGATGACGACGATCGACAAGTCCGCGATGTGGACGACAGGAGCTAAAGTGCGAAGCCATCGCGGTCAGAACAAAACCGACATCGACGGCTTCACCGCCGGAACGTTCGCTGGGGCGATGATGGCCCAGATCGACATCCTCGTGGAGCATGGCCATCCATACTCCGAGATCGCCAACGAGTCGATCATCGAGGCCGTCGACTCATTGCTGCCGTACATGCATGCTCGCGGGGTCGCTTACATGGTCGACAACTGCTCGACCACCGCGCGGCTCGGGACCCGCAAGTGGGGCCCCCGCTTCCAGGCCATGCTCGAGCAAGTTGCGTTTCCAACGATGAAGGACCGCGACGCCACGCCTGAAGAGATGCCCGACGGCTTTCTGACGCACCCGGTGCACGAGGTTCTGCACCGCCTGTCGGCGATGAGGCCGGCCGTCGACATCGCCGTCAGCTGATCGCTAGAGGTAGGTCTCGGTGGTCAGGTTGTTCAGCCTTGGGTTGAGTCCGATCACCTGATCCGCGTCGATCGGCACGTCGACCAGTATCGATTGGCCCGGCCCCTCGTAGCAGGCGTCCAGGATCTCGTCCAGGTTGCCCAGGTCGGCCCGCAACCGATAACCGTCCCACCCATGGGCCTTGGCCGCAGCCACGAAGTCGATCGGTGCAAGCTTGCCGTGATAACGGCCCTTGTCGACGTCAGGGATGACCACCTCGAGGCCCTTGTCGACGATCGCGTAAGTCCCGTTGTTGACGATGAAGAGGTTCATGCCGATGTTGGCAGCCTCGGCCAGACCGCCGCCGAACAACCGCCAGC
>JBDUAO010000075.1:0-12475 GCA_040004595.1 Candidatus Dormiibacterota bacterium | reverse complement strand
GCTGTGCCTGCGCAAGACGGTGGAAAGGCCGGCGAGAAAGCACGGCAACATCCCTCTGTAAACGCTCGCTCGACCCGGGAGCCGGCGCGAACCTCTAAGGGGATGGGCCGCCGCTCCTACATCTGGGAAGACCCCGGGCGTCTACAAATCTTATGAGCCGTTCACCCAGGCCTGCGGTTGCCGGATGCGTCCCTGGCCCGAGCTCAGTAGGCGAACGTTCCGGTCCACCTCACGATCCGCGACCTCACGACGACCCGATCGAGCACTCAGGCGGCATCCTTCAGATCGGCGGCGACCTGCTACTTGTTGCCGGTTGTCAACGGAGCCGACCCGGACTCGGATTGCGCCATGTACCCGCGAACCAGGTTTCCGAATGTCATCACATTGATCGGCTTGGAGATGTAGCCCGCGCAGCCGGCGGCCAGAGCAAGCTCCTGGTAGCCGCCGATGGCGTGGGCGGTCAGGGCCACGATCGGTATCGCCCTGGTCGCAGGGTCAGCCTTCAGCTGCCGGGTCAGCGACAGCCCGTCCTGGCCGGGCAGCTGAATGTCCATGAGGATGAGCGAAGGAGCTCCTGCCTTGAGCTGGACGAGAGCCTCTTCGGCGCTGCTTGCCACCTCAATGTCGTATCCATCGCGCTCGAGCACGGCCCGCGCCAGCAACTGGTTTGCCTCGTTGTCTTCGACGACGAGGATCCACGGCCCATCCTTCATCTCGGTCCGGCCGGCTTCGCCAGCGGTCCGTCGAAGAGCACGGGTGCCGGCTTGATCGGCAACGAGAGCGTGAAGACGCTGCCTTTGTCGACCTCGCTCTCAACGCGCACGTGGCCGCCGTGCAGCGCAGCAAACCTCTGGGTCAGGGCGAGACCCAAACCGGTGCCCTGCTGCGGCATGCGCGTGCCCTGGTCGACCTGGTGGAACTCCGTGAAGATCTTTCCCTGGTCCGCACTCGAGATCCCGATTCCAGTGTCTGCCACCGCGATCTCGATTGCATCGGCGAGCGCCACGGCTTTGATCGTCACCGTGCCGCCGTCGGCAGTGAATTTGATCGCGTTGGAGAGCAGGTTAAGGATCATCTGCTGCAGCTTTTCCGGGTCGGCGGGCACGATCAGCGACTCCGCAATCGAGATCTCGATCTTCAGGTGTTTGCTCAACAGCAGCGGCTCGACGGTGGCGATCACCTGGTCTACCAGGTGGCGCACTGCGACCATCTGCGGCCGGAGGTCCATGTGGCCCGATTCGACCTTGGCCAGGTCGAGGATGTCGTTGATCAGTCCCAGCAGGTGCTTTCCGCCCTGCAGTATCTGATCGAGGAACCTGGCCTGCGTGGCGGTGTCATAGGGCTTGTCCCGCGCGGTGAGCAGAAGCTCGGAGAATCCGATGATCGCGTTGAGCGGTGTGCGCAGCTCGTGGCTCATGTTGGCGAGGAAGATGTTCTTGTGCCGGTTCGCCTCGACGATGCGCTCGTTCGCCTCTCTCAAAGATTCGTTGACCTGCGTCAGCTCGGCAGTTCGGTCGACGACGCGTTGCTCGAGCTCTGAGGTGAGCTTTTGAAGGGCCGAGTAGTCCGTGGCCACCACGATCGCCGCATCGAACCCGGCGAAATGGATCGGCCTGGCCGAGAGGTGCACCGGCACGAGCTCATCACCCCGTCGCAGCTCCACGTCGAGCGTCCCGCCCTTCATCAGAGCGGGAAGCGACCCGCTGAGGACCTCGTCGGCAGCTGGTTTCATGTGGCCTCCGAGCCGGTGTCCCACCAGCTGATCGGCGTTCAGGGCAACCAGGCGGCCCATGGCGGGATTGGCAAACAGCACGATGCCGCGCTGATCCAGCACGACGGCCCCTTCCCCGATCGTATCGACCATAACGCGATACGGCTCGGCGGTCCCATCCAGGACGCTCACCTTCAGGCCGACCGCGCTCTCGTAGACGAACCCGTCGGCCTGCGCGCTGCGGAGGGCACGGACGATCTCCATGGCCTCCTGTTCCGTTATGTCGAGCGGCGGTTCCGTCTGTCCTGCAGCGCCTCCGTCGTCTGACAACCGCCGAGCCGCCGGCTTCGCCGGGCTGGGCAGCGGGCTCACTGTGGCTACACCGACCTGACGGGCTTGATGTCCAACCCGACCAGGACGCGAGCGGTGTCGGACATGTCACCGATGATCTTCTTCATCGGCACTGGCCGCCCGCGGACGAGTGTCGGGAGCGCCAGGATCTGGTCTCCGCGGGCCAGGTGGGGCTTCTCGATGAGGTCGATGACGTTGACCGTGTAGTGGCCGGCGAGGTACTGCTCGCAAATCTCGCGCAGGTTGCTGATCGCCGCCAGCGACTTGGGAGTGCTGCCGGCGACATAAAGCCGCAGCTCGTAGTCGGCCTCTCCGGCTTGGCCGACCTTCGGCTGTGACTTGGGAGTGCTGCCGGCGACAATAAGCCGGAGCTCGTAGCCGGCCTTACCGTCTTGGCCGACCTTCGACTGTGACCTGGGCATGCCATTCCGCTTGGCTTTCGGCTTGGTCGCCAGGGTCATTTTCGAGTCCTCCCATTGGGCAGGCCGCCGACGTGCGGTGAGGTTTCGTCCAGCTCGACCTTGCGAAGCCGCGTCATTCCGCTCAGGTCTCCGGCCGCGAACGACTTCGTCTCCTCCGATTGCGTCGTGAGGTCGAGCAGCTCATTGCGGATGACCAGGCGCTCAGCCTCGAGCGTCTCCACCTGGGCTGCCGTCAGGTGCGCCTTGAGCTCGAGCTCCGAGCGGCGGTTGATCGCGGCGCGATGAGCCACGCCGGCCTTGTCGCGCTCACGTGATTCCTGGGCCATGCGGGCTGTGCCGGTGAGCACCTCGCCCATTCCGAGGTAGGCGTCGATGATCTCGATCCCGTGGTCGGTGATTCGGTACTCGCGCATCTGGTTCGAATGGGCGGTGCCGCGCGACTTCATCACCGCGATGCAGCGGTTTCGCTCGCCCCCAGCGTCCATGGACGTCAACGCGATCCAGGTGTCGATGAGCGAAACGACGCCGACCTCTCGGAATTCCGCGTCACCCGACAGCGAACGCATCTCGGTCAGCACCGCCGTGATCTCTGACTTCTTCAGGTAGTCGATCAACCGGGTCAACGTGGCGCGGATCTCGTTGAACGTGCCTAGGCTGCCGAAGTCGGAGACGGGGTCGATCACGACCAGCGTCGGCTTGAACTCATCGACGATCTGGTGGATGGAGATCAGGTGCATCTCGAGCCCGTATTCACTGGGTCGAGACGCGAAGAAACGCAGGTGTCCGCTATTGACGTGTGGCGTGAGGTCGAGGCCCGCCGACTTCATGTTCCGGATGACCTGAGGCTGCGATTCCTCGAAAGACACAAAGAGGGTGCGCTCCCCTCGGCGGCAGGCAGCGTCTGCGTAGGTCGCCGAAAGCGTCGTCTTGCCGGCGCCGGCGCTGCCCGTGAGCATCACGCTCGAGCCTCGATACACGCCGCCGCCGAGCATGTGGTCGAGCCGGTCGATCCCTGACGGCATGCGCGCGGAGGAGACCGTGTGCTGGAGCTCGAGTGACGTGATCGGGAGCACGGACATGCCTTTCCTGCCGATCAGGAAGGGATACTCGTTGGTGCCATGCAGCGAACCGCGGTACTTGGCGATTCGCAAACGGCGCGTCGAGAGCTGATCGACGATTCGGTGATCGAGGACCAGCACGCAGTCGGCGACATATTCTTCGAGCCCGTGTCGGGTCAGCAGACCGCCGCCCTGTTCGCCGGTGATGACGACGGTGAGCTCGCGCTCCTTGAACCATCGGAACAGGCGGATCAGCTCGGCGCGGACGATGCCGGTGTTGAGGATTCCTCCGAACAGCATCTCGATTGTGTCGAGGACGACTCGCTTGGCGTTCACGCTGTCGGCCGCGGCGCCGATGCGGATGAACAGGGCCTCGAGGTCAAACGGCCCAGTCTCGATCATCTGGTCCGTGTCAATCAATACCTCCTCGACGGCAAGCTGCTTTCTCCTCTGCATCGCGACGAGGTTGAAACCGAGCGAAGCGACGTTGGCGGCGAGGTCGGCAGCGCTCTCTTCGAAGGCGACGAAGACACCGGGCTCGCCATACTCCAGCGCACCTCGGACGAGGAACTCGAGCGCGAGGAGCGTCTTGCCCGAGCCGGCGGGGCCGCAGACCAGCGTCGGCCGGCCGCGTGGAAGGCCACCCATCGTGATCTCGTCGAGACCGCGGATACCGGTCGGGGCCTTGGCCAGCCGCGGCGCCGGCTCCGTCCGAGCTCGCGACAGTTTCGCACTCGCCAGATCATGGATGCCGCCAACGCTCAACGCCCCCGTACCCACACGTTTCATCCTGCTCAGCGTGCGGCCTGAGGCGGCCGCGAAGCGCCCGCTAGATGAATGGAACCGTGCCCCTGCGTTTTGGGGGCACTAGAAGAACGGATCGAGCAGAGCTGGCGCGGTTCACGTGGTGGTTGCCCAGCGGGCAAGGGTGCTTCTACCTCTGGTCAAACCCCAACCGTTCACGCTGACAGGCCTCAGACCCCCGCGGGCCTAAGCCGGTTTCGGCGGCACCGTCGACAGCGCCGAGCGGCGCACGCGCTCCGACCGCTTGCAGAAATCGTCGACGGTGGCGATCAGCTCAGCCGCGGACCACGTCAGCGGCGAGACGGACAGCGGGGAGCCTGTGTTGGGATCGAGCTGCTCGGACAGCAACCCTCCAGGCAGCTGATGTGAGACCACCCAGTTGATGATCTCGCGCGCGGACTTGAGGTCGTGCGCGGTCTTGGCGGTCGCGATGTACCACTGGGCCAGCCACAACGTGCAGATGAACCAGGGGTTGCCGGGCACCTTGTTGGTGTCCGGGTCGACCTTGAAGTAGTAGTCATCGCGATAGCGCGCGATGCCGCCGGCCGGTGCGCGATTGGCCAGCTCTTCGCTGATCGCCTTCATGGTCTGCGCGATGCGCGGCTCGTCGGGCGAGTACATGCCGAAACGCCATAGCCCGTAGATCGCGCTGTCGTTGACCATGTCGACGGTCATCGTGCCGTCCGCTTCGACGGCGATCCTGCGGGCGAACCGGCCGAGGTCGGGGCTATAGAGGCACGCATCGGTGGCCTCACGCAACCGCTCCGCCGCTTCGCGGTAGCGCACGGAGTTCGCGACATCGCCGAACAGCTCGGCAAAGCTGCGCGCCGCATCCAGTCCACCCCAGACAGCGCCCACCGTGAACGCGTGTACGCCCCACCGCTCCTCCCAAAGGTCCCACGACGGCTTGATGAGGCCGTTCCGCTTGTCGACATAAGAGACCATCCAGTCCGCTGCAGGCACGACCAGAGTGGTGTAGAGGCCGACTATGAAGTCCAGGTTGCGGTGGATCCTGTAGTGCTGCCATAGCGCCCAGATCACCAGGCCTGTCTCGTCCTCCTGGATGGGCAGCGTGATGTTCCCATCGCGGTCGACCCACGGAAGCCACGAGCTGCCCGGCAGACCGTACGCCGTGTACTTGTGCAAGAAGAACCCTTCTTCGACCAGGCACTGCTGACAGTAGGTGAAAAAGTTTCTGGTTACGTCCTCGTGCCCGGCACGGTCGAGAGCATTCGCCACGAGAGCCCCATCGCGAGGCCACGCATACGCATAGGTGTCGCGCGCGAACTTGGTGATGTCGAAGTCCGTGGCCGCGACGATCGCGCCATGGTTGTCGACGTGAGTGCGCGCGGTCAGGATCGAGCGCCGATAGAGCTTGGTCACCTCGGCGCCGAGCTCTTCGTCGATGTGGCGGTGATCCTTCTCAGACCAAACCTGCCAGTAGGTGAGGGTCCGCCCCAGATAGGTGTCGGGCCCCTTGCCGATGATCAGCTCCTGGCCATACACAGTGACCTCGCTGAGCCGCGTGCCCATGCATACCCAGTGGGTCAAGGTGGAAGGACCGCCCGGCGCCACGGGGACGAGGTTGAACCCGACAGTGCAATCGACGGATCCCTGTTCGATCGGGTTTCTTCCGAGCTCGCCGTCCTGGGCATCGACCCACGTTCCAGCCAGGTTGCCGCCTTTCTTGCCGTTGGCCCATGTGTCAATGCCGAAACCCGGCCCGGCGTCCCCTCCCACCAGGAAGTAGCGGTTGGCCTTGTAAGCGATGACAGCTTTGTGGCGCGGGTCGTAGGCGACAGTGTTGCCGAGGTCCGAGCCTTCGATGTACCAGTCGTAATGGAAGAAGACGCGGCCGGTTTTAAAGCCCGTGTCGCTCGACACCTCGATGTTGCGAATGAACCAGTTGCGGGCGAGGTCGACGAAGTCCTCGAACTTCGCCGTGATCCCCAGACGGGAGTTCTTCAGGGTCACGGCGGTGACCAGCGAGTCCTCCGCATAAGCGAGCTGCCGTTCCCAGCCCGCCTCCTCTACCCACGCGAACTTGCCGTCGATGAAGAAGCCCGTCCGGCACACGTTGCCCATGGTCTGGTTGGCGTCCCCGACGCGCGGGAAAAACAGATCCCGCACCGAATAGTTGGCGTCGAAGCCCACGAGCACATTGCCATTTCCGATAACGAGGCTTCTAGGCACGTTTTGTGCGCACTATAGGTCGCGGTCCCTTAACAGGCACGGTCGCCAACTTGCGACTGCACCCTTACAATCGCCAAAACGTCACAGCAATAAACGGAGCACAACGTCTTGGAAACAGATCCACTCCAGTTCGCCCCACCTATCCGCATCGTTGCCAGCCGCAGGCGGCGACGCACGGTTGCCGCTCGTCTCCGCTCGGGCGTCCTCGAGCTGCTGGTACCCGATTGGATGCCGCATGTCGAGCGCGAACGGTGGGCGGAGGAGATGCGTGGCCGTCTCGCCAGGCGTATGGAACGCGCCCAGCCATCCGACGCCAAGCTCGCGACGCGCGCACGCGTGCTCAACGACCGGCTTTTCGGCGGCAGGTTGCGATTGACCTCGATTGCGTTTGCGGACATGTCGCACCTCTGGGGGAGCTGCACGTTCACGATAGGCGAGATCAGGATCGCCACGCGGGCATCGTCACTGCCGGATTGGGTGCTCGACTACCTCGTGGTGCACGAGCTGGCGCATCTCGAGCACAGCGACCACGGGCCCGCCTTCCACGAGCTCGAGAACCGCTACCCGCTGACCGAGCGTGCACGCGGCTACTTGATGGCGATCGACCAGGGCGCGAGCTCGAGAACCTAGTTCAGGGGAGAAGCACGATCTTGGTGGCCTCGCGGGCATCGAACATCCTGTAGGCCTCCTCAGCGTCGTCGAGCTTCATGCGGTGGCTGATGATCGAGTCGGGCTGGAGGCGGCCGGCTGCGATCAGATCGAGCAGCGGACGCATGTAGGCCTGGACGTTGCACCAGCCGGCGCGAAACGTCAGCGACTTCATCCACATCGTCATGTAGGGAAAGTCTCCGAGCACCGCGCTCGGAACTCCGACCATCGAGATGGTGCCGCCGCCGCGAACGCTCTGGATGGCTGTGTCGACCGCGGACAGCAAACCGACGCATTCGATGCTGGCGTCAGCTCCGATACCTCCCGTGTAGCTCTGGATCGCCTCCACCGGGTGCACCTGCGAAGCGTTGATCGGTATACCGCCGAGCCCTTGGGCTATCTCCAACCGCGAATCCACCATGTCGACGACGAAGGTTCGTGACGGCCCAAACAGCTGAGCGCACATGGTCGCCATAAGCCCTACCGGGCCGGCGCCGACGATGGCGACGACGTCGCCAGGCTTGATCTCAGCCCGCTCGGCCCCGAAGAAACCCGTCGAGAGGATGTCGCCCACGAAGATCGCCTGCTCGTCGGACAGTGCTGCCGGTATTGGTTCCATCGAGTGGTCGGCATTCGGCACGACCACGTACTCGGCCTGGCCACCCCCGAGGTCTCCGAAATACTCGCCGTGGCCGAAGGTTCCCTTGTCGACGCATTGGTTAAACCAACCTTTCCGGCACAGGGCGCAGTGGCCGCATGAGGTGAAGAAGCTGGCCACGACGCGGTCGCCGGGCTTGAACCGCTTGACCTCGCTTCCGATGTCCTCGATCACGCCCACGAACTCATGGCCGAGCACAGCGCCCTGGTTGATGGGAGTGTGGCCGTGGAGGATGTGCAGGTCGGAGCCGCAAACCGCGCCAAGAGTGACCTTCACGAGGGCCTCGCTTGGGCCGTTGATACTTGGCTTGGGCACGTCCGTTACCTTGACCTCGCCCTCGCCCTGAAAGGTCAGCGCCTTCATACGCACATAGATTACGGCCGAACCCGATCTCCTCCCCACCTAAGCTACGAGCAGTGCGATTGAAGAACTCCGTGGTCGTCGTGACGGGGGCATCAAGCGGTATCGGCAGGGCGACTGCCCTTGCATTCGCGAAGAAGAGAGCCCGACTCGCCCTGGGCGCGCGTCGGCTCGACCGCCTCAATGCAGTCGCGAAGATGTGCCTGGAGCAAGGCTCGCCTGACGTGAGCGTTCGCCGCCTCGACGTAGGTCAGCCGGCGGATGCTCGCGCATTCGTGGCGGCGGCCCTGCGCGACCACGACCGCATCGACGTTCTCGTCAACAATGCTGGGGTCGGCTGGATGGGCCGCCTCCAGGACATGGAGGAAGAAAAGGTTGAGGAGCTGCTCGCCACCAACCTCAAAGGTCTGATCACCACCACCCAGGCAGCACTGCCCTCGATGCTGGCCAGGCGCACCGGCGTGATCATCAACGTCGCTTCGGTGGTCGGCTTTCGGGCCTCGCCCTACTCAGCCGTTTACTCAGCAACGAAGCACGCTGTCGTCGGCCTGTCGCATGCGCTCCGTGGGGAGCTTTCGGGAACCGGCGTGAAAGTTTGCGTCGT
Source organism: Candidatus Dormiibacterota bacterium (assembly GCA_040004595.1). GTDB lineage: Bacteria > Chloroflexota > Dormibacteria > Dormibacterales > Dormibacteraceae > Palsa-872. The sequence goes on along the minus strand of JBDUAO010000075.1, from coordinate 3,666 downwards.
CTATCCCGGGGTGACCGACACCGAGTTCTTCAACTCGACCGAGGTGCCGGTGGGCCCGATGTACTCGGCGTCATGGGTGGCGAATCTGATCGTTCGGACCGCGCAGTTTCCCCGACGCGACGCGATGGTGATGCCGCTCCGTCTGGCCCATCTCGCCGAGCCGCTGCTCGGAGGCCTGATGGATCACGGCCTGGGCGAGGCGAGGCGGCTCAAATCGCCGCACCTGAGCGGCACGGGCCTGGACAAGTAGGAAACTGGCACCGCATTAATCGGCACCCGTCTGAAGGTTTCTGAAGACTACCCTTGAAGAAATCAGGCGGGATGCGAATCGGGTGACCACCTCGGTCGCAACCAGGACTCGACTGAGTCAGGATTTTCAGATTCGTCGGCATGGGTTTGCGCCCTCTCATGGGTTGTCACTTCTGAGACTGACACCCGCCTTTACCGAGCTGCAACGCGGAGCGGGAGGGATTTGAAACCGAACCCGTTATCAAGTCCGCCTGAGGTTACGGCTGATCCTCGACTGACCGTTGGGCCGCTGACTTTGTCCTATTGACAGCGGAGGTGCGAGGGTATATGTGTTCCCCACAAGGGCCGATCGGACGACCCGACGCCACGCTTCTGTCGCGATATAGGGGAGGAGATTGCCCATGCCAAACATCAAGGTTCTAATCACGGCGTCAGCACTCGCTGTTTCAGGATTGCTCGTGGGCGCGGCGCCTGGCGCCGCGGGGGAGTCGAGTGGGGCTTTCCGGTGCTCGGGTGGGACCCAGGCGGCTCCCAACTTCGTCAACATCAACCCGGGCACTTATGACTCGATAACCATCTCCCAATTCTGTGCTGTGTCGCTGCCAGCCACTGGGACGGTTCGCGACGAAGGCGGGTTGACAATGAATGGAGGCGGGCTACTCAATGCCGGCGCGTTGGTCGGCAACCCACCGAGTCCGACCGCGAGCCTGATCGTCGAAGGCAACTTCAAAATGGTCAACTCCATGTTCGTGGACATCGGCTGCGGAGCAGGAAACGGCTGCACCCTGGCCACTGGCAGTGTCTTTCGGGTGGAAGGCAACGTGGACTCCCGAGGGACCATAGACCTTCACATGCATGGGCTGCAGATCGACGGCAATGTATCGATTCGAGGTGGGGGCGGTGGCGCTTACTGCTTCCCCGTAGTGGCTGGGGATTTCGGTTTCCACTTCACCACCCTCGAGGACAGCCAGGTCGGTGGCAATGTGACCATCAGCGACATCAAGTCGTGCTGGAGTGGGCTGGCCCGTGACCACGTCGAAGGCAACGTCAGGGTGGTGAACAATCAGCTCGCCGATCCGGACGCTATCGAGATCCTGGCGAACGTGATCGACGGCAACCTGTCGTGCAGGGGCAACCAGTTGTTCGACTTCACGGCGACCCCGGCGGCACCGCCCGTCTTGAACAATCCTTGGGACAGCGTTGAAGCCGGATTCCCCGACCTCTTTCCACGGGTACCCGAGCCCAACACAGTTCAAGGGAAGCGGAGCGGACAGTGTGTGCTGGCCAGTCCAGCAACAATGGGCGGCCCGCTGGGACCCGGCCCCTTCTAAGTTCGACGCAGCCGAGACCGGCCAGGCAGCCGCCCGCGCAAACGGGCGGCTGCCTGGCCTTGGTCCTACCGCGACATGGCGACGCGCAGCGGGAGGTGTGTGACCTTTGGACAGCAGTATTTTTCGCGTCGATGCCCATCTGGGATTCGAGGAGAAGTCGGGAATCCGGGTTAGTACGGCGCACACACACGACCACGAATCGCCTTTGGCTAGTGCCCTCCGGCCCGGGTGCTCCTAAGTTGCCAGTCCACCAGTGAACGCCTACAACAGATTTCACTTACTCGGACTAAGTCGTATTCAAAAGTTCGAAAAGTCGTTTGGCATTCTTCACGGAATAGGTCGAATAGTTGTTGTTCATGATCGCGTGCACCTCTTTGGCTGACCGCTCCATCTCCTTGATACGCGGCACCCACTCCCGGAGCTCCGTGTCCTTGTAGTCGTGGCGAAACCGCAGGTTCGGCGGCGCTCCTTTCAGGTCCCATGTCTCGTGATTCCGGCCGTGGAAGCGAACCACGGCCAGCTTGCTGGAGGTTACGTCGAAAACCGGCGGCATGCTGGTCTTGTGACCGGGCGGGACGTCGACAGCCACGTACGGGATGTCGCGCGCGCGCAGGAAGGCAAGTGTGCCGTCGCGGTGGCTGGCGTCCATCCATTCGGGCTTGCGAAGCTCGACGGCGACCTGAAACCCGAACATGCGCTCCTGAACCTGCTCGATGTACGCGAGCGATCGCGATGAAGGCAGGAACCAGGGCGGGAACTGGAAGAACACAGCGCCGAGGCGCCCCGCCGCACGAAGTGGTTCGAGGGCGGCGCGAAAGCGCTCCCAGGACTCGTCGAGGAGCTCCTCCGGCATCTGCTCCAGGTAGATGTTATTCTCGCGCAGGTTGTCGGGCAGCTGATCCCGGATGTCCTTGGGCAGCGCCATCGGCTTGGTCGGGTGGTTGGTGAAAAGCGAGAAGGACTTGACGTCAAAGAGGAAGCCGGGCTCGGTCCGCGCCACCCACAGCTCTGAGTTCTCGACCTTGGGCATGCCGTAGTAGGTGGAGTCGACCTCGACCAGGGGGAACTCGGAGGCGTAGAAGTGCAGGCGCTCCTCCGACGACGTCGCGTTCATCGGATAGAAGAGCTTGGAGTCGATCAGCGACTTGTCGATCCACCCGGCAATGCCGCAGCGCACGGTCATTCCTCGATCGTGGCACAACCTGCTCGTACGGGCGCTATGATCCGACCGCTCCGTGGGCCGATACATCCGCTACTGGTACACGTACCGAACCGTCGTGGCGGTGCTGGTGGCCTTGGTCCTCAGCGGGGTCATGTACTGGCTGTACACGCAGCAGATCGCCTGCGACTCGCATATTGGCGCGTGTCTCGTCAACGTGGCAGTCCACCCGGAGGACCGGTTCGGCTTCCAGTCCAGCCCCGACCCGAACGTCCTGATCGTCGGGATCGACAACCAGAGCGTGAAGGACGTTGGCACGTACCCGGTGCCACGCAGCGTCTATGCCCAGGCACTCCAGAACCTGGAGAAGGCGGGTGCGGGGGTGGTCGCATTCGACGTCGTCTTTCCAGATCGACGCGAGCCGCAGACCGACAAGGCGTTTGCTGAGGCACTGTCCTCCAGCACGGTGCCGGTCGTCCTCGCCTACGCGGGGGACAACACCCTGATCGGCGACGGCAAGATCCTGCAAACCTCCCCCACCACCAATCCGCCGGGAATCGACGAGATCCCCTTGCGATTGTTCAGGTGCGCCGACGCCAGCTCTGATCCCAACGCCCCGTGCACGAAGCCATTCCCGAATGTGGTCCTTGCATCGACTGACGTCCTTCCCGACGCGGACGGCGTGACGCGACATATCCCGATGTTCGTTCAGCCCGCATGTTTTGCGACAGGCGCTTGCCGCACTCCTGTCATCGACACATTCGCGTTCGCCGCTTACCGCGCGTGGGCACTGCAAGGCCTCAGCGGTGCGGACCTGGCCCAATCAAACGGCAAAGCCACCTTCGGGACCACATGGCTGAACCCTCTGCCGTTGGACTCGACAGGTTCAGCGTTGATCAACTACTTCGGCCCGCCCGGAAACTTCAA
>JBDUAO010000186.1:0-3698 GCA_040004595.1 Candidatus Dormiibacterota bacterium | reverse complement strand
CCGCCTTGGCGGCGTTGTAGGCCGGCGCGCCTCCAGACTCTCGTCCGTATATCGATGAGATGACAACAACGCGACCCCAGCCGCGCGTCAGCATCCCCGGAAGGACGAGCTGGGTCATCCGCACGCTGGCACCGACGTTGCCGGCGAAGGCGGCCTCGAACTCGGCCGGACCCGTGTCCGACCACGAGCTGCCCGCCCTCACGCCGAGGTTGTTGATGAGGATGTCGATGGGCCCAAGCGATTGCTCGGTTTCCGACACAGCGCGGCCGGCGCCCTCCTCGGTCAGCAGGTCGGCGACGATGCCGACGCCGCGGATCGCTGCGGCCGTCTTCTTGACGTCCACCTCGGTTCGCGCGGCGACCGCCACACGCGCGCCCTCGGCCGACAGCGCGTTCGCGATGCCGAGCCCGATTCCACGCGTGCCGGCCGTGACCAGCGCCACCTTGCCGGCAATCCCGAGGTCCACTCCCGCATCCTAGTTACATGCTGCCGCCGGGTGCCATCAACGAAGGACCGCCGGTCACCCCACGCCACTCAGCCACAGTGCTGCTCGTCCGCGGCCGCGACCCCTGGGAGCTGCTGCTCATGCGCCGGCCCGGAGGGGCCGATTTCGCGCCGGGGGCGTATGTGTTCCCAGGTGGGACGGTGCATGCGGACGACCGTGCGTCGACAGATGAGATCCGAGCGGCGGCGGTCAGGGAGCTGTTCGAGGAGGTCGGCATTCTCCTGGCTCGCCATGGAAAGCGATTCGCTCGCGAGACCGACTCAGAGAAGGTGCGGCAGCTGATTGAAAACGGGAAGACGTTCAGTGAAGCCCTCGGGGAGCTCGGCCTGGAGCTCGCACTCGACCGGCTAGTGCTCTTCGCCCGGTGGGTGACGCCGGCCCAGCTTCGGCGGCGATACGACGCGCGCTTCTTCCTGGCCCAGCTGCCCCCGAACCAGGTCATCCACGCACAGGAAGGCGAGGTGACGGATTGGTTGTGGATCGAGCCGAACAAAGCGCTGGCGAGCCAGGAGCTGACGCTCGTTTACGCCACGCGAACAGTGCTTGAGTCAGTGGCGTCGGACAAGAATGCGGCGACGCTCTTATCCCGCGCTCGGCGCCTGGGCGAGATACCCACGATCGAACCGAGGTTGGTTCAAACCGAATCAGGTTGGGAGATCGTGCGTTGAACGGGAGACGGCCGAAAGTGCCCGAATGGCCCGGTCGGCGGCCGGCGAACCCGGCCAAAAGGGCACAAACGGTCGAAGTGGCGGCGACCTACTGGGCTCTCAGCGCCACAGCTCCCGCCACTGGTCGTAGTGCTCGACCTCGACGCCGCCCAGCCGCAGCACATCCAGCCCGGCCGGGTCGCGGTAGGCGTTGCGGTAGTACACCCGGGCGATGTTGCAGTTGATGATCGATTTGGCGCACATCACGCACGGCGAGGCGGTGACGAACATCAGCTTGCCGGGCAGCTGCGCGCCGGCCTTTACCAGGCTGTTCAACTCCCCGTGGATGCAGCCGCATGAGCCCGGCTGGGTCGAGTCGCAACGGTTCGGAAGCCCGCGGGCGTTGCCGTTGTAACCGATGCCGAGCACCTGGGTGAGGTCGCCCGAGGTGATGACGCTGCCCACCTGGAGACGCAAGCAGGTCGACCGCTTGGCCAGCTCCTCGGCCATGCGCATATAGACCTCCTCGAGCGGGATTCGGTCAGGCGCGGGCTGGTTCTCGACAAGCGGTTCGGGGCGTGCCATTCAAGTCAGATTAACAGGCTTGTTTATACCCACTTCCCGGACTACAATGCCCAACATGTCGCTGCTCGAACTCTTGTTCGCCCTTCTCCTTGTATGTGTGTTGCTTGCGGTAGGGGTTGTGGCCGCCCTGGTCTGGAGCCTGGTGCGGCGTGCCGACGGGCAGGTGCGGGACGTCGCCGAGCTGCGCAGCCGCCTCGAGTCAGGCGGCCAGACCCAGGAATCGCAGGCGGCTGAGCTCCGCGAGCGGCTCACGCAGACCCAATCGGTGGTGGAAGGCCTTCGGTCCGCCCTCAGCGCCCGCCAGCCCGTGGAGGACGAGGCCCGCGCCAGCCTGAGGCGCCTCGAAAGCGTCATCGCCGGCAGCTCCACTCGGGGCGCCGCAGGCGAGAACATCCTCGAAGAGACCCTGAAGCACCTGCCGCCCGAGATGCTGCAGCGCAACGTCTGGGTTGGCGGCAAGGTGGTGGAGCTGGCGCTCCGGCTGCCGGGCGGCAAGCTGCTGCCCATCGACTCCAAATGGGTCTCCAGCAACGCGCTCGAGCAGCTGGCCGAACCCGGCCTGGATGCGCCGCGCCGCGCCCAGCTCACGGCCCAGGTAGAGCGCGAGGTCGAGCGGCGGGTGCGGGAGGTGAGCCAGTACATCGATCCGGCCACGACGTCTCCCTTCGTTCTGGCGGTCATCCCCGACGCCGCCTACGACGTGTGCCGTGGTTCTATCGTCAGCGCCCACCAGCGCCACGTGATGGTGGTGGGGTATGCGATGGCCCTCCCCTACCTCCTCACGCTGTACCAGCTGCACCTGCAGTTTGCCCGCAGCGTGGACATGGAGAAGCTGCAGTCCGCGCTGATCGACGTGGAAAGGCATCTGGACACGCTCGAGAGCGTGCTCGAGAACAAGCTCCAGCGGGCGGTCACCATGCTCCAGAACGCCTACGGGGAAGGCAAGCAGGTGTCGGCCAGGATCCGAGCTTCGGCGCAGAGCGTCCAGGTGGCTGACACCGGAAACGAAGAGATTTCCACAGAGCCGAATGGTCGTGGACAGGTCACGTATTCGGAAATGGGCCTCGCTCTCGTCGACACCGCCAAATAAGACCGGTTTTGACAGGTTTTCCCCAGCCAATGCCCCGCCTTTGCCCCACTGCTCAACAGGGTTGTCCACAGGTAATCCACCTACATGTGGGGTCCGAGGACCACCTGACACCTAACATCTTGTGTTTTGGGGCTTGACAAGCTGAAAAGCCTGCGCGTATATTCAGCATCGTTACATCGAGGCCCTGGGGCACAAGTGGCGGGCATGCTCTGGGGCCTCTTGCATCCCCAAACTGACAAATTCCACGACCCAGCACACGTCGCACCAGACGACCCAGCAAACGATTTGAAAGCACCCGCTTCGGGGATGAATTAAGGAGGCGTTCTCAAAAAATGGCCAAGAATGTAGCCGACCTCGCCGCAGCCCGCCGTAACGGTGCCCACAAGGGCGCACAATCAGGGAAAGTGCCCGGGCTCCGCTTCGAACGCTTTTTCACGCCCCCGGGCAGCCACGCCTACGACCTGATCGAATGGGAGCGTCGCACCGCCGGGATCACCGGCGAGAAGGGCCAGGTCATCTTCGAGCAGAAGGACGTCGAGGTCCCCCGGTCGTGGTCCCAGCTGGCCATCAACGTCGTGGCTCAGAAGTACTTCCGCGGCAGCCCCGACAGCCCTGAGCGTGAGACCAGCGTCCGGCAGATCATCGACCGTGTCGTCGACACGCTCGCGAAGTGGGGCCGCGAGGGCGGCTACTTCGCCGGCGAAGAGGACGCCGAGAACTGGGCGGAGGAGCTGCGATTCCTCCTGGTCACCCAGCAGGCGTCGTTCAACAGCCCGGTCTGGTTCAACATCGGCGTCCCCGGCCGCTCGCAGCAGGGCTCGGCATGCTTCATCAACTCGGTCCAGGACTCGATGGAGTCGATCCTGGACCT
>JBDUAO010000074.1:0-12539 GCA_040004595.1 Candidatus Dormiibacterota bacterium | reverse complement strand
AGGGTGTCCAGCAGGCGCTGCTGAAGATCCTCGAGGGCACCGTCGCCAATGTGCCCCCGCAGGGCGGGCGCAAGCACCCGCACCAGGATTTCATCCAGATCAACACGACCAACATCCTCTTCGTCTGCGGCGGCGCCTTCGATGGGCTGGAGAAGGTGGTCGAGCAGCGCATCGGGCGCCGCGCGATCGGTTTCGGTTCGCCGTCCCACAAGATCGAGCGCAAGGCTGCGTCCGAGACGCTCAAGTTCATGCAGCCCCAGGACCTGCTGAAGTACGGATTCATTCCCGAGTTCATCGGGCGTCTGCCGATCCTCGTCACGCTGCATCACCTGGATCAGCAGGACATCGTGCGCATCCTCACGGAGCCGAAGAACGCGCTGGTGAAGCAGTACCAGAAGTTCTTCTCGCTCGACAACGTGGAGCTGGTGTTCCAGAAGGGCTCGCTTGATGCGATCGCGGAGCTCGCATTGCATCGAGGTACTGGTGCGCGCGCTTTGAAGTCAATTATCGAAGAGGCTCTCCTGAACTCGATGTTCGAGATCCCCTCGCGTCCCGAGATCAAGCGTTGCTTGATCTCCGAGCGGTCGATCCGCGAGGCACTGGAACCCGAGTTCGAGATGGGCGAAGAGGGCGAAAGCCCGGCCCGCCTGGTGGGAGAGTCGGCTTAGCAGGCGCACGGCTGGCGCCAAACGTGCAGAATTCGGCGCGCTGTTCGGCCCGTTTGGCGCCAAAAGTGCCGTTCGTGGCGAGTATTCTTCGGCCGTGCAGGATCTTCGTGGCAAGACCGTGTTGCTCACCGGCGCATCCACCGGTCTGGGTCCGCACATCGCCCGTAAGCTGCATCAGGCGGGAGCCAAGTTCGTGCTCTCGGCCCGTAATGAGCCCGCGCTGGCCAAGCTTGCCAGAGAGATCGGCGAGTCCCGCGTCATCGTTGCCGATCTCTCGAAGGCCGGTGAGCCTGAGCGCCTCGCGCACGAAGCCGGTGACATAGACGTCCTGGTCTCCAACGCCGGCGTCCCGATAAGCGGACGGCTCGCGGAGCTGGCTGTCGACGAGATCGATCGAGCAATCGCCGTCAACCTGCGGGCAGGGATCATCCTCGCTCACGCGCTCGCCCCATCGATGGTCAAGCGCAAGCAGGGTCACATCGTCTTCATGGCTTCGGTGGCGGGCAAAGTTCCGGCGGCCGGGGCCAGCATCTACAACGCGACGAAGTTCGGCATCCGAGGCTTCGGCCTTGCGATGCGAGAGGAGCTTTGGGGGACGGGCGTCGGCGTTTCGGTGATATGCCCCACCTTCGTCAACGAGTCGGGGATGTGGGCGGAGACCGGGCTCAAGGCGCCTCCCATTGCAGGTGAGGTGTCGCCGGCCCAGGTGGCCGAGGCGGTGTGGAGCGCGATCATCAAGAACCGAGCTGACGTAGATGTGGTGCCGGTTCAGCTCAAAGCCAGCTTGAAGTTTGCAGCTGTCGCGCCTGGTCTGGCCGCCACATTGGCACGCTCTTTGGGCGCGACCAAGCTCAGCGACGAGCTGGGCGAGCGGCAGAAGCACAAACGCTAGACTTTCAAGCACCATGAGCCGCGTCGAGCGATCAATAAGGGCGACCGGCACGCGCCTGGCGCGCCCCGTATCCGTACCCTCGCCGGCACGTTCGCGCTAGCGATCCTCCGCCGGCGAATCCAGCTTCCAGCTCAGCACCTACGAGCACGCCCATGAGCAAGACCGAAAACTCCATGCCGCCCTCCTTCGATCCACAGGCCATCGAGGCCGGCTGGTACGCGCGCTGGGAGGAAGAGGGCCTTTTCATCGCCGATGCGAAGAGCAAGAAGCCGAAGTACACGATCTGCCTGCCGCCGCCCAACATCACTGGCGAGCTGCACATGGGCCACGCGCTCAACCACACGCTTCAGGACATATGCGCGCGCTACCGGCGCATGGCCGGTTACGAGGTTCTTTTCCTTCCGGGCATGGACCACGCGGCGATCGCCACGCAGAACGTGATCGAGAAGCAGCTTGCGGCCGAGGGCTTGACCAAGGAGCAGCTGGGGCGGAAGGCGTTCGAGTCTCGTGTCAACGAGTGGTACACCGAGGTGGGCGACACCATAGTGAGCCAGGACCGCATCCTCGGTGCGTCGCTGGACTGGTCGAGGCTTCGCTTCACGATGGACCCGCGCTACGTGCGCGCGGTCATGACCGCATTCGTGTCCTTCTACGAGAAGGGTTGGATCTATCGCGCGCCGCGGATCGTCAACTGGTGTCCGCGGGATCGGTCGGCCATCTCAGACCTCGAGGTCAAGTGGCAGGAGCATCACGACACCCTCTTCTTCATCCGGTATCCGATTGAAGGAGGCGGCGAGGTCGTCATCGCCACTGTCAGGCCCGAGACGATGCTGGCGGACACAGGCGTTGCGGTCAATCCCTCCGATGACCGATACAAAGACCTGATCGGGAAAACGGCGATTCTGCCCCTGGTGGGGCGCGCGCTGCCCATCGTCGGCGATGACCTGGTCGAGAAGAATTTCGGCACCGGCGCCCTAAAGGTCACACCTGGCCACGACCCGATGGACTACGACATCGGCCAGCGGCATTCCCTCGAGGTCATCAACGGGATGAATCTCGACGGCACGATGAACATTCCGGGCCTTCCTTACGACGGCCTGCCCGCCCTGGAAGCGAGGCGGAGGGTGGTCGAGGACTTGAAGGCGCAAGCATTCCTGGTGAAAGAGGAGCCATACACGCACGAGGTCGGCCATTGCGATAGGTGTGACACGGTGATCGAGCCGCTCATCAGCGAGCAGTGGTGGCTACGCATGGAGGTCATGCGAGACAAGGCGCTCGAAGCGTCGGCCGCCGGCAAGGTTAGGTGGCACCCCGATCGTTACGAGCGCACATACCTCGACTGGCTTCGCGGGTTGCGCGACTGGAACATCGGGCGCCAGCTGTGGCTCGGTCATCGTGTGCCCGTCTATTACTGCGACAACGGGCACCAGCTCGTCGCTGTGGAGAGGCCTCACGAATGCACCGAATGCGGCAGCACGACGCTGACGCAGCATCCCGACGTGCTCGACACCTGGTTCTCCTCGGCGCTGTGGCCCTTCGCGACGCTCGGCTGGCCTGAGGAGACGGGCGATCTGGAGGCCTTCTATCCGAACAACATGAACAGCACGGCCCGCGAGATCATCAATCTCTGGGTGAGCCGGATGATCATGACCGGCCTCGAGTTCATGGGCGAGCTTCCGTTCGCAGACGTCGCCATTCACTGTCAGGTGCAGGCTGCCGACGGGCGCCGGATGTCGAAGTCGCTGGGCACTGGTGTCGACCCGCGAGGACTCATCACCAAATACGGGACCGACGCCGTGCGCGCATGGGCTGCCTCGGTGGCGATGTCGAGCCAGGACGTGCGTTTCGACGAGAGCCGCGTCGAGGGCTACAAGCGCTTTTGCAACAAGCTGTGGAACGCCACTCGTTTGGTGCTTAACAGCGCAGGCGACGCGCCGTCTGCACCGGAACCACGCACGCTGGAGGACCGCTGGATCCTTTCGCGCCTCTCGCATGCGAACGCTGCGGTTACGGCAGGCATCGAGGGCTTCAAGTTCCAGGATTCGATGGCGGCCGCGTACGCCTTCGCGTGGAACGAGTTCTGCGACTGGTACCTCGAGGCGGTCAAAGAACGGTTGCGCTCCGGCGACCCGGCAGCACAGGGCATCACGCTGTCATGCATCGACCACGTGTTGCGGCTGCTCCATCCGATCATGCCGTTCGTGACCGAAGAGCTCTGGTCGCTGCTGCCCGGGCATCGCGACTACGTCATGCGCGCGGCCTGGCCAGACCTCCGGGCAGTGGATCCCGAAGCGGAGGAGACTTTCGCGCAAGTGATGTCGATCGTCGAAGAGGTGCGAGGACACCGGCAGGCAGCGGGCGCGCCTCCACGCGGCGGCAAGCTATTCCTCGACGCGTCGACCGACCGCACGGTCGCATCGCTGGCAGCGAGGCTCGCCTGGACTGAGCTCTCACCGGACCCCTTTGACGAGGGTATTCCGCTCGGCACCTTGCCTGGTCGGGTCAGCTTTCCGGCCGCCTCGGGCGACAGCAGCCGCAACCAGGCGCAGCTGAAACGCCTCACATCGGATCTCGAGAAAACAGAAGCACAGCTGGCCAATCCGGAGTTTCGCGCCAACGCGCCATTCGATGTCGTGAGAAAGCTGGAGGAACGCGCGGCCGAGATCCGAGCAGCCATCGACCGCCTGAGCTCGTGAATTAGCTCATGCCGCCGCTCGCGCTTCTGGCGCCTGTCGCTCTTCCGCTAGTCGCCGGAGGTGTTACGGCGGCGCTGGGGCTCGCCGGCCTGAAGCCCGGCCGGGCGATCGTCGGAGCCGGCGCCTTGGCCGCGCTGATGGCTCTCTTCATCCTGTGGCTGCCCATCCGCTCCACCCAGGAGCTCACCCTCGGTCCGCTTGGCTTTGGCGCCGCGTTCGACCTGCGGCTCGACGGCGTCGCCTTTGCCTTCGGTCTCGTCATCCTGCTGCCCTCGGCCATACTCCTCACGCTTCAAGCTCGCAGCTGGCAGGAGGGCACTGTCGCGGCGCTGGGAGTTGCGGCCGCAGTCCTCGCCGTCGAAGCGGGCGACGTCCTGCTTACAGCCCTCGCCGGCGGCACCGCGGCGACGCTGGCGGTGATCCAGCTGGACATCGAGGACATCCGCGCCCCCCGCCCTCCTTGGGGCGCGCTGCTGGCAGCCTGGCTGGCGCTTAGCTGGGCGGGCGCCATCCTGCAGGTCGTGGGTGGAACCGCAGTTTACGCTGCGGTTCCGGTCTCGGCGCTGACAGTTCCCGTCTTCTTGCTCCTGGCGCTGGCCGCACTCATGGCCTCCGGTGTCTTTCCGTGGCGTGGCTGGCCGGCGCAGCTCTGGTCGCGGCCGTCATTGCGAGCCGCCGGCATGGCGGTGGCCACGCTGTACCCACTCGGCTTCTATCTGCTGGTCAGGGCTTACGAGATGGGCGACGGCCGCTATCCACAGCCGGTATTGGGGATAGCGCTGGCCTGCCTCGGGGTTCTGGTCTCGCTAGGGGTTGCGGTACGCGCTCAGGCTGCCGCGACCCGCCGTGAGTATCTCAGAGAGGTGATTCCAGGAATGGGCGGCTTTGCCCTCATGGCCATTGCCATCGGAACCCCGGTCGGGCTGATCGCCGGGATCGTCGTGCTGGCCACGATCGGAGTGCTCGCAGCCTGCCTGCCCCTGCTTCCCGACCGAGCGGGTCCCCCGACGCTGCTTACGATCGCCGCGGCCGCAGGGGTGCCGCCGGGCCTCGCGTTCGGCGCACTGGTCGTCGCGCTTGCCGCCACGTTTGAGGCAGGGGACTTCATGGGCCTTATCGGCATCGCCGGCGCTGCCGTCTGGATCCTGTTCCTGGTGGCCGCGGCCCGAGCGGTTGGGTTGCCGGCCGGCCGGGGTCGTCCGGTCATCGAGACTTTCCCGCGAACTGCGACGGCCCTCGCGGCCATACTGCTCGTCGCGGGCGCCGCATTGCCTGTGGTCGTGACGCTGTTCGCACTGCCGGCGCAGGCAGACGTGATGCCGCGCTCGGCGGGGTTGGGTGGTGGCTTCGTCTCCGTGGCCACACTCCAGACCGACCTGCCAGCGCTGACGTTGTTCGCCCCACTTGTATTGCTTGGCGCCATCGCGTACGGAATCACAGGTGCGTTTGGAGTCCAGCGGGATTCGCGCCGCGAAGCGATCGCGGCGGTGCGTGAGCCGAAAGTGAAGGCAGCGCCGGCCAGGCCGCCCGTGTTCATCGTTCCGGGCGCTGAGCTGCCCAGGCGATGGCTTGCCGTGATCCGCAGCGCCACGATGCCCGAGCAATATCGCTCGATCGTCAACCTGCGCGCGCTGGAAAAGGCGGCTGCGGGGGGCAGGCCAGTGCTGTGGCTCGCCACCCTTGTCGCCCTCGCTTACGCCGTCAACAGGTGAGCGCGGCTGCAGCTTTCGCCGCCTGGCTGGGCGCCTCGCTGATCGTCCTGTCCGAAGGCCGACGCGGCCTGGCCGCCGGCCTGGCACTCGTCACCGCTGGATTTGCCGTCATCACGTTGGTGGGCGGTGGGGTGGAAGCTGCGGCGGCCCTGGTCGCGGGCGGAAGTGTTGCCGTCGTCCAGCGTCTGCGCACCGGGCCCGATGAGTGGGGGGTGATGCCACCTGGATCGACCGCGAGGTTGGTCCTCGCTGCGGCAGTCGGCCTGATGGCGCTGTGGATCTCAACGTCGGTGATGACCGGGCCAGGCGCGCCGCTCCGGTTCGCCGCGATGTCCGTCCTGGGCCTGACCGTGGCTCGCGTGCTGACCCCGAGCGAACCTCCGGCCGTGCTGACTGCGCTCGGTGCTCTCGCGTTGTCCGTCGCGGCTGCGGCCGGCGCCGCCGGCACCAGCCCTGGGCCGGCACTTTACGTGTCGGCAGCGCTGGTTGCAGCGGGCGTCTCCTGGATCCGAGTGGGAGAGGTCGATGCAGCCTGAGCTGGCGGTTGGTCTGCCAGCCGCCGGTTCCGTTTGCGCAGCCGTCCTCAGAACGCGGCCCAGGGCAGCGCTGCTCGCGGCGGCTGGGCTTGGCCTGCTAGGGCTGGTCGCCGTGGTGCTGTCCCAGCCTGGCCGGACCTCTGACCAGCTCGGCATCAGCCTGTCCCTGTCTCCTGAAAGCCGCGCCATGCTCATCGCTGCGGGGGGGGCGCTGGCGCTCACCGTCGTGCTGGCCCCACTGGCGGTTGAGCGCGCCATCCTCCTGACCTGGGGACTGGCCGGCTTCGCCGGCATGGCCGCGATCGCCGCTGCCGGCAGCCTCGAGGTCCTGATCCTCGTGGTGCTCGTGCTCTCAGTGTTGCAAGCGGCAGCCTCAGGCGACCGCTCGTTCGTCGCGCGCGTCCGGGGTCCCGTTCTCGCCGTCGTGCTGCTGACGCTGGCGGCCATGTTCGCCCGGGTGGAGGGGCCGCAGTTTCTGCCGCGCCTGGCGGCGGTCGGTCTGATCGCTGGCCTCTCCGCAGCGGTCGGGACTCTGCCTTACATGCACCAGTTCGATCCGCAGGAGCGGACGGCCACCTCGCCGATTCCGTGGATCGCGTTCATCGGGCCAGTGTTGGCGCTGGCCGTGCTCGCGCGAGCGCGCGAGCTGATCCCGTCGGAAGGCGGCGTCATCGGCGCGATGATGATCGGCCTCGGGCTCCTCAACGTAGTGTGGGGCAGCCTCGCGTCGTGGCGCACCGAGAACGGCGCGGCCGCGTGGCACTACTCGTTCATCGCCGATTGGGGACTGGTGCTGAGCGGCCTTGGGTTGGCGATCGCCGACGGCCAGCGCGCGGCGATCCTGCTGCTTTACGGGATCGTGCTCAGCCGGCTGCCTCTGTATCTATGGTCGCGACAGTCGCTGCGAGAGAAACGTCCAAACGACCGGCCGATCAACCTGCTGGCAGCGGCCATGCTCGCGGGGGCCGCACCGTTTGCGGGCTTTGCGGCTCGCCTCCTTCTCCTGCGGGGCGCGACCCAGCTGTACTGGCCGCTTGCGCTGGCGATCGGGCTGGGCCTGCTGCTGTGGCTTCCCCCGTCGCTCCGGCTCGGCCGGAGCCTCGGCCTACCGCGCGGACGGCAGGCGTGGGGAGTCGGCATCGCCCTTGCGATCAACGTCGTCATCGGCCTGTACCCGCAACCGTTCCTCGCGCTGGCTGGGCTGTGACCCAGATCCTCGCGGCGTTGGCAACCCACACTGCCGCGCTTGTCCTGTATCCCGGCCTGTTGACGATGGCGATCGTCGGCGTCGCGGCCGAGGTTTCCTGGACTCGCGTTACTCAGGGTCAGTGGGTGCTGCCTGCGACTGTCCGAGAGGTGCGCTCGCCTGTGGTGGCGACGGTGGCGCTGTTCGCGGTGCTCGCTGCGGTACAGCTCGGCGCTCCTTTCAATCCTGTGCCATCGGTGGAGCGCAACGTGATCGTTGCCGCGATGGTGCTTGCGTTCACGGTCTGGGCGGAGCTCGCCCTGAGCGTGGAGTTCGTGCCGGCGCCGGTTCTGTTGCTGGTCATCCAGTTCTGCTGGTTGCTAGCGGTCTTGGGGCCGGCGGTTGAGCCGGAGAGCCTCCGGCCGCAGGTACTGGGCAACGTGCTGGTGTCGTCGCTGCTACCGGTCAAGGTCGCCAGCGGGTTTCTCTACCTGCTTTGCCTGCCGGCGCTCCTGAGGTTGTGGCCGCTCACGGCGCCGGGCGACAGGCGGGCCCGGCCTCGCTTTGACGCCGTCCGCGCCCTGTGCTGGTTTCCGTATTGCGGACTGTTCGCCACGCTGTTCTTTCCGCCCTCCGCCGACGACATTCTTGGCCTGTTGCGCTTCTTCGGAATCACAGTCGGGATCGCCGCTCTGGGGATAGTCGCGGGGGCCCTGATGCAGCGCCGAGGGGTCGATACTGCCCGCGGCCTGTACCGGCGTGCGGTTGCGCCCTATGCACTGCTGGTGCTCGTACTGGTCGTCGTCACCTCATTCCTCATGAAGTAGAAGGGTAAGAGGGAACCCAGATGGTTCCCTCTCACCGGCAGGCGCTTCGCGCGTGCCTGCTCTCCTTCCGGCATATCGAGGGACTTATTGAGGACCAGTCGCTCCTCACCACGCTGGTAGACATTCGGAACAAATTAATGGCCGGGGGGACCCCGGCCAACCCTGCCACGCCGGAGTACGGTGTCAATGGGTTTGGCCGGCGGTATTGGTAGAATCGCTCTCGTGCCCAAATCGGATGGTTCGCTGACGGCTGTCGTCGTCAGCGGCGGAAAGCAGTACCGGGTCGCCCCAGGCGACCAGATCCTGGTCGATCGGCTGGCCGGCGAGCCCGGCTCCTCGATCAAGCTGGATCGGGTCCTGCTGATGCGAGACGGATCGGACATCAAGGTGGGCAACCCAGGCATTGACGGGATTGACATCGACGTCAAGATCCTGGCCCACCGGCGCGGGCCTCGTATCGAGACCCTCCGCTACAAGTCCAAGAAGCGGGTTCGCGTCCACCGCGGCGGGCGCGCCGACCTGACGGCGATCGAGATCTTGGCCGTCGGCGGCCTGAAAGAGGCGACCGGCTCGGAGAAGAAGACCCAGGATAAACCGGCCGCGAAATCGAAGACCGAGACCAAGAAAGCCAAGGCGACGTCGGCTTCTGCCGCGACCCCGGCTGCCACTAACGAGAAGGATGAAACGGCCACCGGCAAGGCCGAGGCGCCTGCCAAGCGCGCGCCCAGGAAGCCGAAGACAGACAAGGAGACCAAGTAAATGGCGCACAAGAAAGGCGGCGGGTCGTCCCGCAACGGGCGCGACTCCAAGCCCAAGATGCTTGGCGTGAAGATCTACGCCGGCCAGACGGTCAACGCCGGCACCATCCTGGTTCGCCAGCGCGGCAGCCGGATCACTCCGGGCGACAGCGTAGGTATCGGACGCGACCACACGCTTTTCGCGCTTGCTCCCGGCCTCGTCAAGTACGAGCGGGTGGGCAAGGACGGCCGGCGGGTCAACATCGTCGCCGAATAGAGGTCGTTCACGCACATTTGTCGACTCGGCCCGCGTAACCATTCGGGCCGGCCAGGGCGGCCGCGGCTCAGCCTCCTTTAGACGCGAGCCATTCACCCCACACGGCGGTCCCGACGGCGGGGATGGCGGCAGGGGCGGCTCGGTATGGATGAAAGCCACGACCAGCGTCTCCGACCTATCGCGGTACAAACAGAAGCTGCGGTGGCAGGCCGAGCCCGGCGTGAATGGGGCGGGCGGCCGCAAGACCGGGCGTAACGGCAAGGACGTCACCCTCGAAGTCCCCGTGGGCACGGTCGCCCTCGACCCCGACGGCGCTGTGATCGCAGACCTCGAGCACCCCGGCGCCAAGGCGGTGATCGCGCGGGGTGGCAGCGGAGGGCGGGGCAATGTTCACTTCAAGACGTCGACGCGGCACGCGCCTGACTACGCGGAACCGGGGCTCAAGGGCGAGGAGCTGGCGGTCACGCTGGACCTGAAGCTGATCGCCGAGGTTGGGCTTGTGGGACCACCGAATGCAGGCAAGTCGTCGCTGCTGGCATCGCTCACTGCGGCCAAACCGAAGGTCGCGGCTTACCCGTTCACAACCCTCGACCCGCAGCTCGGCGTCGCCGAAGAGTCGCGCGGCGGCAGAATTGTGATCGCCGACATCCCCGGCCTGATCGAAGGCGCCTCACATGGCGTCGGCCTTGGCCTGCGGTTTCTGCGCCACGTGGAACGCACGAAGATCCTTGTGTACGTGATCGACGGCACGGCGGATAACCCGTGGAAGGATCTCGAGATGGTGCAGGCTGAGGTCGAACAGTTCTCAGCCGACCTTGCAAAACGGCCGTTCATCATCGCGATCAACAAGGTCGACGAAGAGCGGGCGAGAAATCTAAGAAAGCGTTCGCGGCGCAGAGGCCCGATCCATTTCATTTCTGCGCTGACAGGCGAAGGATTGCCCGAGCTGATCGACTCGATGGTCACGACGCTGGCAAGCGCACCGGACCCGAAGCCGCAAGGACCTGTGCGGATCAGGAAACTGCTCGTGGCAGGTCGATCGGAGCTGGCGATCGAACGCACCGGTTGGGGGTTTGTCGTCAAGGGCGACCGAGTGGAGGGGTTGGTCGCGCGGACCGACCTCGATTCGTCAGGCGGCCTGGCCAGATTCCAGACGGAGCTGGACAAGATTGGGGTCAACGCGGCGCTCGAGGCGGCGGGCGTTCAGCCTGGGGACACGGTTCGGATCGGCGAGGCTGAGTTCGAGTACCAGCCGTGAGACTTGGGTTGCTGGGCGGCACGTTCGACCCGTTTCACAACGGCCACCTGGGCGCTGCCGTGGCGGCGATCGAATGCGCAAACCTCGATCGCGTGGTCTTCATCCCGGCGGCTCAGCCCCCGCACCGCCCGCCGGCCATCGCCAAAGCTGAGCAGCGAATCGAGATGGCAAGGCTGGGCACCGAAGGCGAATCTCGCTTCATGGTCTCCGACTTGGAGCTCAATCGAGAAGGCCCCTCCTACACGGTGGACACGCTGAAGCACATAGGGCAGCACCGGCCTGAGGACGAGCTTTTCTTGATCCTGGGCTGGGACGCAGCTCAGCTTTTCTCAACGTGGCACAAGCCAGACGAGGTGAGCGACCTCGCGACGATAGTCGTGGTCGCTCGCCCAGGTTCCGAGGCACCGCGAGAAGAGGACCTGAAAGGAGCCGGCCTCGATAACGAAAGGGTTGTCCTGTGTCTGCGCCCCACCCCGGATGTCTCGGCCAGCGAGATCCGCAGAGCTGTGGCCGCGGGTCAGGCGATCACGGGCAAGGTCCCGCTCGCAGTCGAGAGGTACATCGCCTCGCACCGGCTGTACGCGGGATAATCGAGAAGTTGAAGCCCGCCCGCACGACACCTCTGCAGCTGGCCAAGCTGCTGCGCGGCGCGGCGGCTGACAAGAAGGCCTGGAAGCCGGTCGTCATCGACGTGCGAGACAAAACGACCATTGCCGACTACTTCGTGGTGTGCGAGGGGGAAACCGACCGGCAGGTGAAGGCGATCGCGGACGGCATGGTCGATGCGGCGAAGGAAAAGGACCTCAAGCCGCTGGCGGTCGATGGCTACGAGGACGCCACGTGGATCCTGCTGGACTTCGACTCGGTCCTGGCCCACGTGTTTCTACCAGGAGAGCGCTCGTACTACGACCTGGAGAGCCTGTGGGCACCGGCGGCAAGGAGGCGCAAGGCAGCAGCAGCAGGTTAAGAAGCGGAACAACGTCGAGCCGTCGACGGGTTCAACGGTTTATGAACCAATTCCCCAAAGACGTCCTGGACGCGGTGGCAAAAGAGAAGGAAGTGCGCTTGACGACGTACGGTCGCAAGACCGGCAAGGAGTCGAGCGTGACGATCTGGGTGGTCACGGACGGCAACAAGGTCTACATCCGCTCGGGGCAGGGGCTGATACGACACTGGCCGAAAAACCTACTCGAGCGACCGGATGGGATTCTTCAGCTCGACGGCAAATCGGTGCGTTTTAGAAGCCGGCACATCACGGACCTGGCAGAAGCTCGTCATTCGTCAAAGCTGTACGCGCCAAAATACGGCGACTTCGTCAAGCCATCAAATGAAAGTGATCCACTGACCCCGGGCGAGCAGGCGGCCTTCGAACTCCTCCCGGCGGATCTTTCTGCTTAAGCCGCCCAGCGCAAACCCGGAGCGCGAGCTCGCCTGAACACCACGCGATCGGGCGGCACGAAGCGAAACTCACGGCTGACTTGCACCACCTGCCATCCACCCTCGTGCACGAGGCGGTGGTGGAAGTAGCAGAGAAGAACCAGGTTGGAAAGGTGAGTCGGACCTCCCCGAGACCACGCGACTATGTGGTGCGGGGTCGACCAGTTGACCTGGCGGTCGCACCCCGGCCAGCGGCACCCGTGATCTCGGGTCCGCAAGGCTCGCCTGGTCGGCGCCGAGACCACGCGCGTCGCCCGCCCGACATCGATCACCATCGAATCCGCGAGCACTACGCGCGAGATGGTGGAGTCGC
>JBDUAO010000185.1:0-3726 GCA_040004595.1 Candidatus Dormiibacterota bacterium | reverse complement strand
AATTCAAGTCGTCACTCTCTGCTTCCTGGTGGTGCGTTGACCGCTTGACATCGCCGCCACTGCCCCTGCCGAACGTTAGTTCGCCCTAGAATTAAGGATCCACATGGCCCCCCGCTTTCGTGTCGACGCACCCTTCAAACCCGCCGGCGACCAGCCTGAGGCGATTGCCAAGCTGGTCGAAGGCGTGCAGGCGGGCCTGACCCAACAGGTCCTCGCCGGCGTGACCGGAAGCGGCAAGACCAACGTCATGGCCTGGGCTGTGGAGCAGCTCCAGCGCCCGGTGCTGGTGCTCAGCCCGAACAAGACTCTGGCCGCTCAGCTGTGCGCCGAGTTTCGACGCCTGCTGCCGGACAATGCCGTCGAGTACTTCGTCAGCTACTACGACTACTACCAGCCCGAGGCCTACATCGCTCGGAGCGACACCTACATCGAGAAGGACTCGAGCCGGAACGACGAGATCGACCGCATGCGGCACTCCACCACTCAGTCGCTGATGACGCGGCGGGATGTGCTGGTGGTGGCCAGCATCAGCTGCATCTACGGCATCGGCTCGGTCGAGGACTACATGGGCGAGTCGCTGACGGTCGCAAAGGGCCAGACAATCCGGCGCGAGGTGTTCCTTCGCAAGCTCACCGAAATGCTTTACGAGCGCAACGACTACGAGCTGGCCCGGCTGCGCTTCCGAGTTCGCGGCGACGTCGTCGACCTCGTTCCGTCGAACGAAGAGAAGGTGTATCGGGTCGAGTTCTTCGGGGATGAGATCGAGCGAATCCAGGAGCTCGACGCAACGACTGGAGAGATCCTGGGTCCGCGCAGCGAGTTCACCGTCTTCCCGGCATCGCACTACGTGACTCCCGCCGACAAGCTTCGCCTCGCGATGGTGGACATCGAGGCCGAGCTCGAAGAGCGATGCAAGTGGTTCGAGGAGCACGGCAAGCTTCTCGAGGCTCAGCGTTTGCGCCAGCGCACGAACTTCGATCTCGAGATGCTGCGCGAAACGGGGACCTGCGCAGGGATCGAGAACTACTCGCGACACCTCACGCGCAGACAGCCTGGCGATGCTCCATACACGCTGCTCGACTTCCTGCCTGACGACACGCTGATCTTCGTCGACGAGTCTCACGTGGCCGTCCCGCAGATCGGCGGCATGCTGGGCGGCGATCGCTCTCGCAAGGCGGCGCTGGTCGAGTACGGGTTCCGGCTCCCGAGCGCTTTCGATAACCGCCCGTTGAGCTTCGACGAGTGGGAGGAGCGCGCGGGCAAGGTGATCTACGTTTCGGCCACGCCGGGGCCCTACGAGATGAGGCGGGCGCAGCAGACAGTGGAGATGGTCGTGAGGCCGACCGGCCTGGTCGACCCGACGGTCGAGGTGAGGCCGACCGCGGGGCAGATCGACGACCTGCTCGCCGAGGTCAAGAGGCGGACCGCGCTGGGGCAGCGTTCGCTGGTGACGACTCTGACCAAGCGATTCGCCGAGGACCTTGCCGACTATCTGCGCGAGTACGGCGTCAAGGTTCGCTATCTCCACTCCGAGCTCGACGCGATGGAGCGCATCTCAGTCCTCACCGATTTGCGTACGGGCGCTGTCGACGTGGTGGTCGGGATCAACCTTCTGCGAGAGGGCCTCGACCTTCCCGAGGTTGCGTTCATCGGCATCCTCGACGCGGACAAAGAGGGATACCTCCGAGCGTTCAGGTCGTTCATCCAGATCATCGGCCGGGCGGCGCGAAACGTCGAAGGACATGTCGTGATGTATGCCGACAAGATCACCGACTCGATGCGCCAGGCGCTCGACGAGACCGAGCGAAGGCGCAACCGGCAGATCGCCTACAACTTGGAGCACGGCATCACACCTGCCAGCGTGAAGAAGGCGATCTACGCTCTCGACATTCAGGACAAGGACCTGCAGGCAGACGCAGTCGAGCTGATGGCGGCTGCGGGTGTGCCACGCGTGGACCTGCTCGCTATCGTTCGCGACCTCGAGAAGGAGATGCGGAGGCTTTCGAAAGAGCTGCAGTTCGAGGATGCGGCGCGGGTGCGCGACCGGATCATCGCGCTGCGCAAGCGCTTGTCGGGCGAGGACGCCAGCAAGAAGGAAGACGATGGGGACGTGGCGCTTGCGATCGCCGCGGCGCCGCGACAGAAGACGATGGTGCGCAACTGGGACTCGCGGCGCGGGCGCCGCAAGTAGGCGTGCAGAACGTCCGACGCACGGCAGAGCTGCTCAACGCCAAGCCGGAGGGGTGGATGGCCACGTTGGGGGCCCGGATCAGTGAGGCTGAGCCTGGGCGGGTCGTGCTCGAGCTGGAGACCGGGCCGCAGCACCGCCACGGCGGCGGCCTCGTGCAGGGCGGGATCATCACCCAGATCGCCGACGCCGCGATGGGCATGTCGCTGGGCACCCTCCAGGAGGACGGAATGTGGAACACCACGATCGAGCTGAAAATCAACTTCATCCGGCCCGTGATCTCGGGGCGCATCCGCGCTATTGGCCGCGTCGTCGAGATGAAGCAGACGCTGTTCTTCAGCGAGGCCGATGTGCTGGACGAGCAGGGCAGGCTGGTGGCTAGGGCGTCGTCGACATGCATGCCCGTTCCGGAGGGCGAGGGCCGTGAGTGATCGCTCACAGGGGCAGAGGGAGGGGGCGCCGTCGCGGGCTTGGGCGTGGATGAGGTTTGAGCTGGTTGAAACCGGAGAGGGGACCGCAGTGGTGGACATGACCCCCACTGACGAAATGGCGAACACCTCGGGGTTCGTGCACGGCGGTATCATCAGCACTCTTGCCGATTCGGCGATGGGGCGATCGGTGCACACCCTCAAGCCCGGCGTCATCCGCGCGGCGAGCTTCGACCTCAAGCTCAACTTCATAAACGCGGCGAAGATTGGTGAGAGCCTCCGTGCGAGCGGCAAGGTCGTGCATGCAGGGCGCCGGACAGTCGTCACCGAGTGCCGGGTCGAAGACAGAAACGGAAAGCTTGTCGCGACCGCGAGCGGAACGTTTGCCGTAAAACGAGAAAAGGAATGACGCGTGCCAATTGATCACATAACGATTCGGGGAGCGCGCGAGCACAACCTCAAGAACGTCTCGTTGACGATTCCGCGGGACAAGCTCGTCGTCTTCACCGGCCTCTCGGGGTCGGGGAAATCGTCGCTTGCCTTCGACACCATCTACGCGGAGGGCCAGCGGCGCTACGTCGAATCCCTCTCCTCCTACGCCCGGCAGTTCCTCGGGCAGATGGAGAAGCCTGACGTCGACACCATCGACGGCCTGTCGCCCGCGATCTCGATCGACCAGAAGGGCACATCGAAGAACCCGCGATCGACGGTGGGCACTGTCACCGAGGTGTACGACTACCTGCGGCTCCTGTACGCGCGAATTGGCATCCCTCATTGCCCGGTGTGCGGCCGCGAGGTGCGCAGGCAGACGGTGGACCAGATGGCGGATCACGTGGAGAAGCTGCCGGCGGGAACGCGTGTGATGGTCCTGGGGCCTGTCGTCAAGGGACGCAAGGGCGAGTACCGGTCGCTTATCGAGGACGTTCGCAAGTCCGGGTTCGTCCGTGTTCGCGTGGACGGCAGCCTGTACGAGCTGGGAGAGAAGATCCCCCTCGACAAGAACAAGAAGCACGACATCGAGGTCGTGGTGGACCGAATCGTGGTCGGTCCTGAACAGCGAACGCGGCTGGTCGAATCGATCGAAACCGCGGCCAGACTGGGCGGGGGCTC
>JBDUAO010000184.1:0-3736 GCA_040004595.1 Candidatus Dormiibacterota bacterium | reverse complement strand
GAACGATGTGCTTGCCGGCACCAAACGTCAGAGCCTGCTGCAGAGCGGCTGGCAACTGAGCGGCCGGCCCGGAGTAAAGGCTCTGATATTGCGCTCGTGTCAGGCTCGGATCGACGTTGACGATGCTGTTGACGTGCAGGACGTTCGGCAACGCCGCCAGGCGCTGCGAAAGGTCGTAGACGGCTCCGATATGGTCGGAGGTCAAGGTACCGCCGTCCGGGTAATAGACAACCGCTTCGATGGTGGTCTGGTCCTGGCCGGGAAAATCGCTCACGAGGATGTCGTAGCCCTGGCGCGCCTCGTTGTGAGGAGGCAGCTGGTCGACGTCCCCGTTGGCCAGGCGCAGCTGCAGGAACGGCGTGCCCGCAACGAGAAGGATGGCAAGCGCAGGCACGAGCACCACCCAGGGCCTTCGCATCACCCACATCGCCATCGAATGCCATGCACCGGTGCCGGCGGGCTTGCGCCTACCCAGGAACGGTAGGCGCAGTCGATCCACGTTAGGCCCCATCACCGACAGCAGGGCCGGCAGGAAAGTCAAACCGTAAACGACAGCGATGGCGACGACAATCGCGCCGGCAGCGCCCATCGACGCCAGGAACGTTCCCTGGAAGAACAGCATCGCCGACAGTCCTACGGCGACGGTGATGCCGGAGAAAGTTATTGCTCGTCCGGCCGTTGACATCGCGGTCGCGATCGCGTCCTCGCGCGACGCCCCGGCCGCCAACTCATCGCGAAAGCGATTGACGATGAACAGCGAGTAGTCGATGGCCACGCCGAGGCCGATCAAGGTCACGATATTTATCGCGTACTGGGAGACGTCGGTGAAACGCGAGAGAAACAGCGTGCCGCCGACCCCGCCCACGATCGCCAGGACTCCAACGCTGATGGGAAGAAGCGCCGCTACGGCGGAGGCGAAGATGAGTAGGAGGAGTATCAAGGTGATCGGAAGCGCGACGAACTCGGCGCGCTGCAGGTCCTGCTCCAGGGTGTTGTTGAAGGCGAGGTTGATAGGCACCTGGCCCGTGGGGTATGCCTGCAGCGCGCTCGGGCGGATCTCGGAGATGACCTGCGATACGTATTTCTGTGCGGCGACCGACGAGTCTTTCAGGTGGATGATGACGAGGGCCTTGTGCGCGTCCTTTGAGATGTAGCTCGACTGGGCGCTTGCCGGCACGTTATATGGCGTGTCGGCTCCAGCCACACGCGAATCCGTCAGGACAGAGGCGATCGATTGCTCGATGGCTGATTGGTAGGCGGGATCGGTTGCGGTCAGGGTGCCGCTGACGAAGATGAGCTCCATGGTGGAGCCCGTCGGAGCCTGCTCAGGCTGGATCTCGGCGGTGACCAGCTTTGCGGTCTGGCCCGCCGCCAGGTTGGCGCCAAAACCTCCGTTGCCTGCCAGCGTTCCACCGGTCAGGATGGCGGCGACCGATAGGGCGAGAAGAAATGCCGAGACGATCAGCACCGCCCACCGTCGTCGGTATACGAAGCGGCCCCAGCGATCGAACATCCGCACCACGATACAGGCCCCCGATGAAGGGCCTTTCGCCTACTCGGGCGTTACTTCAGCTTCCATTGAATGCTGTCGAGCAGTGGGCCGGCGGCCGTGAGGAATGCTTTTACGTCGGCCTGCGACGTCAGGATCAGAATCGCGTAGTACACGCTCCCGTCGGTGTTGGCGCCCGCGAAAAGTGGAGCGGTCGCCGGAACGCTCTGGCTGCCCGAGGTCAACGTGAAGCAGAGCTGCCAGACAATCCCATTGGCTCCATTCAGCGAGCCCGTCGAGGTCTTGCTGCCCGGGCAGGTCTTCGTGTCCGGGTATTTGCCCTGGAAGTACTTGTCGAGCGTGTCCTTGTTTTGCTGGGCGGTCTGAGCCGGGTTCGAAGCTCCGCTCGCGATCGTGATCGAGCCCTGGTTGTTCGCGTTGGTGACCGTGATGCTCTGGTCGTCCTTGTTGACTACCGACCAGCCCGCGGGAAGGTTGAACGCAACGCCGTTGTTTGAAGCGGTTCCAGCCGCCGTCGTGCCTGGGGTCGGCGTGGGCACAGGGCTTGGCGTACCGGCTGGGCTGGGACTTGGCAGGAGCCCGCCCCCCTGGTTGGTCCCCGTGCTGCCGGTGCTTCGGCTGCCGAGCACGGCGATCGCGGTGCCGCAACCGGCCATGAGCAGAACAAGCACCACGATCCCGGCGATGATCAGCGTCCACGGCGTGCGGTGCACGGGCGGCTGCGGCCCGACCGCACTCGGCGCGTAGTAAGGGCTCTGGTAGCCGGGCGGAGGGGGCTGGGGCGGCGGTGCAGCAGGCGGCCCGGGGAGCGCCGAGGGCTGCGCCGCGGCCACCGCGAGCGGGGTGCCGCACGCCTGACAGAACTGGTTGCCGTCTGGGTTCTGGGTGCCGCACCTGGCGCAAGTGACCGCCATCTATTCGCCTCCCGACGGCGTGGCGGAGGGATCCGTGCGTGCGCGGCGGTTGCGCCTGATCGAATTTGGAGCTGCGGTCAAGGCCATGCCGCAGTTCGGGCAAAAGCCGGAAGCGACGATGTGCGTGTGGCAGCTGGGGCACACCGTCTCGGCAAACCCCATGTGCGCAGCTTCCTCCAGCAGTGTGTGATGCAGCAGGTAGCGGACATAGATGAGGAGCGCTCCGACCACCACCGCCTGCCAGATCAGGATCGCCAACGGATTGACCGCGGCATCCTTCAGCAGGAGGGTTCCGGCAGAGAAGGCGATGTGCGCGATGACGGCCATGACCACGGCGCCGATCTCCCGACCGCCGAGACGGCCGCGCCGATATCGCCAGATCGTCGCCACGACCATGCCTGTCGCGCTGCCCTGCATCAGCGGCTGGAAAACAGCGAGGGTGGTCAGGTCGTAGATCCAGTTGCCGGGCTCGACGTGGGCCAGGGTGGTCAGCGCGCTCGAGAATCCGATGAGGCTCTCGGCCAGGCTGAATCCGAGACCGGCTGCGATGCCGAAGACAAGTCCGTCCACGGTTTCGGGAAACTCGGCGCGGTTCGGCAGGAAGTAGGCGGGGACCGCCTTCAACACCTCCTGGACCACCGGCATGAGCAGCCCGACGATCAGGAGGGCGCCGACGCTGATGCTCGCGCCGCCTAGCGGATTGTGGTTGTAGTCGAAGGGGTTGTAGATCGCGCGGCCGAGGATCGTGACGATGATGCCGACGACGATTCCGCCTCCCAACGTGAAGCCAAGGACGGTCGCCGGCTCGTCGCGATAGACCTGCGCCTCATAGAGATAGATGAGGTAGAGGACGGGGACGAGAAATGCGGCGACCAGGATGGCCGCGGTGATCAGGCCCGCGAGGTAGAGGACAAGGACTCCGGCGATGCCGGCGATGAACGCCCATCGAAACTCATGAACCTTGTGCTGCCCAAGGTGCGGAAACAGCGTGGTGATGATCGATGGCTGTGCGACGTGCTCGCCAGGGTGCGCCGCGTACCGATGCTCGCGGGTTTTGGCGTTGCCGGATTCCTCGGTGGTGCCCTGGTGAGCGCCACAGCGCGTGCAGAAAACGCCATCCGGGACGTCATGCGCGCAATGGTCACACTGCACCGGCCACCTCCTCCTGATCGCATCGCCCCGCAAGGGCCGAAGAACCCTCAGCCAGCGAGCGCCCTAGAGCATAGGGCTCAACCCGCCATTTGTGGCCGGAACGAGATGAGAGGGGACCCGGATGGTCCCCCCTCATCGGCGGGCGCTTCGCGCGCGCCTG
>JBDUAO010000073.1:0-12665 GCA_040004595.1 Candidatus Dormiibacterota bacterium | reverse complement strand
GGCTTCGCCGACGCGGCTGCTCTCCTTCCCGGGATTGGATTAGTTCCGTAATAGTCACTCCACGCCACGTTTTGGAGCACTTGAGACAAAGTCATGGCCGTGGGGACCCCGGCCAGCCCTGCCAGGCTGGTCAAGCTGCCGGGCGTTCTAGGCGGAGGTCGCCCTCGAGTGGGTCATCCCGGCCCCGCCAGTCAGAGTTCGGCGCAGGCACACGCAGACCCACATCCGGTACGGCCTCCAGCTCTCCGCGAGCGCCTCGAGCTTGGCCAGGTCGGGCTCCTGTGTCAGGCCGTACGCGTCGCGAATCGCGCCGGCCAGTCGAGGCTCGTTGGTCGGGAGCTCATCCACGGCGCTGAGCGCCCGGAGGCGTATCAGCTGCGATCCGAACTCACCGATGCCGGGCAGCTTTTTCAACTCGTCCAGCGATTCATCGCGTGGGAGGGCACGAAGCCTGTCGGTGTCCAGCGCGCCGGTCATTGCTGCGTGCCCCAGCTGGTTCAAGTATTCGACCTTGCGGCCGAACAACCCCTTGAAGGCTTTGAGCTCGATCAAGCGAGAAGGTTCGGGAAAGACCCAGAGCCGATGGCCGTGCACATCTACCCCATGCCCTAGCTCTCGGCTCATCCTGTCCTTGACGCCTTGGGCCTGGCGCATCGCGATCCTTGATGAAAGGAGAGACCAAGCCGCGGCCTCATAGGCATTCGACCAGTTCACCGGGCGAAATCCGGGGAACATCTTCTGCAGCCTCGCGACCACCGGATCGCGTCTGGCCACAGCCGGCCAATCGCGGCCATCGACGTCGAGACTCAGTATCCGAGCAGTCTGGCGCTTGACGCTATCCACCTCCGCGCCGCCATAGACAGTCCCTCGAATCACGTCCGCGGAGGGCTGAGTCAGGCAGACGCCGACGGGCTGCCACTCGACGTCAGTCAGGAACGCAAGGTGAAGGTGCCCGGTGACCGAGCTTCCGTCCGACGGTGCGTGATGCCAGGCGTCAATGAACCTGGCGCTCTCCTCGAGTGAGTAGTCGCCAATCGGCGTGAGATCGAAATCGTGGGCGGCGTCATCGCCGCCGGGTGACCTGTTCAGCTCAGCAAGCTTGATCCGATTGGCATCCCACATTTAGAGGGCGAGAAGAACCACCCCGATGAGCGTCGCGGTCGCACCCAAAAGCTTCAGCGCGGCACCCTTGCGCTCGCGCAACTTCCACACTCCCCAGACCGCCACAGCGACGATCGCCGTCTCTCGAACGGGTGCTACGACCGATAGGGGAGCGATGCTCAAGGCAGCGAGCACCAGCAGGTAGCCGCCCCACATGAATATGCCGATCAAGGTCGCCTGCGGCCAGCGGACGGGCGCAACTTCAGGCTCCGCAATCGTTTTGGGACGGAGCCGGGACATGACCCATTCCATGATCACCAGGCCGATGGCGAGAAGCGCTATCAGAAGCCACCCGTAGAGCCACGGCGTGGAGAGCCTGACACCGACGCGGTCGACAGCGCTGTACGCGGCGATCGACACGCCCGTCAGAAGGGCCGGGATCGTGGCACGACCGCTGGTCTGCGGCAACGTGACGGCGAGGATGCCGAGCAGTAGGAGGGCGACACCCGCCATCTGGCCCAGCGTCAATCTCTCGCCCAGAAGCCCGAGGCCGGCAGCTACCGCCAGCAAAGGGGCCGAGCCGCGCGCGATCGGGTAGACGACGGAGAGCTCGCCTCGCCGGTAAGCGGCCGACAGTAGCACCAGGTAGAGAAGCTCGAGCCCAGCCGAGACTGCAGCGAGGCCGGCCGCGGTCG
This sequence comes from Candidatus Dormiibacterota bacterium, assembly GCA_040004595.1. Taxonomy (GTDB): domain Bacteria; phylum Chloroflexota; class Dormibacteria; order Dormibacterales; family Dormibacteraceae; genus Palsa-872. The sequence goes on along the minus strand of JBDUAO010000073.1, from coordinate 10,869 downwards.
GCGTGAGCGAGGGATGGTCGGAGAAGACCCACACCGCCGCCGTGATCGGCGTGATCACGAGCGCCGCGACCACCGTCGCCCGCCGGAATGTGCGCATGGGATCGCCGCTCACCTTGACGAGCACATTCCAGGTGCCATGAATTGCCGCCGCGGCCAGTGCGAGGCCGATCGCGAGAGCTGTCATGGCTCAGTCATCGGACAAGCGCCGAGGTCGCGCAAGAAGACGGCCGAGCAGTCGGTACACCTCGGGGTTGACCACCAGGCCGTTGTGGCTGCCCCACACCGAGATGGCGGGAATGTCCGGCCGCAGACAGCTGCGAAAGTTCACGACCTCGTCTGATTTGGTGTAGATCGAGGTGGTCGGCACCAGCGGCGCAAGTCTCAGGTCATGCGCGAAACGCCCCTCGGCGCGGAGGCGGCGGCCGAACCCGATCTCGTTCGCGGTCGTCACCACCCCGACAGCTGCGCGGGTCACCAGCGCGAGATCGGTGATGTCGGCGAGCGGGGCTCCGAGCGCGATCACCTGCTCGACATCTTTGGGCCGGCGCTGCGACAGCACCTTGGCCAAAAGTCCTCCGCGACTGTGTCCGATCAGCGTTATCGGCGCGTCGTCATCTTTCCGGATTTCCGCCATGCGGTGACGAAGCCCAGCCAGCATGTGCTCGGAGTGGAGCGCGTTGACGTAAATCCCCGACAGGTATGAACGGTAACCGACCCTTTCGAGCCAGCCATGAAGCAGGCGCAGCGACCAGTCGCCCGACAGGAACCCAGGAACCAGCAGGACGGCTCGACCATCGCCCCGAGGCACGCCACGACCGCGGAAGACAGGGTCCTTCCAAAGCGCGTTGAGCTCGCGAAGGCCGAATGGATTCCAAAGCCTCACCGCTGCGATGGTAGGTTGTGAGCCCCCACGCCGATCGACATAGCTGCGTCTCGACTGCTGTTAAGGGCGGCTGGTGTGCCTTCCGGCGGTGCCCCAAACTTGGGTCATGACACCCGAGCAGGTCCTGCGCGATGTCTTCCACCTGGAATCATTCAGGCCTGGTCAGGCGGAAGTCGTCGACGCCCAGATGGATGGCCGCGACGTGCTCGCGGTCGCGCCCACCGGTTCGGGCAAGAGCCTCAGCTATTGGGTGCCGGCAATTCTCAGCGACGGCCTGACCGTCGTCGTTTCGCCGCTGATCGCGCTCATGAAGGACCAGGTCGACCGGCTCGTCTCCCATGGTGTGCGCGCGGCGTTCATCAACTCGACCCTCGATTCGACCGAGCAGCGCAGGCGCCTCGAAGCCGCCTCGAGGGGCGACTACCAGCTCGTCTATGTCGCGCCTGAACGCTTCGGCCGGCCGGGCTTCACCGATCGGCTGGCCACGATGTCGGTGAGGCGCTTCATAGTCGACGAGGCGCACTGCATCTCCACCTGGGGCCATGACTTCCGGCCGGACTACAGGCTCATCGGCGGGGCGCTCGCAGCGTGTGGCCGGCCGCCGATTGGGGCGTTCACCGCCACCGCCACACCCGAGGTTCGCGACGACATCGCATCCAACCTGGGGCTGCGCGAGCCCCTGATCGTGGTCACCGGATTCAATCGGCCCAACCTACGGCTGGAAGCCTTGCAAGCCAAGGGAGGACGCGACCGTCTGGAGGTGCTTCGGCGGCGTCTTAATCCTGGAGACGGCCGCGCGCTTGTTTACACCGGCACCGTCAAAGGAGCCGAGACCACCGCCGCCGCCATCAGCCGCTGGGGATTTCCGGCGGCGCCCTATCACGGCCGCCTGCCTGATGTGAGCCGCCGCCGCATCCAGGACGGGTTTGCGTCGAAGGAGCTCCGCGTCGTGGTCGCCACAAGCGCGTTCGGCATGGGCGTTGATTTCCCCGACATCCGCCAGGTCATCCACGTGGGCTACCCCGGAAGCGTGGAGGCGTACTACCAGGAGGCCGGCCGCGCCGGCCGCGACGGCAAACCCGCCTTGTGCCTCCTCATCAATTCGAGCAAGGACCGCGATCTCCAGGTGTACTTCATCGAGACGGCTCTCCCTGACCTGCGCGAGGTGATGAGCGTTCACACCGCCTATTCACGTCTGGGCGTGTGGAACTCGGATCCCGAGGAGTTGAAGGCTTTGTTGCCTGAGCCGGCCTGGCAGTCGCTGGATGCCTCAAGGCGTCTTCTGGTTAAGGCGGGCGCACTTCGCGACGATGGAAGCGTCGGACCGTTCGATCCAGCACGTCTCGACCTGAAGCAGCTGACTGCTCACAAGAACCACGCCTACAAGAAGCTCTCTCAGATGATCGAGTACGCACAGGTTCGAACATGCCGCCACGCTTTCATCACCGATTACTTCGGTGAGCCCACCGTCCAACGCTCATGTCACTCGTGCGACAGCTGCGAGCTCGGTGAGGTCGCCGGTCAGGCCGGAGCTCCGATCGACGAGTCCGTCATTCGTGCAGCGCTGGCTGGAGCGACACGTTTTGCGGGGCGGATAGGAATGGTCAACCTGGCCGCGATCCTCGCCGGCACAGAGAACCGATTCAGCCGAGAGCAGCCGTGGGTTCTTCACGTGCCTGCGTACGGTTCGCTCTCCGGCTGGAGCCAGCCGAGACTTCGCAAGCTTCTCGACGAGCTGGTGTCTGTCGGTTGCCTGTCCCAGAGCCAGGGCCAGTACCCCATGGTCGAGCTGACCGATCGCGGCCGTGCTGTCCTGGGCGGATCTGATGAAATCACGATCTCCATCCCGCCCGAGCCGGCGCCGCAGGAGCTGGCCGACGCCGATCCCGCCATGTTCAAGCGCCTTCGCGAATGGCGGTCGGCGGTGGCCCGAACGGAGGGCATTGCGGCGTACATGGTGTTCCACGACAAGACGCTGAGCGAGCTGGCGTCGCGAAAGCCGGCGGATCGGTCTCAGCTCGAGGCCGTCCCGGGCATCGGGCCGTCCAAGCTCGATCGATACGGCGACGCGCTGCTTCAGATCCTCGCGACCTAATTGAATTAACTAACTGTCTGTTAATCTAATTACGATGCCGCGCAATTACACGCTTGGTCTTCGGCAAGGAGCCGTGGACCGCACCCGGCTCGCGATCCTGGCGGCAGCACGAGAGGTGCTGGCGACAGGCGAGCCCGGACTCAGCACGGGGGCCGTGGCGCGACGGGCCGGGGTGTCGCGAATCACGGTTTACAACCAGTTCGGTTCTAAAGCCGGCCTGCTCAGGGAACTCGCCGCCGGGGCACATACCCGGCAGCCGGGTGATGCGTCGGAGCCGGACGATCCTCGAGACCAGCTGCGCAAGCGCCTCGGCGACTCCTGTGCAGTGTGGTCGTCGGATCCCGCCCTCTTCCGGCGCCTTCCTCAAGAGCTGGAGATCAAGAAACCGGATGACGACAGGTTCCTGGCCGAGCGGCTTGGGGCGACGGATCAGCTTCGTCCGGGTTGCTCGCTCAAAGAGGCGGAGGATGTGATCGGGGCAATCACGTCCTTCGAGGTGTTTGACAGGCTGCACAAGGACGGCCGGCGCTCCCGGGCGGCGGTGGTGGAAATTCTCATGCGCCTGGCATCGACAATTCTTGTGTCACTGCCAACTTCGCAAGGCAGTTAGTTACCGCTTCCTGTGGCGTAGACTTTGACGCAGTGCGGCATCGGACGATAGATCTGGACGGGCCGGTCCAATTCCTCGACTTCGGGGGAGAAGGCAGGCCCCTGCTCATGGTCCACGGCCTGGGCGGAGCAGCCGTGAACTGGATGGCGGTGGGGCCAGACTTTGCCAGGCGTCATCGTACGTTCGCTCTCGATCTCGCCGGCTTTGGCAGGACTCCCCTCTTTCATCGCTCAGCCGCCATCGGCGCCAACGCCGGACTGGTGCATCGCTTCATCGAGGAGGCGATCGGTGAGCCCGTCATCTTGATGGGCAACTCGATGGGCGGCCACATCGCCATCGTCGTCGCCGCCGACCACCCCGAGTCGGTGACCGAGCTGATCCTCGTCGACCCCGCGGTCCCAGGCGCACACGTGCGCAGGCCGGACCCGGCAACCCTCGGAGTCGTGGCTGCGTTATCGCTGCCCGGGCTGGCGGAGATCGTGATCGACAGGCGGGCTCGAATCCTCGGTCCCGACCGCCTCGTGGAGCAGACGATCGCGTTGGTTGCCGCCGACCCGTCGCGCGTCGGTGGCGACCTGCTGGACGCTCACGTTCAGCTGACCCGTGAGCGGAGCAACCTTGGGCGCCAGAACAGTCGCGCTTTCACCCAGGCGGTGAGGTCCCTTGGGCTCCGGATGGCCGATCCCCGCTTCTGGGCACGCATAAAGAAGATCGAGGCGCCAACCCTGGTCGTCCACGGCGAGCTCGACCGCTTGATTCCGATCGCCGCCGCTCGCGAACTCGTACGGCGCCGCCCTGAGTGGCGCCTCGAGATCCTTGAGGGTGTCGGGCACGTGCCGATGATGGAGACCCCCGATCGGTTCTTGGAGGTTGTCAACCAGTGGCTGACGTATAGAATCGCGCCCGAGCCCGCCACGGTTTCATAACGGAGAAAACTCAGACTTTACTTGGCAACAGTCCCCCAAACCCCTGTAAGCAGGCGGACCCGGTTCGAGGAGATCGCCGCGTCGATCCTCCCCGATCTGCGGCATCTTGGGCGGTGGGATCCGATTCCTCCGATGTGGCTCGAGGGCCGCGTCTACATCGAGTACCTCCGGCTGATTCGAGATCCCGTATACCGTGGCATCGAGGTCCCGCCCGGCCTCGGGCGGCCAGTCCTCCTGATTCCCGGCTTCCTCGCCGGCGACTGGACACTGCGCACGCCATTCCAGTGGCTGCGCCGCGTGGGCTACAACCCGCAGATGGGCGGGGTCGCCTTCAACGTCATGTATTCCGAGATGATGCTGCGCCCCCTGATCAACGCGCTGCAGCACCTCAAGCGCCGCACCGGAGCGCGGGTGGCATTGATCGGACACAGCCGCGGCGGGGTTCTCGCGAAGGTGCTCTCCCATCGAAACCCTGAGCTCGTCGAGCAGGTCATAACGCTTGGTTCGCCACTCGGCGCGCCTTTCGACGTTCACCCCCTGACGATGGCCGGCGTTCGAGCGGCACACGCGTACAACGTCTTTCGCTACGGTCACCCCGCATCGGTCGAGAAGCGGTTTCTTCGTGATCTTGCAGCGCCCCCGCGCGTGCCGACCTCGTCGCTGTACTCGCGCACCGATGGAGTGGTCAACTGGAGGGCTTGCCTGCGCCCCGACGTGAACGCGATCGAGGTTAACGGCAGCCACATCGGCCTGGCCCTGAACCCGGAGGTGTATCGAATCCTGGCGCAACTGCTGACCGCGCCGTGGAGAACCCAATGAGAAAGGACCAGTCGGTCCTCTCTGCGCGCAAAAGCGGCGTTGAGGATGGGACTCACTGAATGCATCGAGCGTGCGGCTCCGCCGCAGGCTCTGCTCTCTCCCCCGGGATGGGATTTATTACGAACTAGCCTCTCCACGCGACGCGTGGGTGTGAGAAAAACAAAGTCATGGCCGGGGGGACCCCGGCCAACCCTGCTACGCGTTTCTCGGGATTCTCCCCTACTCGGGTACCGCGACGCGTTGCTCGGGATCCTGCCCTGCTCGGGTAAGATCGGCTTGGCGGGAGCTCGGGTTGCCGGGCTGAGAGGGCGCATTCCGCGCCGACCGCATGAACCTGAACTGGGTAATGCCAGCGGAGGGAGCCAATCAGCGATACATCAGCGACGCGCACCGAGGCCGCCGCCTTTGGCGAGATCGAAAGCCAGGGGATAGAGATGATCGCGGCCTCCGAGCGCCATGGAATCCCCCGTGAGCTCGGCTTTCTATGGGCCGGAGCGTTTGTCAACTACGCCAGCCTGTTCACAGCCAGCCTCCTCACCACCTACTACGGCCTGGGGGTTTGGGACGGCCTCGCCGCGACCGTCCTCGGCACCTTGGCCGCCGCCGCGATCCTCGGCCTGTTGAGCAACACGGGGCCGCGCACGGGGCTGCCTCAGATCGTATACACCCGTCGCATCTTCGGGTTGCGCGGGTCGTATGTCGGCGCAGCGCTGACTCTGTTCCTGGCGATGGGCTGGTTTGCCGTCGACTGCGTGATCGCGGCGCAGGCCGGCGCCCAGCTGCTGGGAGGCGGGGGGCGCGTGATCACATTTGGGCTTGTGATCCTGGTTGCCGCGATCAGCGTCGCAGTCGCGATTTACGGCCACCAGACCATCAAGGTTCTCGAGACATATGGAGCCATCGCCTTCGCCGCTGTCCTCGTTGTGCTCTTCGTGTTCCTGGCCCCGCAGTTTCATTGGAACCAGGCACCGGCGGCATCCGGCGCGGACTATCCCGGCGCTTTCGTCCTCGGGTTCATGACGTGCTTCGCGCTCGTGGCGTCCTGGTATCCATTTGCCAGCGATTACTCGCGGTACCTCCCAGCCTCCAGCTCAACTCGTTCGGTCACGTTGTGGCCTGTCATCGGAGTGACCTTACCGATGCTCTTTCTGGGCCTCTTCGGACTGATGTTGCCCACCATCGACGCGGGCCTTGCCGCGGACAAGGGGGTGCTGGCCGTGATCAGCGCCCACGCCCCCACCTGGGTGGCTGCGCCCTTCTTTGTTTTCGTCGTCGTCGGGATGATCTGGGCCAACTACCTCGACGTATACACTGCAGGGCTCGTATCGCTTGCGATGGGCATCAAAGTCAGACGGTGGCAGGCGGCGCTGGGGTGCGGTGTACTCGGCACGGCGCTGGCCGGTTACGCGGTTCTCGTCAGCGACCTCCACATCGCGTACGAAGATTTCCTGATCCTCACGTACCTGTGGGCGCCCGCATGGGCCGCCGTGGTGCTGCTGAGCTTCTTCGCGTTCGAAACGAAACCGCGGCCTGCCCTGGCGCTCGCCTCTTGGGCCGCGGGCACCGCGGCGAGCCTGCTGGTTGTCAACTACGACAACCTGTTCAGCAACCTGGGGACGGGCAACGCGTACTTCAATCACAGCCTCATCGCCGGGCTTCATGGTGCGGACCTCAGCGGAATCGTGAGTGCCGCTGTTGCCGCCACCATCTACCTGGGCGTCCGTCGCGTGAGGCCGGTATGAAGCTGCCAGTCGCGCTCACCATCGCAGGGTCGGATTCGAGTGGCGGCGCCGGAATCCAGGCGGACCTTAAGACCTTCGCCGCGCTCGGTGTCCATGGAGCCTCAGTGATCACAGCGATCACCGCACAGAACACCGTCACCGTCACAGACATCTTCGAGCTGCCCATAGCGATCATCGCCGCCCAGATCGAGGCGATTACGAGCGACCTCGACGTGCGGGCAGCCAAGACCGGGATGCTGGCCTCGTCTCAGATCATCGACGCGGTCGCCGTGGCTATCACGAAGCACCGCATCACCAACCTCGTCGTCGATCCAGTGATGGTTGCCAAAGGCGGCGCAAGGCTCCTTCGCGACGATGCGATCGACTCGCTGCGGCGCCGGCTCCTTCCGCTGGCGGCGGTGATCACACCGAATTTACCCGAGGCGGAGGTCATCCTTGGCCGCCCAGTGAAGACGCTTGCCGAGCGCCGAGGCGCCGCGCGTGACCTGGTCGCACTCGGTGTGCTGGCCGCCGTTGTCAAGGGCGGTCACGCCGAAGGCGATGTCACCGACGTGTATTGGGACGGCACCAACATGGTCGAGCTGACGGGGACCCGGAAAGCGACTGCCAATACTCATGGCAGCGGGTGCGTATTCTCCGCCGCCATCGCCGCTGGCCTGGCCAGGGGGCTCGAGCCGCTGGCTGCAGTGCGAGCCGCGAAGGAGTTCATCAGCGGAGCGATCGAACACTCGCTCGAGATCGGCCACGGCCACGGCCCGGTCAATCCTATGTTCAGGGATCAGCAGTGAAGGGCTTCCCCAGAATCTGGCGTTAAGCTGGTCGGCATGCCCAGAACGAGGAAGAGCGCCCAGACACCGCCGAATCAGGATCCGCAGAACACCGACGAAGGCGATAGCGCAACGATGGCGCACGTCTCCGCCGATGAGCTGGCGGGCAGCCCCGATATCTTCGCTGCGAAGCGCTCGTCGAGCTCAAATGTCGACGCGAGCGCGCGCGAGGACACAATCCCCGAGGACGTGCCCGCCGCGATGTCCGAGCCACCGCCGGCCACCTTTGAACCGGTGATCACCCCGTTCGTGCCACCGGCTCCCCGGGTCGAGCCCCAGCCGCCGATGACGCCTCCGCCGCCGCATTACGTTCCGCCGCTGGTCCCCGCACGGCGGAATGGTGCGGGCATCGCGCTGGGGGTTGTGCTGGTCGTGGTTGGCCTCTTCTATTTCCTGGTGCAGGTCGCGAATGTGGATCTCAGCTCATTCGGCTGGCCGCTGTTCGTGATCATCCCGGGTGTGACGCTCCTGATCGTGGGCATCGTCAGCCTCGGCACCGGCGCAGCGATCCCCGGCGGCATCCTCACGATGGTTGGACTGATCCTCGCTTATCAGAACAGCACAGGCCACTGGACGAGCTGGGCTTATGCGTGGGCCCTGGTCGCGCCGGGTGGTGTCGGATTGGGATTGTTTCTCGAGGGCTTGCGCGAGAGAAACGCGAACCTTGTCAGGCAGGGCCGCTCCCTGATGGGTATCGCGGCGCTGATTTTCATCGTTGGATTCGTATTCTTCGAATCCATCCTCGACATCAGCGGCATCAACGATGAGCCCGTGGTCAAAGCAGCGCTGCCCGCGCTATTCATCATCATCGGCATCCTGCTGCTGGCTCGGAGCATCTCAAACAGCCGGCGAGCGTAGCAACGCCGCTACGTCGATGAGCTCCGTGCGATCAGCTCGTCGCGGGTGATCTGGTACTCCGAGCCTGCTCGGTACTCCTTGAACCCCATCTTCTTGTTGATGCCGAGCATCGGCGCATTCGAGCCCGCATTTTCAGTGGAAACCACCTCGACCTGCGGGTAGAGCTCGTGCACGTGCAATAGCATGGCGGCCTTCAGCCACTTGCCCAGGCCGCGCCCTCGGGCGTCGCTGCGGACACCCGTGAACCCCTGATGGATGGTCCCCGGCTTCCATGACGGCGCGTAACTCATGTCCGTGATGCCGGAGATCACGCCGTTGAGTTCGCGCGTGAGCATCGTGTGTTCCTTGGCGCCCTGCTCGTCCAGCCGCTCGGTCCAATCCTTCATGTGAGCCGGCGTGACAACGATGTCGCCATGGTCTAGCTGCTCCCATGGCATCGTGTTGAGCATCGTCGAGAACTGCGGGCAGTAGTCGTCCCACATCTGCTCGGGAAGGTGGCCGTCGTAGATCTCGAGCTTGGTCGTTGGCGACTTTCGCGGACCGTCCTCTGCCCACCTCCTGAGCATCGGCCAATCCGCGGACCGCAGGGCCAGGCGATTCTCCGCGCCGCCAAATCTGGCATCCGCTCCCATCCACTTAAAGAAAGCGTGACCGGGCATCTCCTCTGTGCCCATGGACAGGGTTGTGCAGCCGTGTCGATCCATCAGCTCGACCGCAAGCGGAATCCATGAGCGTCCGATCCCGTGGCGCCTGTGGTCCTTATGCACCGATGCGTCGGCCCAGAGGATGTGTCTGTTCGATTCGTATCCCGGCGTACCAGGCTTCGCCGTGCTTGCCGTGAACCAGCTGACCAGCACGCCGTCGCGGACCAGCGCGTAGCGGTACCGGATGTCAAACGGCTCGTCGTGCTTCATCTCTTTCTCGACGAGGTCGTCTGGCTTCACGGGATCTTCAGGACGTGTCTCAGCCTGCCGCAGCCGGCGATATGCGTGATAACGCTCCCAAAAGTCGCGCGGCGCGGTCTTGGTATCGACTGCCGCCGGCGACAAGTTGCTGACCATGAGAGGGAGAGATTAACCGCTCCCTATGCCACCGCAGAAACGCGAATTCGGTTCAGTCCGCGCGCCGAGGCTCCAGGCGTTCACCAGGACGGGGGCGGCGGAACGGCGGAGCCTCGGCTTCGACCGCCAGCCGGTGCAGCTCGCGCATGGCGCTCAGGAGCTGCTCCGTTGGAATGCCAAAGGCGTTTTGAATGACCCCGTCGTAGTAGGCCAGGCCGCTCCAGCGCTGGCGCAAAGTCTTGGGCGCATGCACGAGCGCGTGGTTGAGGCGGTAGTAGATGACGTTGGGTACGAGCTTCGGGTCCTGCCACTCTCCCTTTTCAGACATCCGCATCCCCTTGAACGCACCTGAGCGCGCGCCCACGAGCTCTGTCACGTGGATCCACCGCACCCCTCGCTCGTGGCCGCGCTGGCCGATCCGAAAGCCATCCTGGGTCAGCGCCAACGGCTCGCCCATGTTCTGCATCGCGGTGAAGTAGAAGGCGTTGATGGCGACCATGACCACGACGATCAGCGGTACCACCAGCGGGAAGGTTGGATTCGCGAACAGGGCCAACCCCAGCGCTATGGGAAACGCGATCCATCCGGCCAATCGAAGACGCCGCATCACCGTGGGCAGGCTGGGCGCCGCCAAGCTGACGTCCAGACCCGGGCCGGCGATCAACGAACCCGGTGCCTTCCGGTTGCGCCGCCAGGCCTCGCGGATCCGGATGGCGGTCGCAGTGGTGCCACCAATGCCGATGACATAGATGGTCAGGAATGCAACGGTGACCAGGAGCCGCACCGCGCGCTCATCCATCAGCGGGATTGTAGGTTGACCGCCTCAACTACAAGGAGCGTGCCCATGATTTGTGGATTGCCCACTACCGCGTTGACGGCCCATTGCTTAGGATTTCGAACACCACACCCTCTTCGCGGCGCGAGCCTCCTGTCGCTTGGCAGGGGGCTCGTGTCATTTTGCCCGCCGACAAGGCGGGCAAAATGTGCCTCCCCACTCGCTGGGGAGGCCGCGCGCCGAAGGCGCGCTGGTGGGGATGTGCAACCCGGG
>JBDUAO010000183.1:0-3769 GCA_040004595.1 Candidatus Dormiibacterota bacterium | reverse complement strand
GGGTACTTAGACTGGTCCGAGATGGCATCTAAGAAGCGGCGGGTTCTGGTTACCGGGGTTGCTCGGTGGTGGGGTGCGCTCGTCGTCCAGCGCCTCGTCGAGGATCCCGACGTCGCTGAGGTGATCGGGATCGACATCCGCGAGCCGCGCTACGACCTTGGGCGCGCTGACTATCTCAAGCTCGACATCCGCCACTCGCTCATCGGCAAGCTGGTTCGTTCTGTCGGGATCGACACCGTCGTGCACACGCTGACCCGCGTCGACTCGTTCGACATGGATCCCCGGCGAGCGCACGAGGTGAACGTCATCGGCACCCTCAACCTGCTGGCAGGGTGCGCGGGAGCTGGGAGCCCTGTCACCCGCTTCGTCCTCAAATCGTCGAGCCACGTGTACGGATCGCATCCCGACCTTCCGGCGGCCATTCGAGAGGATCACCGCCTCGACAGCAACTCGCGCCATCAGTTCGTCCGCGACATGGTCGAAGTCGAGTCCTATGTGAACGACTTCGCAGCGCGCAACGCTGCGATCGACATACTGGTCCTTCGTTTTGGCAACAGCCTGAACCCGGATGAGCCGCAGCCGCTCGCGCGTTACCTCGACCTCGAGGTGGTGCCAACCATCGCGGGTTACGACCCGACTTTCCAGCTGACTCATCGCGATGACTGTGTCGAAGCCATGCGCCTCGCGGTCAAAAGAGGCCCCGCAGGTGCGTATAACATCGCCTCACCTGGTGCCGAGCCGCTGTCCAAGCTGCTAGACGATGCGGGGAAGCTGCATGCGCCTCTGATCCCGCCATTTGGGGCCGACCTCGCAGCGTTTGCACTCAGAAAGTCGGGCGTCGCCTCGCTATCACCCCAGCTCCTGGACCTGCTGCGCTGGGGACGGGTCCTGTCGACCGCAAAGGCCTCTCGGTTGCTCGGCTTCCGCGCCGAGCGCGACACAAGGGCCGCATTCGAGGAATACATCTCGCAGCGGCGCGTGCTGCGCTTCACGCCCGACAACCAGGGCTACCAGTACGAGAAAGAGCTCGAAGACTTCATCCACTCGAGGGCCCCGTCACCGGAAAACGGTGAAAACGGAGCGGCGGACGGAGAGAGACCTACGGCACCCCTGCGGGCTACGGCACCCCGCCGCCTCCATCAATCACGATCACCTCGCCGTTGATGTAGGACGCGGCGTCGGACGCCAGGAAGGCGACAGCTCCTGCGATCTCGTCAGGCACTCCGATCCGGCCCATCGGATTGGAGGCAAGCACTCTCGCCAGGATGGCTTCGTTTCCCCATAGCGCCTCGGCGAAGCGCGTCTTGATAAGGCCGGGTGCCACAGCATTGACCCGCACCTTCCCGCCCAGCTCGAGCGCCAGCTGCCTGGTCAGGTGGATCACGGCGGCTTTGGTGACGTTGTAGACGCCGAGGCCGAGGCCCGGCCTTATTCCGCCCGTGCTGGCGATGTTGATGACAGCGCCTCCGTTCCGCTCCATCGATGCCACGTAAACGAGCTTGGTCAGCTGGAAGATGCCGCGAACATTGACCTCGAAGGTCTTGTCCCAGACCGCAAGGTCGGCATCGAGCACCGGGCCGAAGGAGGGATTGGTGGCGGCGTTGTTGACGAGGATGTCGATACGGGAGAACCGCGACATAACCTCGTCGACCAGGTGCTTTAGGTCCTCCGTCTTGCCAGCGTGCGCGGCAATGGCGATGCTTTTTTCCGGAAACCTGGCATTGATCCTCTCAGCCTCGGCGTCGAGGTCAGCCTGCTTGCGGCTGGAGATGACGACGTGAGCGCCCTGCTCAGCCAGTGCCTCGGCGATGGCGCTGCCAATGCCGCGACTGGCGCCGGTGACAAGCGCAACACGTCCATCGAGTCGGAATCTATCTGCCTGGCGGCGACCGCCCTCGGCGCCGGAGGGTTCTGGCACGGCTGATAGGATAGGCCGACCCATGGCGACGATCTCGGGGAAGGCTGCAGAAGACATTCTCGAGCGAATCTTCCAGCCGGCGACCAAGCCGACGGCAAGGGACCAGGCCGAGGAAACGCTACGTCACCCGAAACGGCTTGTTTACGTCGCGATGTCCAACAAGGTCTTCTACTGGCGTCAGCACATCCAGAAGTTCGTTCTCGACTCGGGGATGGTGCCGGTGAGCCCGTTCATGCTGTTCGACTACTACCTCATGCACACCGTCTCAAAGGAGATTGTGCGCGAGGCGATGAACAACCTCCTTGCGCGGTGCGACGAGGTCTGGGTCTTTGGGCACATGTCGCTCGGCGTGAAGGTCCAGGTCGGGATCGCAAAGCGTATGTCTAAGCCTGTGCGCTACTTCGATATTTCAGAGCTGCCGATCGCAATCATCCCGATGAGCGAAGAAACCGCTCAGGAAGAATAAGACCCCGGCCCACCCCGTGACGCTGGCGCCGGAAGGTTGGCTAACCCGCGATCCTTCGGTACCAGCGCTGAGGGTCACCTAGCTCGCCCAGTCGCGGCATCTGGTCCGGACCCGTCCACGCCAGGTTCAACGCCTTCATGCCATGGGCGTCGTAAACAGCCCGCGCAAAGGCCTCTCCTTTCTTGTACTGCTGCAGCTTGAGATCGAGTCCGGTTAGCTTCCACATGAGCTGGTCGAGCGCGCTCTTGTTCGAGCTCCGCTTGTGGTACGCCTCCTCCAGCTCAGCGAAGCCAGGGAGCAGCTTGCTGCCCAGCTCATTCATGACGAGATTGCTGTAGCCCTCGATCAGCGACATCGTGCCTTGCATCTGCCGCATCACCCTCCACTGTGCGGGCAAGACCCCAGCAAACGCGGCTATTCGGGCTGCCGGCGACACCTTCGTGGTGGCAGTGTCGAGAAGCACCCTCATCGATTGCTCCATGTGGCCGCGCAGCCACGGATGGGCGGCGAACTGCCATGCATGCGTCAACTCGTGGAGGATCAGCCACCGCCGAAGGTCCTCTTGCGGAAGATTGGCCGTTCGGCCCCACTCCTGAACGTTGGTCTCGACCAGGTAGAGGCCCGCATCGTCTATCGACTCAACGCCCATGAGCTGTGGGTCGTACTGCCCAAGGACGCGACGCCCGAGAAAGGTGAGCATGAGCGCCAGGTAGTGATCGAGGCCTGTGCGGCCGAGCTCGACGATGAGGGAGTTGGGCATGCGGCCGTTCTCGAGGACCGGGTCGACCACGCGGCGCATGATGCCGAGGTTGAGGTCGAGCCACCCCTCGGTGTCGATCGCCTGGAACTCCGGGAGCTTGGTGCCCGCAGGCATCCCGCCAACGAAGTCGAGCAGAGGCTTCTCCAGCTTTGCGGCCATCGAGTGGTACCCCGTGGCAGCAGCAGCGAGAGTCGCTGGTGAGACATTTGGAACTGCCAGTCGCGCTCTGGCAGTGCGGCCCACCTCATCCCAGTCGAGGAGCAAAGATGTGCCGCCCCGCGGCTTGACGGCCTCGGCAATAGCCACAGTCGCCAGCCCGGCCACGACGCCAAGCAGAGCAGTCCGCCTTCTCACACCCCCAGCGTACGAAACCCTGACAAAGCGAGTCGAAGGCGCTCAGCCAAGCGTGGCATCGAGAAACTAATCCGTAATCAATCCCATCCCGGGAGGAGGAGCAGACGCGCGCGAAGCGCCCGTCGATGAGGGGGAACCGACTGGTTCCCTCTCATACGTCATTCGTCAACGTGGCCGGGATGGCCGGGGTCCCCCCGGCCATGACTTTGTCCATCCCCACTCCCAATCGTGGTTTGGAGAAACTAATCCGTAATCAATCCCATCCCGGGAG
>JBDUAO010000182.1:0-3781 GCA_040004595.1 Candidatus Dormiibacterota bacterium | reverse complement strand
GCCCGAGGTCGCAGACGCGACCGGCGTCCCACTGGGAACAGCCAAGTCGCGTGTCCATCACGCAACCCTTGCACTTCGAGCGGCGCTCGACGCCGATGCCCGCGACCCCGGTATGACGAAAGGCGATATGGCATGAACCGCAACGACGACTTCGACAACACGCTGGAAGCCTGGCTCCGTGGCCAGGCGCCGTCGCAGGCGCCCGACCGGGTGCTGGATGCGGCGCTCGATCGCGTGGCGGCGCAGTCGCAGAAGCGGAGCTGGCTGCAGCGCCTTATTGGAGGCACCCACATGGCAACCTTGACCCGCGTCGCGGCGGTGACCGCCGTGGTCGCAGTCGCGGTACTCGTCGGCTTCCAGCTCAGCAACCTGATGCGCAACGTTGGACCCGCGCCATCGCCGAGCCCCTCGGTCTCGGCAGAGCCGAGTGAGTCGGCCATCCCCAGCTCGTTCGAGCCATCCGCTGGCCCGAGTTCAGGCGGCCTTGTGCTTCGCCTGGAGGGTGGGGCCGAGGACGGCCGGTTCCACCTGGTGACCATTCTGGAAGACGGTCGCGTCATCACCACCGCCGGGCGCGGGACGGCAGGGCCCGCGACTCCCCCCTTCGAGCGGCGCTTGACAGCAGCCGGTGTCCAGCTGGTCCGCGATGAGATGAACGCGACCGGCCTGACGGACGCCTCCGCCACCTACTATCCGGTCGCCAAGCCCGGCGTCGAGCCACCCCCTTACGGTGGTGCGGGATCGGCATTGGAGGTCGGCCTACGGGGCGGCGGAACGGCGTCTATCTTCTGGTTCTTCTTTGGCGGTGACGGTCTCTACTTCGAGCCACAGCCCGAGGCTCTGGCGCTCGACGCCCTTGCCGCCCGCCTGCAGACGCTCGAGGAATGGCTCCCGGCAAGCGCCTGGGCCGATGCGTCACCCAAAGCCTATTCGCCGGCACAGTACCGGATCGTCATCTCCACCGACGTATGGGGCGGCAGCGTGAACGACCTCCCGGTGGAGAGCTCCACCGTGGCCTGGCCGCTCGAGGCGGGGATCGATACGTTCGGCGATGTGATTGCCCAGGGATCCCCCGAGATCCGATGCGGCTTGGCAACGTTCACGGAGGGTGCGGCCGTGATCGACGCTCTTGAGACCGCCGGAGCCGCGCCGCCCTCTGAGCCGTCGTATCTTTCCTTCCAGGTCGGGCTTCGGGCCGCCAGTCGCCTGATCACGATCGCGCTCGAACCGGTCATTCCCTTCTTCCCGGGAAGGTGCTAGGAGTTGTAGGCGCGATCACCAATTGGCGCCTTTGAGGTGAGCATCGAGCTACCGGCCGCGGGCTAGCACCGAGCAGCCGGTCCGTTCCCGGCTCGGCCCGGAATCGGTCTGTAGAATTGCCGGCGTGGGCCAAATGACACCACTCGAATCCCCCGGAGGCGACACCAGCACCTACATCGCGTCGGCACAGCCGTCGCCCGGTGCGCCCGTCCTGCTGCTCCATCCGTGGTGGGGCCTGAACCGGACGATCCGCGACCTGGCCGACCGACTCGCCGGCGACGGGTTCACGGTCATGGCGCCCGACCTGTTCGGCGGCAGAGTCCTGACTACGCCGGAGGAGGCCAAGGAGCACCTCTCCTCGCTGGGGGACGACACCGAACGAGTCAACGCCACCATCGACCACCTCCTCACTCACCCCGACACTCAAGGCGACCGCGTCGGGATCATCGGCCTGAGCTTCGGCGCGATGTACGGCACCGACGTTGCCGGATCACGGTCCGATGTCGCCGCCCTCGTGTGCTTCTACAGCGGCATATTTGAGGCGCCAGACGGCATCCCCTACCTCGGCCACTTCGCCGAGGACGACGAGTTCGACGATTCGGCCCAGCGGCCTGCGTTTGAGAAGACGCTCGGCGAGGGCAGCGCGACGTACGTCTACCCCGGCACGAAGCACTGGTTCCTCGAGGCGGACCGCCCGGAGTACGACCGCGACGCCACTGAACTCGCCTACGCCCGCACCGTCGAGTTCCTCCGGGAGCACCTGGGCTAGCCGCATGGGAGAAACGATCCGGATCCAGGACACGGCGAGTGCCACCGATGTGTACCTCGCCGCGGCGCAGCCGTCACCGGGCGCTCCCCTGCTGCTCCTCCACAGCTGGTGGGGCCTCAACCAGGACATGCGCGACCTGGCCGATAGGCTCGCCGGCGACGGCTTCACGGTCATGGCGCCGGACCTGTTCGACGGGATGGTCCTGACCACGATCGAGGACGCCGAGGCATTCACGACGGCCATCGAGCAAGGGGGCGGTGGCCCCGGCGGACTGAATCCCGACCGCATCATGGGGCGAGTCAAGGCCACGCTCGACCATCTGCTGGCGAACCCGGAGGTGCGCGGCGACCGAGCCGGCATCGTCGCCCTCAGCTTTGGCGGCTGGTACGGCAGCCAGGTTGCGGCGGAGCGCTCCGACGTGGCTGCATTCGTCTCGATCTACAGCGACGTCTACGAAGGACCCGGCAAGGCCGCCTACCTCGGCCATTTCGCCGAGAACGACCGGTTCGTCGAGTCTCCTGCGACGCCGGGGATCGACAAGCCGCTCCCTGAGGGAAGCGTGGCGCACGTCTACCCAGGGATGAATCACTGGTTCACGGAGCCCGACCGGCCGGAGTTCGACGAGGAGGCGGCAGAGCTCGTCTACTCCCGGACGGTCGCCTTCCTGCGGGAGAACCTGGCCTAGGCCGTCGCTGCCCCAATCGCGCGCATGTTGCGGATCACGACAAAGCTCAGCAGCACCGCAACCCCCGCGCCTATCGCGGCCAGAAACGCGAAGCTCGCCGTGGCGACCACGTAGCCCGAGCTGAAGCTGGCGACAGCCGCCGTGGCCCAGACCAGGGCATCGCTCGCGCCCTGGAGTCGCGCACGGTCGCCGAGCGGCGCCTCCGAGGCAAGCAGCGAGCTGCCGGCCACGAAGCCAAGGTTCCATCCCACGCCCAGCAGGAACATCGGGATCGCCAGCCCGACGCCGCTGTCCGGAATCACCGCTGCGAAAACGCCGGAGACTGCCAGGACCGAGAACCCGGTCAGGATCATGGCGTTCGCACCGAATCGGTCCGTCAGCCGCCCCGACAGCGGTGAGAAGGCAAACATGCCCAGCGTGTGTGCGCTGATGACCAGACCGACCGTCTCGAGGCCGTGGCCCTGAGCATGCAGGTGGTACGGGGTCATCGTCATCACCAAGGTCATCACGAGCTGGCTCGTCACCAGGGCAACCAGCGCGGTCCGCCCCTGTGGCTTGCGCATCAGCTCGGCCAGCAGCCCGCGCTGGGAGGTGCTCGCCGCTCCGACTGCGCGGGTCGGTTCGTCGAGGTGCGGCTGGATCGGCGCGCGAGGTCCAAGCGCCGCGACCCCAAGTGCTGCCACCAGGAAGACGAATGCCATCGCGAAGCCACCTGCCAGCGGCAGCAGGCCGAGGTTGGGTGCAATCGCACCGGCCGGCGCCACCAGGTTTGGGCCGACCACGGCACCGATGGTGCTGCCCCACACGACGAACCCCAGCGCCCCGGCGCGACGCTCCACGGGATAAAGGTCGGCAGCGGCGTATCGGCTCAGGTTCAGCGCCGCGTTGCCGAAGCCGACGAGGGCTGAGGAGACCAGCAGGAGGATCAGGGATGCAACCATCACGGCAAGGATCGCGAGCCTACGTGCCGCGTCCTGATAATGATGGGCGGTCTCAGGATGAGTCCGTGTTGATTCGCGCAGCTGAAGATCCTGAATTTGAAACATTTTATACAAAAAATATTCTTC
>JBDUAO010000072.1:0-12881 GCA_040004595.1 Candidatus Dormiibacterota bacterium | reverse complement strand
TCGAATGGCATGTCCGCCATGTAATCGAAAAACTACAGGTGCACTCAAAACTGCAGGCGTTCATTGCTGCAGCGCACCTGGGGGTCATCCACCTCGACGCCTCGCATGGAGGTTTGGAATTCGAAAACGACAACGCGCGCCAACCGGCGCGCGCGGCGCTGACGGCATAGGCGCCGACCGACTGCTCCGCTATCACGCGGTGCGCAAGTCGAAACTGCGAGTAAGGGTAGGGTGCCGGAGGGTCTGGCAGCTTGATCGCCACCCGATATCTCGGTGACAACTTCACCAACGCCTTTCAAGAGCGAGAGCTTTCGCCGGACGCCAGTGACATGTGTCGGAAGATTACGTAGAGGGTCTGGAAGGTCAGGGTCTGGACGACAAAGAAGTCGGCGGCCCAGATCGCCTGGGCATGGTTAGCGAGGAAGGTCGGGCCGCCCTCATCGCACTGGCGTTTGCCCTCTGCAACGAGCAGGCCATGCACTTGCACCTGGCTCCCGGCCTTGCCCGCAACACCACCAAGGGTGCCGGAGTATCTCTTCTCCTCCACGCGTACAGGGCCAATGAGCCGGTCGGCTCAATGGGTGCGGTGAGGACCGGCAAGTTCGGCTACTTCGTCGGCGCCCTGTTGCTGGCCAGCTTCTTCCTCTGGGCATTCTCCCCCACACTCGAGATGATCGACATCCTGCTGCTCACTGTGCTGGTGATCGGTATTTCACTCTGGACGAAGTTCGACAGCAGACGGAGGACCACGCGACCATCCTGACCCGCCCGTGTTGAATCCCCTGTCACGCCGATCCGGCCCGATCTGCCATTTCGCAAGGGACAGGTGTCGAATCGTGTGCCCAGCCAGTGGCGAGCATCATGTCAGCATGGGTGTCGGTGAGGACTCGGTTGAGTGAACAGATGGCAAAGGAATAGCGCGTGCAGGCGCAGGAGGAGTGGGTGAGCCGGGAGGATCAAATCTGGCTTGGGCAGACCGCCCGGCAGTGGATGATGAATCCGGCCAGACACTACTGTGATCCAGGCCGCCCGAGCGTCTTTGACGCCCAGACGCTGGATCTGATTCCGAGTATCGAGGGACGCCGGGGTGACATCGACGCCAAGATCGAGGCGGCGCGATGACGCGCTCGCTGCTCGTCGTCCAGCCTGGCCAGGGGGCCTGGGTTCGTCAGCCGGAGACGGGCGGGCACCCGCCGATCCTCCTCGACGGCGCAGCTAGCGGCGGTACCCTCACGGTGATCGAGGCCGTGCGCCGGGCCGGCGATCCTGGCGGGCCGAAGTTGCACCGACACGACTGGTTCGACGAAGCCTTCTACGTGGTCGAGGGAGAGATCGTGTTCGACTCCGAGGCGGGCCCGTTCACCGCTGGTCCCGGGACGCTCGTCTTCGCCCCCCGTGGCTCGCTGCACGGCTGGGCCAGTACGGGTCGATTGCAGTCCCGCGTACTGGTCGTCTGCACGCCGTCGGGGCTCGAAGGCGCCTTTCGAGACGTTGCGGCAGCGGCGCCGGACGAGATCGGCGCCGCATGGCGTGCTCACAATGTCGAGATCGTTGATCAGAGCACGGGGTCGACGTCCAGCGAACAGGAGACGCTCGACACCAGAAGTTCCTGACCCAATCGGCGCGTGTGAGGAAGCTCGGTCCGTCCCTCGATTTCCAACTTTGCGTAGACGTGCGTGAGATCCACGTCTCTCTCAGCGGGTATAACCCGGTTATACTAAGGCCTTGAAGACGGCCGTCTCGATCCCGAATGCGCTCTTCCAAAAAGCAGAACGGCAGAGGCGAAAGCTGGGTGTCTCGCGCAGCGAACTCTATGCGACGGCTTTGGAGCACCTCCTCAGCGAGGAGCCCGACTTAGAGGTAACCAGGGCCCTCGAACGGGTCTACGGCGTCGAGGACTCAGACCTCGATCCGCGCTTTGCGGCTGCGCAGCGACGAGCGACAGCCGAAAAATGGTAACCCGTGGCGAGGTGTGGTGGGCCGATCTGGGCCCGAAGCAAGGATCGGCGCCGGCGTGGCGTCGCCCTGTACTCGTCGTTTCAGCAAACGCCTTCAACCGCTCGCGAATCAAGACGGTCACAGCAGTCGCGATTACGTCCAACCTCCGACTGGCAGGGGCACCGGGCAACGTCGCTCTAGCCGCTGGCAGCGCTGGTTTGGACCGCGACTCGGTCGTAAACGTGAGTCAGGTAGTGACGCTCAACAAGGAGGATCTAGGCACGCGCCTGGGCGCCCTTGATGGGCTCGAGCTAGAACTAGTCGACGCGGGGCTGAGGTTAGCGCTCGACCTGTAACGACTTCTCGCCGTACAGCAACGGGGGCGGCAAGCGGTGATATTTGGCGTTAAGCAGCGCCACTCCGCGAATACGACGGCTGATTTCTGAACGGACGACGCCGATCTGTTAACCGCACGGTTCCGGGTTGGAATCCACGCTCCGGAGCCAAGTTCACTCCTAAAGGTGGCCTCGCGCCAGCTAGTGCGTTCGCCCCGGAGCTGGGCTCCTCGTCCCATCCCCTTCCGGGGGGACCATGCCGTGGCAATCGATGGCGACAACGGAGGCTGTTTGCCTTAGTAAAGACATGTGCAGCTCAGGCGCGGACCGCCCCCGATCCGCGTTCTCGATGACCAGCCACCGACGGTCAGGGTTGCGAGGGGCTACCCGGCTGCTGAACTGCCGCCTCGGACGCGACGGTGGAGTTCGTGGGACAGCTATTTCTTCAGGGTCGTGGCCGGTTCGGTGGCCGTCACCATCCCGATCGCTGTGATTCTTGGTTTCGTGATGTCGAACTGGAGCACCCAGACGATCACGGATCAGGCAAATGCACGAACGCAAGTCGCTGCTACGAGTTCGGCAGTCCGGATCGCCGACTGGGTGAAGGATCGCAAGGCCGAGATGCGCACCTTGGCGCACGACTATGTCGGACGAGTTGACAAGCCGGGACTCGCCGCTGACCTGATGGCCGCCGGGCCGTTCCACCCCGACTTCAAAACAATCGAGATCGTCGCTCCAAGTGGAGCTGTCTTGGCGACCACCCGGGTAGGATCCGACATCTCACCATTTGGCTCTGACGGCACATTCGCCAACAGCCTCACCACCGAATCCATGGGACCGATTGAGCAGACCAAGGCTGGTCTTCAGTGGGTGATGACCGCCCCGATCGCCTTTTTGAACGCGAGGTCAGAGGGTGTTGTCGTCGGCGAACTTTACCCTGGCATTTTAGGCCGCCTGCTGAACCCCAACGGTAGCGACGTCCCCTCCGCTGGTAGCCAGGAGGTTCATGTTGCCAACGGCCAAGGGTACGTTCTTTACAGTTCGGATTGGGGCGTGCTCTCTGACGGCACTGCAATCATCGCCAAAGGAGCACTGTCCAGTAAGGTGAATCCCGCGATCATCGGTTTGGCGCTCGCCAACGGCGCCGGCTCGGCGCAGGTGATCGACTTTCGAGGCCACCATGTATTGGCCGGTTATCAAACCATCCCCGTTCTGGGCTGGATAATCATTGCCTCAACGGAAACCGCGACCGCGCTTGCTCCCGTCTACGAACAGCAGTTTCGGACCTCCGTCATACAGCTGGTCGGCGCCATCCTGTTCATCGGCTTTGCGATCGTTTTGGCTAGGCTGTCGACCCGGCCCATCGTGGCTCTTTCTCACGCTGCCAGGAGCGTCGAATTGGGAGATCTCTCAGTTCGGGTCCACCTCAAAGGCAGTGGCGAGGTGCGCGGGCTCAGCGCTACGTTCAACTCGATGCTGGAGCGACTCGGCAGCGTCCTGGGTCGGCTTAGAGGTGAAGCCACGGAATCTGCTGCCAAACTGTCGGCTGCTGCGGAACAGCTTGCCTCTGCGACCTTAGAGCAGACAAGGGCTGTCAACGCGACCTCATCCAACATGGAGGCGCTGTCGCGCAGTACGGTGTCCATGGCCGACATCATGAATCGGGTCGCCACCCAGTCCGCCGACGCCCGGTCGAGCCTGGAGCTGGCGCAATCTGGCCTGAAGGCATCGGGTGATCGCACCCTGGTCCTCGCCGGTCGGGTTAATGAAGTCGAAGGCGTTCTCGAGCTCATCAATGACATCGCCGACCAGACCAGCCTGCTTGCACTCAACGCGGCGATCGAAGCGGCCCGTGCAGGCGACGCGGGTCGTGGTTTTGCCGTTGTGGCGGATGAGGTTCGTCGGCTCGCGGAGCGCTCCAAGGGCGCCGCCGCCGAGATCGCGAAGCTCGTCGAAGGCGCCCAGGCCCAGAGCGGTGAGACCGTTATGGCCCTGCAGACAAGCGTCCAGCAGATGGAGCGCGGCGTGGCCCTAATGCAGTCGGTGACGGAGGCGGGTGGCCTGATGCAGGCTGCACATCAGAACCAGCGCTCCTCCACGGAGGAAGTCTTGCGAGCGATCGAAGCCATTGCGGAGGGCAGCCGGAACGTGTCCGTCACCGCCCAGGAAATCGCCGCCGCTTCGGCCCGACAGGGCGCACTCGCAGCTGAGCTTGCTTCATCGGGCTGAAAGGGGAGAAAGAGCCGACTGACTGGGAATCCCATGACCAAAGTGAAAGCGAAGCGGATCCCCCGCGAAGATTGGCAATGTTTTTTGCGGTTCCAATTTCGACCGGAATGTATGGGGGAGGTGTTGGCAGTTGGACGCTATTTCACTGCTTTGTCAGCACCAACGAGACCTCGAGCGTGATGTGGGGGTCGACGGAAACGAAGCCCTCGGCGCCCTCGGGCACGTCGATTCCATAGTTCTTGACCTGAACACTCGTGCTGCCCGCCGCGCTTAGCTGGTTCCCGTCCAGGCGAGCAACAAGATCAAAAGCAGCAGGCCCATCGAGTCCGTTCAGCTCAAGCCCGCCAGTTACCCGAACGTGGATAGGGGTGCCCGGGGAGGTCGACGTGAGGCGAGCAGCATTAACGGTGAAGACTGCGAACGGATGCAGATTCGTGTTCAGGAAATCGCGAACAGCTTGGTCTCTGTCCGCAGTATGGAGGCCCGGTAGCTGGTCGATGCTGTGGAGGGTTGCCAGCTCAACCGCCACGCATCCGGATGTGATCGTAACGCTGCCGGCATCAGCGTCAACCAGCAGCCAGCCGCCGACGCGATCCGTGCGCGCAACGGCGACGTTCGGTGATGGAAGCCTGTCGAATTTCTCGCGAGCTCGGTATCCCGCCTGGGATCCCGGCTGAACCACCCACATGCCGGCGGGATTGGGTGTTGACGCGGGCGGAGTGCCGGGCTGGCTGCAGGCGGCGAACAATAGATCGTTTGGCGACGGGGTCGCGGCAGGGGTGACAGCGCGGGGCGAAGGCAGCCCCAGCGGCTGGGGCCTGGTCACGGCGATCAATCCATAGGCAGCGCCGCCCGCGACGGTCGCCACAACGGCGACGGCGCCCGCCAACTTCCATATTCGAGGCAGTCTCATACTTCTGCTACACCGGCGCGGCATTGCGGGTTCCAACTTGCCCCATCTGACGCCCGGTACGGGCCATCTACACAGACATTGCCCACACAAAGTTCCGTGCCCAAAACCGAGATGCCGTTCATTCCGACGACTTCTCGGTTGGCGCAAATCACTCCGCGTCGGGGCCGTCCGAGCGATCGACGCGGATCAACATAATGGCCCGGCCGCCAGACGCGGCCGGGCTCGGCCTTCAGCTGTTACGCGCTGGGCGCGAGGCCCAATGCGAGAAGTGCGCCGACGGCGTCGTCGGCTGTCGCGTAAACGGTCGAACGCGCGCCGGTGTCGCCGAAGGCGCCCGACGGCGGCGAGAGGACGTCACCCTCGTAGAAGCGGTCGTTCGGCGGTGACACGCCGGCGATGTCGTTGATGAGCACGCGGTGCTCACACTCGATCCCACAGATCTGCGCGGCTACCTCGGCAACGAAGACCCCGAGGCTGTCGCCTGCGGTCGCGCCCGCCTTGACGGCGCCAAGGTAGGCGCCGATGAAGATCGATTCCAGGCTCGACCCCATGGTGAGCATGCTGCCCTTGCCGTCGAAGGTTCCGACTGGAAATCTGAAATGGCCATAGGGAAAGGTCCCGCCGTTGGCGATGAGGGCGGCGAGGTGAGACGACTCCTGGTTGAAGGCGGCGCGGAAATATTCGCGGTGCGAGCTGTTTAAGAGTCTGTTCACGGCCGGGTCCCCGGCGACCGAGTACGGTGACCCGCTGCCGAGAGCGTTGCCGTAGAAGGCGATCCCGATCCGCTCCGCGCCAACAGCAGCGTTGACGAAAGCCAGAACCGGGTCATCGGAGCTTGCGAAGACGTTGGCCACCTTCCCGAGGGTTGTAGCCGCAACTGCCGCGCCCGCGCCCGCGACCATCAGCTTCTGCATGAAGCTGCGCCGCGTGTCAACCGGCTTGAATTGGTCGATGGATTTGAGAATCTGCTCGAGGCGCCCGCTATCTGGCGCCAGCTCGTCGGACATGATGGTCTTCCTCCTGTGCACAGATCCGAAAGGTCGCGCCGCACCTGTGCACCGCTGCAGCGAGTCCGGACCCTGGTGACCTGTGTTACGCATCAGGGGTCCGGTCGGATCATTTCGACCGAATGATCCGGCTCAGCCTTTCTTCCGTATGACTTGGTAGGGGCTGCCGAGCATCGCGCTGGGGACCGATTGTTCACGCAAGGAGAAAGAAGAAAGGAATGAGCTTCAGCATCGAGCGTTACAAAGAAGAGTCGAAGAAGCTCGACACCGCAGGAATCGCCTGGCAGGATGTCCCCGTAACCGGTTTGTCGAAGGGCGACCTGTTCTGCCTGCATTACATGATGGATATCGAGAATCACGTCCCGCTCTACCTGTCCCATCTGCTTGTGACGCGCGCGTGCATGGACCCGATCCTCACCGCGTTCCTTGCCTGTTGGAATTACGAGGAGCTGTGGCACGGCGAAAACCTCGGCAGGTTCCTGAACCTCTATGGGATCGAGTTCGACACGCAGGACCGCATCGCGAACGTGCGCGCCAATCTTGGTCTGCAGAACAGCGTGAGTCTTATGTCGACAATGGCCGGATCATGGCTCCTGAAGGACTTCTCGGCGGTTTACCTGAC
Organism: Candidatus Dormiibacterota bacterium; assembly: GCA_040004595.1. Classification (GTDB taxonomy): domain Bacteria; phylum Chloroflexota; class Dormibacteria; order Dormibacterales; family Dormibacteraceae; genus Palsa-872. The sequence goes on along the minus strand of JBDUAO010000072.1, from coordinate 5,837 downwards.
AATTGGCGCCATCAACGAGCTGGCCACCCTCACAGGTTATGGGGCCCTCATTCGAAAGTCCGGGCACCCAGTGCTGAAAGACCTGCTCGGCCGCATCATCAAGGACGAGCGCCGGCACTTCGCCTTCTACTTCAACTCGGCGAAGGAGTGGCTCACCGATAACGAGAAGGCGCAACGAATGGACCGCTGGATGCTCGACAGGTTATGGGTTCCGGTCGGCCAGGGAGTAAAGAGGGTGGAGGAGGTCGACGCGCTGGCCCTCTACTTGTTCGACGACGAACAGGGGGAGGAGGAGCTCCTGAATCTGGACGAGAAGATCGGCAAGCTGCCTGGACTCGCCGGCATCAAGCTGATGTCAAAAGCCCTCTATTCGGCGCGCGAGCGGGTGCATAAGAATCCAGAGTGGGCCTGGCGACTAATCGAGAACGAGGGATGGGCAGTCGCTGCGCCGAGGAGGTCCCCGGTCGGCGAGCTGACGACCCGCCGCTCGCAGGCAGGCCAAGCTGCCGCCGGCGCGGTCGAGGGCGGTTGAACCGATGACCTGGAATTGACGCGAAACTATGCAGGTGGGATCGGAGGCGGCCGAGGGACTGGCCGACACTGACCTCGTCGCCCAGCTGGCGGCCGGGAGTCAGGAGGCATTGGGTCAGCTCTACGACCGGTATGGCCGTCTTGCCTACTCGGTCGCCTACCGCGTGCTTGGCGATTCGGGCCGTGCTGAAGATGTCGTCCAGGAGGCTTTCTTGAAAATGTGGAATCATGCCTCGAACTTCGATGCTCGCCGGGGGTCGCTGCGAACGTGGCTGTTGACGTCAGTGCGCAACCGTTCGATCGACTATCTGCGTGGGCGAGGCGCGCATGAGCGCCAGGAGCTGGAGCTTAAACCCGCTCTGGCGGAGGTGGCGCCGCGCTCGGATCCCTGGCGCGAGGTATCGCTGTCGCTCGAGCGCAGCGCGGTTCGCGAAGCCATGGACAACCTGCCTGCAGAGCAGCGCCAGGCCGTTGAGCTCGCCTATTTCGCGGGCTACTCCCATCGCGAGATCGCGGACATGACACGTGTGCCGCTCAGCACTGTCAAGGGCCGCATGCGGCTCGCCCTGGAGAAGCTGAGCTCGTATCTGCAAGGTGGGGGTCTGATCGATGCCTGAGCACGACGAGCTCGAGAGCTTGGTTGCCGGCTGGGTGCTCGGTGCGCTGGAACCTGGCGAAGTCGCCGGCGTCCGCGCCCACGTCGAGGCGTGCCCAATCTGTCTCGACACCGCGTTGCGATTGAGGCGGGTGGTTGGCGCGTTGCCGCTCGAAGTGAAGGACGTCATTCCGCCGGCTGCCTTGCGAGAGCGCATCCTGGCCGCGGCCGCGGCCTCACGCGGACCCATGCCGGCTCTCGTACTTCCAAAAACACGCACCAAACAATATCGGCCGTCGGCAAGAGCGACGAACTTGGCAGGCCGAACCCGTCGCTGGGTGCCCGCGTACGCGGCCGCCGCTTCGGTAGTGCTCTCGCTCGTGGTCGGGTTGGTCGCCGGCGACGTGATCGGCAGGCAAGCGCCGGCGCCGACCGCGGTCGTGCGCTCGGCACTTGTCGGCCACCAGGGACTCGCCAGCGCCAGGGCCAACGTTATCGACCTCAAGAACGACGGCGTCGCGCTGGTTGACTTCAGCGGTTTGCCGCAGTTGGATTCGGGCAGGGTGTATGAGATTTGGTTGATAACTGCCGGCGGTCGCGCCGACCCGGCAGGCGTCTTCGTCCCCGATACGAACGGGAGCAAGTTTGTGCTCGTCGGCAGATCACTTGCCGGCTATGCGCAGATGGCGGTCACGACCGAGGTTGGTCCAGATGGCACGCTTGCGCCAACCCAGCAGCCTGAGCTATATGGGAGCCTGGTATGAAGTCGACGTTGCACCAGCTGCGTGAGGCTGCGGTCCGCGAGCACATGGAGGCCGAGAACTCGCACGTCTTCGATCGCTGCATCGCCGCCTTCAGCCACCCTCGCTGATCACGAGTCGTCTTGGTCAAGATCGGCACCGTGATCGAAAGTCCTCAGACCGGCGAAACGCTCATCTTTCGGTCGACAGCCGATTCGTCAAACGGGGAGCTCTTTCGAGCGGAACTGTTCGTGAAACCGGGCGGGTATGTCGTGAGAGCGCATATCCATCCAAGTCAGGAGGAGAGTTTCGTGGTCTTGGCGGGCAAGTATGGGTACCAGATCGGGGATCGAAAGGGAGTCGCGCAGGCTGGGGAGACCCTCGTCTGTCCTGTCGGCGTCTCGCACAGCCAGTGGAATGCGGGCGACAGCCCTCTTCGCATCTACTACGAGCACCGTCCGGCGCTGACTTCTGCCGAGATCTTCTTTGAGACTCAGTTCGGCCTGAGCCGCGACGGCAAACTCTCGCCGAAAGGCGACATCAACCTGCTGCAGGGGGTCGTCCTGCTCCAGGAGGTGGGCGATTTCATCAGGCCCTCGAGTCCACCAGTCGCTCTGCAGAATGCCCTGTTCCCCGTGCTCGCGAGGCTGGGCCGGATGCGTGGCTATCGGGCTCGCTATCAGAAATATGCGCTGCCGATTGAAACTGAGTAGGCCCGCGGGAGGAAATATCCGAAAAGCGCTGTAATGTCGGTGACCAACGAGGTCGGGGCGAAGCTGCGGCAACGCTTGAAGTTTGCTGCTTTTGTTACGCGCGCTGAACGAGGGTGATCGTGTCAGGCGGGAGGGGTGCCGTCGTAAGACCGCCCCTTCGGCTTGGCTTACAGCTGACGACGGTCGCGACGCAGGGGCTCAACTCGCTCCGACCCTCGGCGTAATTCCGGTAGCCCAAATTGCGCTGGGGTTCGCGCCTGGGCCGCTTTCTTAGCTTGGTCTCTAGTGCAAACGTGCTACTCAGAGTCCGCCCAACTGTACGGCGACCGCGGATACCCCCAAGACGGAAAGTACTCATAGGAAAGCGGCCCATCAGGGCAGGCACCACTTAGGGGGCAATAACCGCACTTATGGCATTAGAGATCACCGAGACGGCAACTAATTACCGAGGCGGCAACGAAGCGGACTTCGAGCGCCTTTACCGGGCTTCCTACCGAAAAATCCTCGCCACGCTGATCGGGATGCTCGGCGATCGCGCCACCGCGGAAGACTGCGCGCAGGATGCCTTCGAACGCGCCTATAAGAAATGGGCGACCTGGCAGCCAATCGCCCCTGCGGAAGCCTGGGTGCACCGCATCGCCGTCAACGCAGCCATATCGCACCAACGCAAAATGCGGCTGCGCGAAGTCGGTGAGGTGATCCGCCGCATCGGCCGGCCCGCGGTTGGCCCCGACCCGCAGCTGGTCGTCGAGAACGGTGACATTGCAACCGCTCTGGCGATGTTGCCGCCGAAGCAGGCTGCCGCGATGGTGCTTCGCCACTATCACGGATACACCAATCGAGCTATCGCTCAGCTGTTGGGAATCCCCGAGCGAACGGTAGCATCGCGACTGGCGGTCGCAAAGGCCCGGCTGCGCGAGATCCTCAAGCACTCCTACGGTCCGAATGCGGCGATGGATGGCGGTGCAAGCCTGCCGGCGTTGGCGGCCCTCGCCGGCTGACCGAGCCCAGGCCGACCACAGATCCTGTTCGAGGCTGGGACCCCGTTTCGTGTCAATGACACACTGAGCCGAAGTGTTTGCACGTAATTTGGCGCGGCCGGGTGCGCTGGTCGCGATGCTGTTGACCTTCGCCTCGTGCGGTGGACCGCAACAGCAAGCTGGATCTCCATCGCCCAGCGGTTCGGAATCGCCCTCGCCGAGCGAGAGTCCGGCGGTCAGCTCCCCGTCACCTCGGTCGCTGCCCAAACAGCTTATCGAACGGTCCTTGCCGGTGGCCCTCGAGGAAGCCGCTGCAGCGACTGCCGGCGGAAAGCTGTACATCATCGGTGGCTTGGATGCCTCCAGCAACAGCCTGCGCACGGTTTGGGTGTTCGACGGCAAGGCCTGGAAGGCCGGTCCCCGATTGCCCCTTGGGCTCGATCACACCTCCGCCGCGGAGCTCGACGGTCACCTGTACGTGGCGGGTGGGCACAACTTCGGCCGCGACAGTGCCGCGGTCTACCGACTGGACGGCGCCACCTGGACGCCGGTTTCGTCGATGCACCACGCGCGAGGCGGCCACGCTCTGCTCGTGGCGACGGGTCGCCTGTACGCTCTAGGCGGCAACTCGGCCTCCGCCAACATCGCACCGGCTGAGGTTTACGACCCCAAGACAGGTGTGTGGCGCGACCTACCTTCGTTGCCGGTTCCCCGGAACCACGTTGCGGGCTTCGTCGTCGGATCTGACGTATGCGTCGCCGGCGGGCGAGCTCCAACTACGGCTCGCGTCGACTGTTACGACACAGCGAGCTCAAAGTGGCTGCGGTTCCCCAATCTTCCCGTGGCCACGAGCGGGGCCGGAGCCACGACTCTCCCCGATGGCAGTGCTGTGGTTATCGGTGGGCAGGATGCCCAGGAAACGAGAATCGTCACGCAGGTCGAGTGGCTGCCTCGACCGAGTACATGGCGAACCGTTGGCTCCATGCTCGCGCCCCGACACGGGTTCGAGCTGGCGATTTTCCAGGGCCGCGCTTGGGCCTGTGGCGGCGGCTCAGCCCCGGGTCTCTTTCCAACTGCGACCTGCACGTCCGTCTCGTGACGTGGTCCGCGGTCAACGTTCGGAGAGAGCCTTCTCCAGCATCGGGCGAAAGGCGAACACCCGCCGGCCGTCCAACCGGCGCGTTCATAAGCCCAAATGGCGGCGCGATTTTCACCTAGGCGCCGGGCCGGCGAGCTTATTCGGAAAGCTTGCGGTGGAACTCGAGCTTGCCAGGCATGGCGTCGTAACCGAGCTCCTCGTTGATGTGAAGGATCGGGGCGTTCTCTGAGTCGTTGTCCGTCTCCACGAAAGTGACGCCCAGATCGATTGCCTGGAATAGCGTCTCCAGCTTGAGCGCGCGAGCGATGCCCTTGCCACGGTGTTCGCGCAGGACTCCGGTGAAACCGGTTTCGACCACGCTCGGGCGGTAGGCTAGGTACGAATAGCCGATCGGCTCGCCGTCGACGACGGCCACCCAGATCCGCTCCGGAAGCACGGCCGGAGGCCGCATCCAGACGACCCATTCCTCGTATGGCTCAGGAATGTATTCGACACTTTTGGGGATGTCCGCAACCGTGGCGTGCGACACGGGCAGGAGGCGGGGAAGGAACGACTCGCCCCCGAGGTCCGCCACGTTTCGGATGACAATGCCCGTCGCCTCGACTTTGCGCTTCGCATCGTTTCTGAGCTCGCGGATCCGCTCAGCTTTCACAGCCAGGTCCAGGCGCCAGAAACGTTCCCTTCGCTCCTGATTCCAACCGTCGCCGCGCAGCCACTCGACGGCAGGTTCATTGTCCTCGCCCACCGTGCAGATCAGGGTTGCAGTGTCCATTTCCCGGGCCTGGGCCTCCCCGAACGCAACAGCAGCGGGGAGCAGGTGCTCGGCTGGAGCCGGTATCAGAAGGTTCAGATATGTGGCCCGCCCTCCAACGTCTCCCGGCTGGACCAGCGAGATCCAGGCGCAGTCGACGCCATCTTCCTGGACCACGAAGCGTCTCACCTTGGAGCTCTTCTCGGTGTTTGTCCACCTCTCGAGCAGCTCCTCCGCGACCTGAGGATGATTGGGCTCCGCGGCTGTGGCCACCGCCGCGGCGAACGTCACATCGTCGTGGGTGGCGGGACGAAAGCCGGCATTTGGTTTCAGCACATCGCAAGGCTACTAAATGGGAAGGCACAGGCGACTGCGCTTATTGGCCCTGTTGCTCTCCCGGCATCTCTCGTCTCAGGAAGCGCGCGCAG
>JBDUAO010000071.1:0-13011 GCA_040004595.1 Candidatus Dormiibacterota bacterium | reverse complement strand
CGCCGCCGTAGAAGTCATCCTGGAACTGGCGGACCATCCCTAACGAGAAGTTGTTGAGCAGCACGATCTTGATGTCGAGCTGGTGCTCGACCGCGACCGAAAGCTCCTGCGCCGTCATCACGAAGCCGCCCTCGCCCGCGACGCACCACACATCCAGCTCGGGCCGGGCGAACTTGGCCCCGATGGCCGCGGGTAGCGCGAAGCCCATGGTGCCGGCGCCTCCCGAGTTGATGAACAACCCGGGCCGGTCGTAGTTCCACCACAGCGCGGCCCAGATCTGGTTCTGACCGACGTCGGCCACGACCACCGCCTCGTTGCGGCAGCGCTCGTACATTTCGATCAGCACGTCCTGCGGCTGGAGGTGCCCGTTCGAGTGGGTGTAGCGCAGGGGATGCTCCTCGCGCCACGCATCGATCTGCGTGAGCCAGGCGCCGCGGCCCTCGTCCACGGAATCGATCTGCGGCAGGATCGCCTCCAGCGCGTTGCGCGCATCCGAGACCAGCTCGATGTGAGGTCGCACGTTTTTGCCCATCTCGGAACCGTCGATGTCGACGTGGATGAAGGTCTTGACCATGGGCGCAAAGTCGGCGAGGCGGGCCGTGACCCGGTCGTCGACCCGCATGCCGACCATCATCAGGACGTCGGCGTTCTGGACTGCCTTGAGGCACCAGCCGGTGCCCATGAACCCGGTCATGTGCAGCGACAGCGGGTGTTTGACGGGAAAGCCGCCGATGCCCAGGAGCGTGGTGCCCACCGGGACTCCTGCCTTCTCGGCGACGTCGAGCAGGGCCTGCTCCGCGTGGCTGAGGAGCACGCCGTGGCCCGCGAGGATCACAGGGCGCTTGGCGTGCGCAAGGGCCTGGGCTGCGATCTTGGCGTGCTCGAGGTGGATGTGGCCGTTCAGGTGGTATCCGGAAAGGCTGAAGGGAGCTCGAGGGGTGCGTTCGGCCTGGGCCATCTGGACGTCCTTGCAGATGTCGATCAGGACCGGGCCCGGCCGGCCGGTGGTGGCGATGTGGAAGGCCTCGTGGATCACGCGCGGCAGCTGGGCGATGTCGGTGACGAGGTAGCTGTGCTTGGTCACCGAGCTGGTGGCCCCGATGACGTCGGATTCCTGGAAGGCGTCCCTTCCGACCTGGGTGCTGTTGACCTGGCCGGTGATGGCGATCATGGGCACCGAGTCCATGTAGGCGGTGCACAGGCCGGTGACCAGGTTCAGGGCGCCGGGACCGGAGGTGGCGAAGACGACGCCCGGACGGCCGCAGGCGCGGGCATAGCCGTCGGCCATGTGCGCTGCGCCCTGCTCGTGGCGCACCAGGATGTGCTTGAGCTTGGAGTGATCGGGCAGGCGCTGGTAGATCGGCAGGTTCGCCCCGCCGGGGTAGCCGAAGATGATGTCGACGCCCTCCTGCTCCAGCGCCTCCAGCACCAGGTCGGCGCCGGACACGCGGACGATTCCCTCCACCCGTTCGGGGGGAGGGCTGGGGTGGGCGGCGGTGCCGGGCACAGACTTCTCCTTTAAATAAGAAAGCCCCCGCCTTTCGGCCGGGGGCTTTGCGATTTGACTCTTTTGGCTAGGTCGCGCGCGCCCCCGTTTCGCCGAGGCCAATAAGGCCCAGGATCCCCAGGAGTACGAGTACGCGGTTGGCAACCATTTGTGACATTGCATGTTAACGAAGGGGCAAGGCGTTCGGTTGTGTCCTGCACACAAATTCCCCCGCCCGGCTTTGAACCGGCGACATGGGCAGGCCCCTACTGCGGCCGGTAAAGTTGGCGTTCCGCACATGCCGACCACCCTCGCCAAGAAGCTCTGGGACGCCCATGTCGTTCGCTCCGCGCCCGACGAGCCCGACCTCCTCTACGTCGACCTCCACCTCGTTCACGAGGTGACATCGCCCCAGGCTTTCGAGGGCCTGCGCCTGGCCGGCCGCCGCGTCCGCCGGCCCGACCTGTCGGTGGCGACGATGGACCACAACGTCCCCACACGCGGCGGCGTCCGAGCCGCCGACGAGCTGTCACGCAAGCAGATGGAGGTGCTGGCGGAGAACTGCCGCCGCGAGGGCATACCGCTCCACCAGATCGGCAGCCGCCACCAGGGCATCGTTCACGTGATCGGCCCCGAGCTCGGTCTCACGCAGCCCGGAATGCTGATCGTGTGCGGCGATTCGCACACCTCCACCCACGGGGCGTTCGGGGCGCTGGCCTTCGGCATCGGCACGTCCGAGGTCGAGATGGTCCTGGCCACGCAGTGCCTGCCTCAAAACCGGCTTCGCGACCTGGCGGTCAACATCGACGGTGAGCTCCCGCTGGGAGTCACGGCGAAAGATGTGGTGCTCAGCCTGATCGGACGCACTGGCACCTCCGAAGGGCAGGGGCACCTCGTCGAGTACCGCGGCTCCACGATCCGCTCGCTCAGCATGGAAGGGCGGATGACCGTGTGCAACATGAGCATCGAGTGGGGCGCCAAAGCGGGCATGGTCGCGCCTGACGACACCACCTTCAAGTACCTCGAGCGCAGGCCCCACGCGCCGAAGGGCGCGGATTGGGACGCCGCCCTCGACCACTGGCGCACCCTCCAGACCGACGACGGCGCCGCCTTCGACCACGAGATCTCGATCGACGCCGGCCACCTCGAGCCGCACGTGACCTGGGGCACCAACCCGGGCCAGGTGGCGCCGGTCACGGGCCGGGTGCCCAGCCCCCACTCCGACACGGACGAGAGGGCCCTGCGCTACATGGACCTCAAGTCGGGGACGGCGCTGGCCGACATCGCCATCGACCGCGTTTTCATCGGCTCGTGCACGAACGCGCGGCTGGAAGACCTGCGGGCCGCGGCGAAGGTGATCGCCGGCAAGCACGTGCACTCCTCGGTGCGCGCGATGGTGGTTCCAGGCTCGACCTCGGTGAAGCGCGCGGCCGAGGACGAGGGCCTCGACGCAATCTTCAAGGCCGCCGGATTCGAGTGGCGCAACGCCGGCTGCTCGATGTGTCTGGGCATGAACCCGGACATCCTCGCGCCCGGCGAGCGGTGCGCCTCCACCAGCAACCGGAACTTCGAGGGCCGGCAGGGCTCTGGCGGCAGGACCCACCTGATGAGCCCGCCGATGGCGGCGGCGGCGGCGATCACCGGCCACATCGTCGACGTTCGGGAGCTGCTCTGATGGAGCCGGTCTCGCAGGTCACCGGACGGATGGCCCCGCTCGACCGCGCCGACGTGGACACCGACCAGATCATTCCCAAGCAGTTCTTAAAGCGCATCGAGCGCACCGGCTACGGGCCGTTCCTCTTCTATGACTGGAGGAAGGACGGCGAGTTCGTGCTGGACAGGCCGGAGCACAAGGGTGCGTCCGTCCTGGTCACGGGAGAGAACTTCGGCTGCGGCTCGTCACGGGAGCACGCGCCGTGGGCGATCAAGGACGCGGGCTACCAGGCGATCATCTCGCCGACCTTCGCCGACATCTTCCGCGCCAACGCCTACAAGACTGGAATCCTTGCCGTCACGCTCCCGGACCGCCAGGTGCGGCACCTCATCGACCTGGCGACCGAAGACCCGACCATCGAGATCACGGTCGACCTCGAAAAGCAGGAGGTGCGCGGCGACGGCTTCGCCTACCGATTCGAGATCGACGGGTTCGCGCGCGATATGTTGCTGAAAGGCCTGGACGAGATCACGCTCGTCGAACATCACACCCAAGAGATCGCCACGTTCGAAACTCAGCGACCGGCGTGGCTTCCGACGGCCACGTAGCCGCTGTCAGTCGGGCGAGGGGAAGTTCGGGGTCCAGGATTTCGCGGACGCGACGATGCCCCGGCGCGCAGTGATCGCGAGGGCGGTCAAGGTTACGAGGAAGCAAACCGAGCCGGCCGCAATCGCCACGTATTCAGGCGCACCCAGGGCGATCGCCGTGACCGCGCCCCATGCCCCACCCACGACGCTCACGATGATCCCCAGCATCCCGGGCAGCGTCTGAGCCCCGTGCCCGAAATCGCTCAACAGACTGTGGCCCGGCGGCGATGCGTTCAGACCCAGAGTCGTGAACACCCCATGCATGTCGTCGTACTGCCCGGTGACGAAATACCGGCTGAGCTCGGGGCGCATCTCGAGATAGGCATGGCGGATCCGGTTCATGCCTCTTAACCAGTGAGCGTCCTCAGCGTTGAGGTGCCCGATCCGGGCAATCGTCACCATGCCGACGAAGTAGACGATCGCCAGAAGAAGAATGGCGGCGACGTAAAACGTCGTGTCGAACCGACCACCCTGGGCGATGAGGGCAAGCGCGATCACCGCTCCCGACAGCACGGCGAAGAACATATTGGCGCGGCCGAACGAATCCGTGTAGCCAAGCGACCGGGTGGCGAGCAGGCTCCAGTGCTCGGTCGCGAGGATCTGCATCTTGACCCCGTCAGGCGAGGCCGTTGCCCCACCGCCAACCGGCGGCTCAGCTCCGCGCGACTGTTCCATGCTCATCGCTCACCTCTGGACTCAGTGGATTTGCGGCGGCGGGCCTTGGCGGCGGCTCGGCTCGCCTCGAGAATTTTCGGCGCATTCGCCCTGTACTCGTCGTAGCGGTCGGCCGCCTCTCTGACGTAGCTCCCGACTGCCGCGGAGTCGACGGCATCGATGAGCGCGAAGTCCCAGGTCATGAGCACCGAGCTGCCGGCGCGCAACACGTGCTTCGGATCAGCGAGCAGCACGCCGTAAAGAAAACGCAGGGCGACGCCGCTGGTCCCCGCTCCGATCGCGCAGACCCAGGTGCGCCAGTCGCCGCGTAGCGCGTACATCAGAAGCCCGTACTTGATTGCGACATCGAGGTCGGGCTGAGCTTCGCGGATGGCGTCATCGAGGTCGACCACGAGCAGCCTCGCTCTCGGCTCGACCCCTTTCAGGTAGGCCTCGAGGGCCGCGCTTCTCATAACGGCTAGGGCTTCAACATCGCGCCTTCTGAGGCCGAGCCGACCAGCAGCGCGTAGCGGGCGAGGACGCCCTTTCGGTATTGCGGCTCCGGCGGGGACCAGCCGTTCAATCGCTTCGCAATGTCGACGCCCTCGACCTCGAGGGTGCGGGAATCGACGTCGATGTTGATCACGTCGCCGTCCTGGATCGCGGCGAGCGGACCACCGACTGCCGCCTCGGGCGCGACGTGGCCGATCATCAGGCCGCGTGTCGCCCCGGAGAAACGACCGTCGGTGACCATCGCCACCGTCTCGCCCAGCCCCTCGCCGACGATGGCGGCGGTGACCAACAGCATCTCCCTCATGCCCGGCCCGCCGCGCGGACCCTCGTACCTGATCACCACCACATCGCCTGGCTTGATCCGGCCGGCGAAGACGGCGGCGAGCGCGTCCTCCTCGCGGTTGAACACACGCGCGGGGCCGCGGTGGGTGGTGGGCGTGTGCTGCGTCACCTTGACGACGGCGCCCTCGGGGCCGAGGTTGCCCCGGAGCACGACCAGGCCCCCCTCGCTCCGCAGCGGATGTGCCAGCGGCGCCACGACCTCCTGACCCGGAGTCTCAGCCACGGACTCGCACTCCTCGCCCAGCGAGCGGCCGGTGACGGTGAGCGCGTCGCCGTCGACGTAGCCGCCCTCGATCAGGCGCTTGGTGAGCACTGCGATGCCGCCCGCGCGGTGCAGCTCGACGGCGGCGAACCGGCCGCCTGGCTTGAGGTCGCACAGCAGCGGCGTGCGGCGGCTGATCCGATCGATCTCGTCGATCGCGAGATCCACCCCGATCTCGCGGGCGAGCGCCAGCAGGTGCAGCACCGCGTTGGTCGACCCGCCGCTCGCGGCCACCGCGGCGATCGCGTTGTCGAACGCGCGGCGGGTGAGGATCTGGGATGGCCTGAGGTCCTGGTCGAGGACCTGGAGCGCCAGCTTCCCCGCCGCCTCTGCGGCTGGATGCTTCGCGGGGTCGGTCTGCGGGATGGAGTTGAAGCCGACCGGCGATAGGCCGATCACCTCCATGACCATCGACATCGTGTTCGCCGTGTACTGGCCGCCGCAGGCACCGGCGCCGGGACACGCGACGGCCTCCAGCTCGGCGAGGTCCGCGTCGGTGATCTTGCCCGCCGCCGCTGCGCCGATCGCCTCGTACACATCGCCGACGGCCACGTCCCGACCGCGATAGCGTCCCGGCATGATCGACCCGCCGTACAGCACCATGCCCGGCCGGTCCAGCCTGGCCAGCGCGATGGCCGAGGCGGGGATCGTCTTGTCGCAGGCGCACAGGCAGCACATCGCATCGAACATGTGGCCGCGCGCGACCAGCTCGATGGAGTCGGCGATGACCTCGCGGCTGACCAGCGAGGTCTTCATGCCCTCGCTGCCCATCGTGATGCCGTCGGAGATGGCGATCGTGTTGAACTCCATCGGGTTCGCGCCGGCGGCCTTGATGCCAGCCTTCAGGGGCACCGCGAGCTCGCGCAGGCCGAAGTTGCAGGGCATCGTCTCGGTCCACACGTTGGAGACGCCGATGAAGGGCTTGTCGATGTCCTCGGCCTTAAGGCCGATCGCATATAGAAAGGAGCGGGCGGCGGCGCGATCGCGACCCTGGTACAGCGCTCGGCTCGGAAGGTCGCGTGGGGGCACGGGTTGCAAGCTTATCGCGCTCGGCCGAGCCTCCGTCTCAGCTGACCGTCACCTTCACCGCTTGCCAATTCTGGAACCAGTACCGGTGCTCCTTGACCATCTCCGCCTCCAGCACAAATGACCCCGCCTTCGAAGGCGCGGTGAGGGTCACGTTCAACGTCGCGGTGCCCCCAGGGGCTAGGTTCCCCGGCAAGACGAATACCTTGCTGCTGAGCCAGGTCGCCTGCTTGGCCGAGCCGCCTGCTGAGGTCGCGAAATGCAGATCCAGGTCGGTTCTGTAACTGCCGGTCGAAAGCCAGGTCTGGTTGCTTGTGTTGGTGACGATGACCTGGAAGATCTGGCTTTGCCCGACCAACCAGCTGGCGGGAGCCTTGCTCATGTCGTACGAGGCTGCCTTATCCAGGGCTGCAACGTTGACCGAGATAGTTTGCCATTGCTGGTACCAGAAGTCCTTCTGTTTGACCATCTCGACCTCCAGCACCAGCGCACCTGTCCTGGCCGGCGCGGCGAAGGTCACGTTTAACGTCACGCTGCCGCCAGGGCCGAGGTCTGTGGGCATTGCGAAAGCCTTGCTGTTGAGCCAGGTCGACTGCTTGGCCGAGCCGCCGGCGGAGGTCGCAAAGTGCAGGTCGAGGTCGACAGTGCCGTAACCGGTGGAGGGCCAGGTCACGTCGCCGATGTTGGTGACGGTCACCGGGAATGTCTGGTTGCGCCCGGCCACCCAGGTCGTGGGCACCTTGCTCGTGTCGTACCTGGCTTGCCAATGAGCCATCGAGAACGGAGTGACGTCGTAAGTCATCTCCGCGAACGCCTCGGGCTGGCTGGGGTCAGCCGTCGCGTGGTTGGCCGAGACGCGGATTTTGTGGGAGCCTGGAGCGAAATGGTAGGTGTCCCAGCTCCAGCTACTGCCTCCGAATTTCTGTTGAATCACCCAGTTTCCGTTGGCGTCCTGGATGGCGAACTGGTATTTGGGATTTGCGCACCCGGTTGAAGTGGCCGTCATCCAGATGGCGACCCCCGCCGTCTGGGGCGATGCCAAGCCGGCAGCCAGGTTCGCACTCGAGCAGGCCGTGCCCGGCGTCACCACGTTCGACCCCGTGGTGTCGTCTCCGTACTGGTTGTGAGCGGTGACTGTAAAGGAGTAGCTGGCGCCGTTCGTAAGACCGGTTAGGGAGGCGCTGGTAGAGGTGCCCGGCACTGCCACCTGCACATTGCCGGGCTGCAAGACCACCGTGTAGCTTTCAATCGGGGTTCGACACGTGCGCGCGGGCTGCCAGCGCACGGTCGCGGTTCCGTCCCCGCTGAAAGCCGATGCTTCAAAAACCATGTGCGGTGGGCTGGGTAGAGCCTTGGCGTAGGCCCGAGCGAGATTCAGATACCCAGTCCAATTCCAGTAACGACCTGGATCCGTGTGATGGTCGGCGCCGCCGAACAATTTGGGATTGTTTGGGTCGGGAACCTGGCTATGGCCAATCACATGCTGGCGATCCAGGTGCACGCCCCAGCGTGAGCAAATCGAGGCCACAAGGCGCGCGCTTGCGTAGTACTCCGGCGACGTATACCTGTTGACGGCGGCGAAGCCCTCGTGCTCAATACCGATCGCGCGGGTGTTGTAATCCCAGTTGCCCGCGTGCCACGCGACATCCTTCTCGGCCACCATCTGGGTGACCTGACCCTTGTACGACACGATGTAGTGCGCCGACCCGTGGCGTTGCGGGTCCTGGAAGATCTTGATGGCACTGGCGTAGGTACCCTCGATGTCATGGATGACGATCATGTCGATCGGGTAGTCGTCCGGCCGGTGGGCGACCGTGTAGTTGGTGGCGGCAGCCGACACCCAGAATGCACCTCGATAATCGGCGGTCGCGCGCGCAAGGGGAGCCGACAACGCAGCGAAAGTGTCGATTGAAGCGACGGCAACCGACAGCAGAGACAGGAGGCTGAACTGTAGGAACCAACGGCCCATCGAGGCCAGCTGGCCATGGCGGCAATCGATCAGGGCGTGCGCTCCATATTCATGCCGACGAGACGCCGCCCAGACGTGCATTCATGCCTTGGCTGACGGTCGGCAGCGGCAAAACCGGCGGCGGATACGACGGTTTGGCCTGGCCCGCAGGTCGCGACACGGCGCATGCCCCGATCCGAGTTGAATGAGTGCGGTCAGTATTCGGAATCCGAGCGTGGAGCTCCAGGTTCGCCATCAACACAGCGAGGCGCGAGCTCGCAGCTAACATAGCGGCCACCCTGAAGCCCACACGAATAGACCTGCTGCGGCTCACCCGATGGTCGCTGACGCTTACCGCGGCGGCGCTGCCGCTGTACGTCGTTCGCTGGCACGCCGGACCCCTGCCGACGACGCTACTTGAAAACCTTGTTTTGGTGACCGTCGTCCTTTACCTGATCACGCTGTGGCGCCATCGCGGGCCACTTCCTCGAAGAACCCCGTACGACATTCCGATTCTCGTTTTCCTGATGGCCGGCGCGATCGGGATCTTCGTCGCCCCCGACCACAGGGCGGCACTCGGTATCTATCGCGCATTTCTCGTAGAGCCCGTCACGATCTACTACGTGGCGGTGGCTGTGCTCCGTCCGGCCACCGACCTCAAGCCGCTCTTGATCGCCGCCGCGGTCAGTGCGTCATTGTTCTCTCTGGCCGTCATCGTGACTTTCGCCGCCGTCCTTATTGGCGGCAACCTGACTCCCAGCATTGCGCCTGGGGTGTTCGGGATCAACCCCAACGCCGTCGCCCTCTACCTCGAGCCGATCGCCGCCGTGGCGGCCGGGTATGTGCTGTTCGCCGACAGCCGCAAGAGCCGCTGGATTGCGTTTGGGGTGCTTGCTTTCGTCCTTCCAGCACTCGCCTGCACGCTGTCCCGCGGCGCCCTTCTCGCAGGCGCCATCCTCGCCGTGATTGCCGTTCTGAGCGTGCGGGACGTGCGCCTTCGGCTGGGCCTGCTGGGAGGTGCGATCGTGACCGGGCTGGCGCTGTCTCAAGTTCCGTTTGTGGCTGCTCGCCTGGCGCACCAGCTTGACCCCCGCCATTCCACCTTTGGGCTGCGCCAGGCCATCTGGTCAGTCACCTTGCGAATGCTGCGTGACCATCCCCTGTTCGGCGCCGGGCTCAGCGGCTACCAGACTGTGATGAAGCATTACCGAACCTCCAACCTTCACCCGGAGCCGTACGCTCACAACATCTTCCTGACCACATGGAGCGAGCTCGGGCTGATCGGGCTGGCAGCATTTGCCGTGATCCTGTTCGGATTGCTGTGGCGGGCTTTCAGGACCTACGGTTCGGCCGGTGACCTATACCGACCCTTGCTGTGGGGGATCTTCGGAGCGTGGGTCGTGTTCATCGTCCACGGGCTGGTCGACTCGCCGTATTGGAAGAACGATCTGAGCCTCGAATTCTGGATTCTGGCCGGCCTGGAGGTGGTGGCGATCTCCACCGTCAAAGCGGACCGGCAGAAAGTGCCTGCCGAGGGTCGATCGGCCTAGCCCATCGCGGCCAGGAACAAGCCGGCTATCCGAGGCCAGTCGTAGTCGCGCGCAACCGCCTGCGCGTTGCGCCCAAGACTGCGCGCAGTCTCAGGGTCGCGCAGCAGCCTCAGGCAGCATTCCGCCAGCTCTTTGGAATTGGATACGAGCAGACCCGTATGGCCGTCGTCGATCAGCTGCCGGTAGGCAGGGGAGTCCCTGGCGACGATGGGGACACCCGCGGCCATAGCCTCCAGGGCGGACATAGACATCCCGACATCCCCGCGGCTCAGTCCGAGGAAGATGGACGATCGTTGGAGCACCTCGGCAACGGATGAGGTCTCGCCCATGAACTCCACAAATCCGTCGAGTCCAAGCGCCTGTGCTCGGCTTTTTAGTGGGCCGGTGTCCCCCTTGCCGACCATCGCAAGCACGAAATTCGCATTGCCCTCCTTTAATAGCAGCGCGGATTCGATGGCATCCGTCACGCCGTGTATTGCATCCATCGTCGCGATGAACGCGATGACCGGCCTGCCGGCTGCCCGCTTTTCGATCTCGAGCGCAAATCTCTGACCGGGCGCCGGCGCGGAGAACCTTGCGAAATCGACCCCGTTGGGCACGACGGTTGACGTGATCCCGGCCGCAGCTAGGCGGTCCTTTGTATCCCTCCCGTTGGCGAGCACCGTGGCGGCGTGACCGAGGATGAGCCGCTCGAGCCAGCTCAAAGGATGTTCCAGAAACGTCAGCCGGCCCGAGAGGCCCTTGGCAACTTCGCCTCTTACGGAAACGGTATATGGGACGCCGACCGCAAAAGCCAACATGCCTTCGGGGATGGCGTTCATGCAGACGAGGTTTTGAGGTCGCGTCCAGGCCAGATAGGCGCCGGCGATTATCGGGTAGCAGAAAAAGATGTCCAGGTACTGCAGGAGTCCCAACGTCAATCGGTTCAAAACGCGGAACGCGTTGTAGAAGTACCTGACGGACGGCAGGGCAACGACGCGGATGCCGGACCTTTCGAGGCTGTGGAACGTGGCTCTGTTGGTCGCGTACGCGATCACGCGCACCGCCCGGCCCCGCTCGCTCAGATGTGGGGCGAGGTTGTGGAGCCAGTTCTCTCGCCCGCCTGAATATTTGGGGAAGGGCGAATAGATGAGGAACGTGATCCCATTGCCGTCAGGATGCGGCTCGGACGTGGACTCAGCGCGCGCGGTCAAGCAGGACGCCCTCCGCTAGGCCGACAGCTCGCGCAGCCACGTCGCGACAAGTGTGTCCCAACCGTATTCGCGCTCGACCAAAGCACGGCCGCGCCGTCCTAGCTCGCGCGCCTCGCCGGGGTTGTCAGCGAGCTGCCTGACCGCATCTGCAAACTCGCGCCCGTTCTCGGGTGGAACCACGAGGCCGCACCGATGCTCCAGCAAAAGCTGGGCGGATTCGCCTTCACCGCTGAAGATGACCGGTCGTTCGCAAGCGAGCGAAGGAAAGAACTTGGAGGGTCGGGTGGATTTGAACAGCTCGCCTTTCCGCAAAGGCACGATGGTGGCGCGGCACGATGCGAAAAGTGCCGGCATCTCGGTGACAGGCTGCCGGTCGACGAACCTTATGTTGTCGAGCTTCGCCCGCTGCGCATGCTCAACCATTCGGGCTTTCTCGGGCCCGTCTCCCACCAGAAGAAAGACGATTTCAGGTCGCGAGCGCAGCACTTCCGCGGCTTGAAGGATCACCTCCCAGCAGTGCGCATAACCGAGGGTCCCCGCGTAGAGAAAGGGGATCTCGTGCGGAGCGACCCAGGGCACAGTGGCCGTGGGGTCCGGCCTGAAGTCCGAGGTGTTCACCCCGTTGTAGAGAACCATCACCTTCGCAGGGCCAACGATCGCCGAGATATACGTTCGAATCCCATTTGTTTGGCCGGTGATCCGATAGGCCTTCCCGTACAGGAACCTCTCGAGGCGCTCACCAAACCAGAGCAAGGTTCGGTTGCGGACGATACCCAGCTCGCGTGCCGATGCGGGCCAGAGGTCTGATACGTTCAGGATGAACGGAACCCGACGGAGCCGTGAGCACATGTAAGCCGTCAAGCCGAGGAAGAGGGGCGGTGACTCGACAAAGATGAAGTCGGGGCGCGGCTCCCTCATGCAAGCTGGAAAAGACGAGAACGCAAATGAGAAATAGCTCACCAGGCGCTTGATCACGTTGCGCCCGGTGGCAGGGACAATCCACGTCCGGGTCACATGCAGGCCATCGAGCTCCTCGGTCATCCGCCCCTTTCCCCGGTATTCAGGGAAGACCTCGCCGCGAGGGTAGTTCGGCATCGCGGTAACGACGCGCACCTCATGGCCGTTTGCCTGCAGCTGTTTGGCGAAGGCGTGCAGCCGGATCTGTGCAGCCCCGACCTCCGGAGGGAAATGCTGCGTCAGGATGAGGAACCGTTTGGACACCGATCTAGTGTGACAATTGCCCCGGTGAGCGATGTTTAGACGCCACATCGGCCGTGCAACACCGATCCCCACATCTTCGGCATCGACCGGCGAAATCGACAAACCAGTCGCCTGGGAGAACGTGTTCGACAAGTACGCGGCGATAATGCTGGCGGTAACCGCGGGCTGCCTTCCCCTCTACGTCGTGCGCTGGAAGGTCGGCCCAATATCGACCACGTTGCTCGAGCTGCTCGTGCTCGCAACCACCGCCCTCTACGTCCTCGGAAGACGGCGAGACGGTGTCTTCCGGCTCGAACGGACGCGTTACGACATACCGATCGTGCTCTTGCTGCTTGCCGGTGCCATCGCCGTTCTCGTGCCGTCTGACCGGTGGCATGCTCTTGGCCTTTATCGCGCCTATTTCCTGGAGCCGATAGCGATCTTCTACGTCGCCATCGACCTTCTGCGCAGGCCCGGTCCGATACGTCGGGTGCTGCTGGCCATCGGCCTTGGCAGCTCAGTGTTCGCCATTCTAA
>JBDUAO010000070.1:0-13121 GCA_040004595.1 Candidatus Dormiibacterota bacterium | reverse complement strand
CTCTGTTACAGGCACCACTGGATGGTGCATGAGGGTGGCTGGCAGATTGCGCGAGGCGCTGGCGGGCGGATGGTGACGATTCCGCCAACCGTGAACTTTGGTCCCATGCCGCGGGGACCGGATTAGCTACTGCCTGACGACTGCGGCGGCTCCCTTTCTCAGGACGTACTTCTGGATCTTTCCCGTCGCCGTTTTCGGCAGTTCCTGCACGAACGTCACGCTGTGCGGCGCCTTGAAGTGCGCCAGCCGGTCGCGGCACAGCTTTATCAGCTCTGCCTCTGTGGCGGTGGTGCCCGACTTCAAAACGACGTATGCGTGTGGCGCCTCGCCCCACTTCTCATGAGGCAGGCCGAAGATCGCCGCCTCCTGCACAGCCGGGTGCCTCAACAGGACGCCTTCCACCTCCAGGCTCGAGATGTTCTCCCCCCCGCTGATGATCACGTCCTTGATGCGGTCGCGGATCTCGACGTAGCCGTCCGGGTGCAGAACCGCCGCATCCCCGGTGTGGAACCACCCGTCCCCCATCGCCTTCTTGGTCGCCTCGGGGTCGTTGTAGTAGCCCTGCATGACCACGTTGCCGCGCGCGACGATCTCGCCCAGCGACTGTCCATCCGACGCTACATCCTTGCCGTCCGAGTCGACAACCCGCAGCTCTCCCGATGTGATCAGCTCGACTCCGGTCAGAGCCTTAACGATGCCGCGCTCGGTGGTGCCCAGCTTCTTGTGCTCCGGCCGAGGCTCGCAGATCGTTATGAAAGGCGCGGTCTCGGTCAGCCCATAAACCTGCGTGACCTCCCAGCCGAGATCCCCCTCCATGCGCTCGATGGTCGCGGCGGCAGGGGCGGCGCCGGCCGTGATGACCTGTACGCCTTTTGGCACATCGCCGCGCACATCCTCGGGCGCGTTGGCCAGCGCGATGAGGATGGTGGGGGCCGCGCACAGCCAGCCAACCCTCTCCTTCCGAATGAGGTCGAAGACGCGCGCAGGTTCCACCTTGGGCAGGCAGATGTGCGTGCCACCGACAGCTGTGATGATCCAGACGAAGGTCCAGCCATTGGCGTGGAACATCGGCAGCGTCCACAGGTAACGGTCGTCGACTGTGATGTGGAAGTGGACGAGCGTGCCGACGGCGTTGGCCCACGCGTTCCGGTGTGTGATCATCACGCCCTTCGGCTTCGCTGTCGTCCCGCTGGTGTAGTTGATCGTGAGGAGATCGCCCTCAGCGATTTCGGGGCGCTTGAACTCGGGCTTTGAGGTGGCGAGCGCGGCATCGTACTCGGACCATCCCTGGCGACCGCCGGCCGGCCCAAGGCTGACAAAGTGCTCCACCCCACTGAGCTGATCGCGTACTCCGTCGACAGCGTCGAGGTAATCAGGATGCACGCAGAGAACCTTGGCGCCCGAGTGCGAGGTGATGTAGACGAAGTCGTCCGCCGTCAGCCGGTAGTTGATGGGAACGAGCACTGCGCCGATCTGGGGCACCGCATAGAACGACTCGAGCTGCTCATGGATGTTGGGCGCGATATAGGCCACCCTGTCTCCCTTCTTCACCCCCATGCCCTGCAGTGCCGACGACCACCGATCGCACCGGTCGAAAAGCTCCTCATAGGTCAGGCGCAGGTCGCCGTCGACGACAGCCTCGCGCTCGCCGTAGAGCTTGCGGGCGCGTCGCGCGAACTCGAGGGGAGTGAGGGGAGTTTCCATACCGTCAGATTATGAGTTGAGAAGGAGCGCGAAATCGGTCGCTTTGATGCCACCGACAAAGGCGCTGTGTACTTTCGAATCCAGCTCCACCGAGCGTTCGTACACGAACGCATACACGTTGTCGATCGTCCAGTCGCCATAACCCTGGATGCGAAGCCCGTATCTCAGCGCGTCGTCCGTGCGTCCGCGGGCGAGGAGGTCAAGGGTTCGCGAGTAGATGGCCCTCAAGATCTCGAGCTGCATCGACAGTTCGGCGATGGTCTTGGCATCCCCCTCCGCCTCGACCAATTGCTCGACCTGGAGTTCGAGGTCGGCGATCTCCTTCTGGTAGTCGTCCACCCTCTGGACGAGTCTAGCGGGCGACCCTCTAATGAACCAGGTAGTTCGAGGCGACCGACGCGGCGATCAAGATCGCGATGATGTTGATGACCTTGATCATCGGGTTGATGGCCGGTCCTGCCGTGTCCTTGTTCGGGTCGCCGACAGTGTCGCCGGTTACCGAGGCCTTGTGCGCCTCTGATCCCTTGCCGCCCAGGTGGCCTTCCTCGATGTACTTCTTCGCGTTGTCCCACGCGGCTCCGCCGCTGGTCATCTGGAGGGCCAGGAAGAGCCCGGTGACGATCGCACCGATGAGCATTCCGCCGAGGGCCTGAGGGCCCAGGATGTAGCCCACTGCCAGCGGCGCCAGGACCGGGATTACGCCGGGCAGGATCATCTCCCGCTGTGCAGCTGCGGTGACGATGCGGACCGCGGTTCCGTACTCGGGCTTGCCGGTGCCCTCCATGATCCCCTTGATCTCGCGGAACTGGCGCCGAACCTCTTCCACCACGAGCCCACCTGCACGACCGACCGCCAGCATGGCCAGCGATCCGAACAGGAACGGCAGGATGCCGCCGAGGAACAGTCCGACGATGACATGAGGATCGGAAAGATCGAACTTGGTCGAATGGCCGGCTAGCGCCAGCTCCTGTGTGTACGAGGAGAAGAGGACCAAGGCCGCAAGTCCCGCCGACCCGATCGCGTAGCCCTTCGTCACGGCTTTGGTGGTGTTGCCCACTGCGTCCAGCCGGTCGGTGATCGACCTGACGGACTCCGGCAGGTTGGCCATCTCGGCGATGCCGCCGGCGTTGTCGGTGATCGGGCCGTACGAGTCGATCGCCACGATGATGCCGGTCATCGACAGCATCGCTGTCGCAGCAATCGCGATGCCATAGAGGCCACCCAGGCTGTAGCTGAGCAGGATGCCGATCCCGATTACCAACACCGGCAGCGCCGTCGCCATCATGCCGATCGCCTGGCCCGCGATGATGTTCGTGGCGTGGCCGGTCACCGATGCCTTCGCGATGAGGTGCACTGGCCAGTAGGCAGTCTCCGTGAAGAACTCTGTGATGGCGACGATCAGGACGGTGATCACGACTCCGACCAGGCCGGCGTAGAAGAGATTGTTCGGGTTCGATACCCCCCCGCCCGCCTTCAGGTAGCCGTTACCGGTCATGTACTGCGTCACGAAGTAGAAGCCGGCGATGGCGATCACAACCGCCACGAGCAGGCCTGCATACAGGGCGCCCATGATCCAGTTCGGGTTGAAAACGCGGACGAAGAACGTTCCGACGATCGAGCCGACGACGCTGACGGCGCCGAGCAGGAGGGGGTAGATCGCCCAGCCGATCTGGTCCTTGAACAACAGCGAGCCCAGCAGAATCGCCGCGATCATCGTCACGGCGTAGGTCTCGAACAGGTCGGCGGCCATGCCGGCGCAGTCGCCAACGTTGTCGCCCACGTTGTCTGCAATGACGGCCGGGTTTCGGGGATCGTCCTCGGGGATGCCGGCCTCAACCTTGCCGACCAGGTCCGCGCCCACGTCCGCTGCCTTGGTGTAAATGCCGCCGCCCAACCGGGCGAAGACCGAGACGAGGCTCGCACCGAACGCGAGGCCGACGAGGGCCTGCGGGTCCTTGAATACGTAATAAGCACCCGCAACTCCCAACAGCCCAAGTCCCACGACCATGAATCCCGTGACGGAGCCCCCGCGAAATGCCACCTGCAGCGCCTTGTCGAGTCCGCCCCGGGCCGCTTCGGCAGTGCGGAGGTTGGAGCGAACCGCGATGTTCATCCCCACGTAGCCGGCGCCGGCCGAGAGAACGGCGCCGATTACGTAGAGCGCCGCGGTCTTCCAGTTGATGGCCCAGCCGATCGCGATCGCGATGACCGCGCCAATGATCGCGATGACGGTGTACTGGCGATTCAGGTAGGCGGAGGCGCCCTCCTGAATGGCGGAGGCGATCTCGCGCATGCGGTCGTTGCCCGTGGGCGTCCGCAGCACCAATCCGATGAGGACGATGGCGAACAGGACCGCGGCTACGCCGCCGGCCACGGCGAACAGGACTGTATTCGGATCCATCAGGTGACGACGTCCTCCACTACCACTCTTTTGATGCGGCTGCCTTTCCGCGCGGAGCGTTAGGTTACACGGACTAGGTGATGTCGAAGCGGCTGAGGTCCCCAGTCGCTTCCGACCAGTTGACCTCGACGGCCGTGACACGTGCCATCTGCGGGCCTTTCTGGGCGGCTCGCTCGAGTTGTTCCAGGTCTCGGCGCATACCCTCGGCCACGAACTCGACGACGCCGTCGTCTCGATTCTTCACCCACCCGGTCAGCCCCAATGCATGGGCTCGGCGGATCATGAAGAAGCGGAAGCCGACGCCCTGGACGTCTCCTTTGATCACCCCATGAAGGCGCTCAGGCTCCATTCATCGAGTATCGTCCCCCGCATGGCTTCGTCGAGCATTGTTGCGATCGGAGATGAGCTGGTCGGCGGTTTCACGCTGGACACCAACTCCTCCTGGCTCGCCGAGCGCCTGCGCATCCTCGGCTATCCAGTCAAGCGGATCAGCGATATCCGCGACCGCCCCAATGAGATCGTCGAACAGGTGAGGCGGGACCTCGACGACCCCGAGGTCACCCACATTTTCTGCAGCGGCGGCCTCGGGCCGACGCCTGACGACAGGACCTTCGCTTCGCTGGCCGAGGTCCTCGGGCGCGACCTCATCATTTGGGATGAGACGCGAGAGAGAATCGAGCGCCGGGTGCGCCGGATGCACGAGGCCGGGCTCCTCGAATCGCCTGACGTCACGGAGGGCAATCTGCGTATGGCCCGCATCCCGGCCGAGCCGGCGCATGTATTCAAGAACCGGCGTGGCATGGCTCCCGGAGTCCTCTATGAGGTCGATGGCAAGCGCCTCTTCGTCCTTCCCGGCGTCCCCTTGGAGCTGAAGGGCATCTTCACCGAGGAGATCGAGCCGGAGTTCCTTGCCGAAGGCTCCGCGGCCACGGTTCGCGAGGTGAGGTTCACCTTCGCCGTCGAGGCAAGATTTTATCCGCTGATGCGGGAGCTCGAGGAATCGTTCCCGGATGTCTCGGTCGGCTCGTACCCGAACTTCGAGACCAAAGAGCTCGTCATCCGTTGCCTCGGCACCGACCCTAAGCGCGTCGATGAGGTCGTCGAGATCGTGCGCCGCCGAACCGCGCAGCTCGGCATGACCGGTGAGACCCGGCGCTAGACCGAGCGCAGCTACAGCCTCAGGATCCTGTGAACTCAGGTTCCTGCTTGCTGAGGAAGCTCATGATGCCGATCGCCGCGTCGGTGCTCAGGGCTGAGCGTGCAAAGTTGTGCGCCTCGATCTCGAGCGCTTGATCCAGCGGTAAGTCATATCCTCTTCGCACTGCATCTTTGATCATCGCGATTGCGAATGTCGCCGCTTTCGCCAGCTTGGCGGCGAGCTCGTTGACGGCGCCCGGAAACTCCTCCGGCGCCACCGCCTTGTCGACCCAACCAACGACTTCGGCCTCCCTCGCTGACAGCCGCGTCGATTCGATGAGGTAGCGCATCGCCCTGGCCCTGCCGATGAGGCGTGGCAGCCGCTGCGTGCCGCCTGCGCCCGGGATTATCCCCAGCGAGGATTCGGTCTGGCCGATCTTCGAGCGGCCGTCCTCGACCATGATCCGAAAGTCGCAGCAGAGCGTGAGCTCGCTCCCGCCGCCGAGGGCATGACCGTTGATGGCCGCGATCACCGGCTTGGGGCAGCTCTCGATGGCCGAGAAGTGGACGTTCATGCGCTTCATGAAACCGGTGACCTGGTCAATCGCGTCCGCTGCCTCGCGGTCGATGCCGGCGAGCATCGTCAGGTCGGCGCCCACGCTGAAGTACTTCTCGTACTCCGAGGCAAGCACGATCACGCGTACGGAAGGGTCTTGGCCCAGCTCGCCAAACGCAGCCGCGAGATCGCCCATCAGCTCTTCGGCGATGCCGTTGTTGCCCTTGCGATGCATGACCACGCGCGCGACTGCGCCGTCGCGCTTGATGTCGACAAACTCGCCCATTGGTGTTCGGCTCGCCTAGAACGTGAAGAGGGGAATTCCGCCCGCCACCTCGAGCGCCGTCCCGGTGATGTAGCCGGCCTCGTCCGAGCAGAGGAACGCGATCGCGTGCGAGATGTCCTTCGGCTCGCCTGGGCGCTTGAAGACTGTGCGCTTCATGATCCGCTCGTTCATATCTGGGTTGCCCATGTTGAAAGCCTCGGTGCCGATGATGCCGGGAACTATCGCATTGGCGGTGATGTTGTGGCGGCCACCCTCCAGGGCGGCGGTCTTCGCGAGCGCGATGACTGCCATCTTCGATGCCGAATAGCTGGCCTGACCAAACCCGCCCATCGTGCCGGCGACCGAGGCCATGAAGATCACGCGGCCCCACTTCTGCTCGATCATGTAGGGCCAGACCTCCTTGGTGCAGTTGAACGCTCCGGTGAGGTTGACCTTGATGTCGCGATCCCAGAGCTCGTAGCTCATGTTCTGAATCTGAGCCGCGTTGTCCAGGGTCGCCGCATTGTTCACCAGGATGTCGATGCGGCCGAACTCCTCCTTGATTTTCTTGAAAACGTCGCGGACCTGGTCGCGATTGGTGACATCCATCTTGATTGCGACCGAGCGCCGCCCCATCTTGCGGACCTCTTCGGCGGTCTGATTCGTGTGCACCCATCCCTGCGACGTGGCGTACTGGGCGAGCGCCGACCCGAGCTCCTCCGCCGACTTCTGAAGATCAGGATCGTCCTCGACCAGGATGTCGGTGATGACGACGTCGGCTCCCGCCTGAGCCAGTGTCAGCGCATCCTGACGGCCGAGCCCGCGCGAAGCGCCTGTGACGATTGCGACTTTGCCCGATAGGTCGAACATCCCTTACCCCCTCAACCTGATGGTCCCGCGCGAGCCGGAGATCGCACGCGAGATGACGAGCCGCTGTATCTCGGCGGTGCCCTCCCAGATCTGGTAGATCTTGGCATCGCGGAACCATTTTTCGACCGGGTACTCCTTTATATATCCGTAACCCCCGAGGACCTGGATGGCGTCGGTGGTGACTTCCATCGCCACATCCGCGGCGAAGCATTTGGCCATCGATCCCTCGGCCCGCTGGAACGGCTGGCCCTGCACCGCCATCCAGCCGGCACGCCAGATGAGGAGCCTCGCCGCATCGATCTTCATCGCCATGTCCGCGAGCTTGAAGCCGATCGCCTCGTGCTGCCACAACGGCTTTCCGAACTGCTTGCGGTCCTGGGCGTAGTCGAGCGCGAACTCATAGGCCGCGCGGGCGATGCCCAGCGCGCCGGCGGCGACACCGGGTCGCGTCGCTTCGAGCGTCATCAGGGCGCCGAGGGCGCCGGGCCCTGCGTTCTCTGCGTCAGGCTCGCCGCCGAGACGATGATCGAGAGGAATTTCGCAATCCTCAAAGATCACCTGCGCCGTATGACTCGCGCGGACACCGAGCTTCTGCTCCTTCCGACCCATCCGCATCCCCGGCGTGCCCTTCGGCACGAGAAATGAGGCAATGCCGGCGGGACCTTTCGAGGGATCGGTATTGGCATAGATAACGTGGTAGTCGGCGATGCCGCCGTTAGTACAGAACTGCTTGGTCCCGTTGAGCAAGTAGCTGTCGCCTGTGCGCGTTGCCCGCGTCTTCATCGCGAGCGCGTCCGAACCGGAGTCCGGCTCAGTCAGGCCGAGGCCGCCCAGGACCAGCTTGTCGGGGTTCGTGAACTCGGGTAGCCAGCGCTTCTTCTGCTCCTCGGTGCCGCTGGCGCGAATGCCCGCCATGGCCAGAGCCATCGATTGGATGCACACGGCGATTCCGGCACAGCCCCAATGAAGCTCCTCGTTGATCATGAGCTCAGTCAGAAAGTCGAGATCCTGGCCGCCATACTCCGCGGGCAGGAACGCGGCCGGCGTCAGGCCGAGCTTGTGGGCTTTCTTGACGACCTCGTAGGGGAACTCCTCGGTCTCGTCGTGATAGGCGGCGACAGGACGGATCTCTTTTTCAGCGAACTCGTGAGCGAGCTGCCTGATCTCCTCCTGCTCGGGGCTTGGCGAGAAGTCGAGCGTCATGCGCGGCTAAACGTACTCTGCCGAAGACTTGGTGAGGACCACCTCGCCCGTCTCCTTGACCGCGCGGATGTCGAGCTTGGTCGGAGCGATCGGCTCTGCGCTGAAGGCGACGCGATCTCCGGGCACGACCATCCCGGAGAACCTGCACACGAGGCGTCGCAACCGGTGGCCGCCGCCGGCGACCTCCGCGGCCACCGTGCCGGCGATCCCCATCTGCAGCATGCCGTGCGCAATGACTCCGGGGAGGCCGACCGAGCGTGCGAAATCGTCGTCGAGGTGAATCGGGTTGCGGTCGCCCGAAGCATCGGCATAAGCAGCGATCTGCTCTTTCGTGAAGGTCACCGTTCGGGTCATTGCCGGATCACGAACAGGGCACGTGACTTGCAGATGTGGTCGCCGCCCGCTCCTTTCGTATCGCTCTCGAACGTCACGAAACGCATCCCCCGCCGGGTGATGTCAGATGCGACCCGCCCCTGTGACGTGACCGTTTCGCCTGGCTCAGGATGCCTCGTCCACTCGAATTCCTGCTCAGCGTGTAAGAGCTTGGCGAAATCGACCGCGGCTTCCGGATCCTCAAAGAGCTGTGGCGCGGTCGCTCCGAGCGAGTAGACGCCGGCGAATGTCGGAGGGACGCCGGCGTCGGGGTCGGCGCCGATCGCTCGCGCAAACGCAGCGGCGCGTTCAGGTTCGATCTCGAACGTGACGGGTGGGTACGTCCGTCCCGCCATGCCGGCTGCGCTCATATGCCCAAGTGTCCCACCCCGGGGCGGGAAACTGAGTTAGGCCCTCGTCAGGTGGAGTCGCGATGCCACTCGGCGGAGGAGCATGGGCCGAAGGGTCGCCCACGCCTCCAGCACCGACGTGCGCGCGCTCGGAGCCAGCTCCGGCGGCGCATACGCGCACACGACGAAACCATTGGCAAGGGCACGCATCGGTCCGGATGCCTCGGGAAACCGGCTTGCAAGGCGCCGGGCAAGCTCCAGCGGCGTCTCACCGGGCTGGCGTTCAGCCCCGGCCAGTCGTGCAAGGACCAGCATGCGTTTCCACGCCAGCATCACCGAGCGGGGACGCAGGTAACGCACGGCGGCGGCGAGCACTACCAGGACGATCGCCAGCAGGACGCCGAGGATCTTGGTCAGGGTCCCGGCATCGGGCAAGCGGAGAGTGAAGCCAGTACCTCTGCCGCCTGCGGTGCCGTTGCCGCCGGGCGGCTCCTTCACCACCCCGCCCGGAGGCGGCTGCGGGCTTGGATCGGCGCCACCGCCGCCACCGCCCGTTGTACTGCACTGAGTGTCGGTGCGGCATGCGTTCCCACCAGGGTTGCCACGCGGGACCGGGGTGTAGAAGCTGTCAGGGGTCGGCTCGAAGGTGATCCACCCGTACGCGGGAAAGTACGACTCAACCCATGTGTGCGCGTCCTCACCCCGTACTACGTACGAGTGGCTGCTCACGTCGAACTGACCCTGGCCGAATCCGTTGACCAGCCGGGCGGGTATGCCAATGCTCCGCAGCAGATCGCCCATGGCGGTGGCGAAAAACTCGCAGTACCCCCGCTTGGATGAGAACAGGAAGTAGTCGATCGCGTCGGCTCCCTGAGGCAGCGGGGGTGGGGTCAGCGTGTAGGTGTAGTTCTTCCGGAGATACGTTTCGATTGCCTTCGCCTTGTCATAGGGCGTGATGGCGCGGGCCGTGGTCGTGATCTCCACCGCGAGCTCGTGGATTCTGGCAATGACGTCCGGGTTGCGGTAACCCTCAGCCGGCAGACGGGAATAGTCAGCCAGCCATTTTGGATATGACGTGCCGGCCTGCTTCAGCTCGTCTTCGGTCGCGATCGAGTACTGCGTCGTCATCACGTATGTCCCGTTGGAAACGGGTGGAACCAGGCTCGACAATCGGTCCACGGTGTTGATCGCGGGGTCGGTAACGAGCGCGACCTGGGTCACGAGCGAGTCGCGGTTGGTCCTGAGAAAAACTCCAGGGTAGAAGAGGATGTCGCTGTTGCCTCCGCTGGGAGGCGTGAGCATGTTGATCGTGAATGTCGTGACCGCGAGCTCCTGGAGCGTATCGGCGTAAAGCGTGGGCGTGTTCTTAGGGACTCGAGTCAGGTAGTGGGTCAACGTGGAGTAACGCCACTGGCCCTCGGACGTCATCGTGACGTTGAC
This sequence comes from Candidatus Dormiibacterota bacterium, assembly GCA_040004595.1. Lineage (GTDB taxonomy): Bacteria > Chloroflexota > Dormibacteria > Dormibacterales > Dormibacteraceae > Palsa-872. Next base: position 2,823 of record JBDUAO010000070.1, on the reverse strand, counting down.
GCCGCGAAAGTATCTGGGTCCAGAATCGCCGTTCCACGTGTACGTGAACACCACGTTGCGGCTCTTCTTGAGCGAACCACCAAGTGAGACCTCGGTCGAGAAGCCAGTCGTGCTCGCGCCAGTTCCCGGTCCGACAGAGGCGCCGTTGTTGAGGCGCTGCTGGAGAGCGGCCCAGTTGGAGAACGCGCTGGCCTGCATCTCCACGGTGCGGTCTGTGGTGGACAACGGCGGCAGCAGAATCGCCAAGGCGATCAGTCCGGCCATGGCCACCAGGCCGCTCTCCCAGAAATCCCACCGCGCGTCGCCAGTCAACTTGACCCGAGCCCGCGTGACATTGGCGACCGACGCCGTGTAGTTGGTCCACAGCAACAGAGCCAGCGTGAGCACCAGCACCACCAACGTGTATCCGTTCTGGTTCTGCGAGTTGAGCAGGTTGGTGGCAAAGGCGGCGGCGCCCGGCACGAGACCCAGCAACGGCCTCCGCCATCTCAGCACACACCAGGCCAACCAGCCACCGGTGATCCACATGAGCAGGCTGATCAAGAACAGGTAGAAGGATCCGTCGTCCGCCACGGTGTAATAGGCCGGGTCGCCCACTGCGGCGCCGGTGACGAGGCGCGCCCACCACGCGTTCAGGAGGCCAATCGAAAGTGGATCGGCCGGGTGGACCGCATGCAGCTGCGACCACGAGGCGTTCAAGGCGGCGAACGGCCCCAGGAGGAAACCCGTGCCAAGTCCCACCGGCCAGGGCACTCGCACAATCGCCAGCAGCCCCATGAACACAGCGCCCGCCAGGGCAACCGGAACCACCGCGTCGATGCCGCCCACCCAGGCGGCGGTCGCCGTCGAACGCGCGAACATCAAGGTCAACAGCAAGACGAGGACGGCCGACCACGCGACGGCGGCGGTCATCGACGCTCGCGTATGACGCCAGAACCTGCCCGGCCACAGGCCGGGCTCGAAGGTGCTAGCCGATGCGGAGCGCATCTCGAGTCCTCATCAAACGCGCGAAGTCATCACCGCTGCGAACCACGTACAGGTCGACGTCCTGCCCAAGGTCGAAGCTGGGGTTCCGGTCGGGGCCACCGAAGCTGGCGGTGTCCAGGTAGAAAACGATCATCGTGGTACGGCGGCCTCGAACCGCTTGCAACAGACGCACCCACTCAGGATCGGCGCTGGGAGTGATCACAGCCATGGCCCGGCGTGGTAGCCGGCGGATTCGATCCCATGCGAGAGTCTTCGTCAACGGCACCCGCCCGTCCGCCTGCGCGACGGCGAGATAGTCAAGGATCAGCCGGTCCGACCTCACCGCCCGATGCGGCTCGAGGAGAGTGCCCTTCGCGTCATTTGCGATGAGGCCCACCTGCCGCCCTCGGGCGTGCACCTGCGATGCCATCGAAGCGGCCAGGCTGATCCCATATTCGAGAGTTGACTCCTCGCCTTCGCCGACGTGCACGTTCTTGTCGAGGTCAAGCAGGATCCAGAGGTCTGTTGTCAAAGGCTGCTCAAAGGTCTTGGACATCAGCCGCCCGTGGCGCGCCGACAGCGCCCAGTGGATGCGGCCGAAGCTGTCGCCGGTCGTGTAGTCGCGGACTCCACCAGTCTCCGGTGGGTAGTCAGCCCAGGCGCCGAAGGTCGGCGAGTTACCGACCTGCTGGGCGCTCGGCGTGATCAGATCCGGAATCGGCCTCACCCTCGGGTACACCAGCACTGAGGAGCGCTGGCCGAACTTCTTCTCGCTGTTGAACAGACCGAACGGTTCGCGAACGCGCACGGAGGTCGGCCCGAAGGTCATCCATCCCCTGCGGCGATAGAAGCCCCGCGCCTTCCAGCTGACGGGCTCATGGCCGACCGAGATCACACGGCCAGGCTGATAGTCCGCGATCCCGCTGAGGTCGCGTATCTCGACCCAGGGTGCGGGCGTGAAGCCGGACCGCCGCACCTCGATCACCTCTTCGAATGATTCGCCGACTGTCGGCGTGCCGGGGTCTAGCCGTCGCATCACGGTGAGATTGCGGATGGCGAATCGAGGCCACGCCCACGCGACAGCAAATAGAAGGCAGAGGGCGTAAGCGAACGCGTAGGCGGAACGCACGCCCGTGAGCCACGTGAAGAAGAGGAGGAGACCGAGCGCCAGGGCCAGCACGACCTTGCTCATCTAGGAACCAGGGTCGCCGGGTCTACCCGTCGTATGCCATCTGTGGAACCTGCTCCCGCTCGAGCAGGCTGGTCACGAGCTTGGCGGCGCTCTGCCCCTGCATCTCCGCATTCGGCCGAAGGATGATCCGGTGTGCAAGGACGGGCTCGGCCAGCGCCTTGATGTCGTCGGGAATCACATAGGTCCTGCCCAGGACAGCGGCGAGAGCCTGGCTCGCGTGAAATAGGTTGAGGGTCCCGCGGGTGCTCGCCCCGAGCGCAACCTCTGGGTTGCCACGGGTGCGTCCGACGAGTCGGGCGATGTACTCGCGAAGCTCCGGCTTCACGAACACCTCACGCACAGCTCGCTGCGCGGCGGTCAGCTCGTTGGGCGACACGACCGGCTGCAGCTCAAGCATCGGTGACTCCACCTTGTGCTGGCCGAGGAGGTGGGCCTCTTCCTTCTCAGACAGATAACCGAGCCGCACCTTCATGAGGAATCGATCAAGCTGCGCTTCAGGTAGCGGGAACGTTCCCGAGTACTCGACCGGGTTCTGCGTCGCCATCACCATGAATGGCTTCGGAAGCGGGTGAGTGTCCCCGTCGATGGTGACCTGGCGCTCTTCCATCGCCTCCAGCAGCGCGGCCTGAGTTTTCGGGCTGGCGCGGTTGATCTCGTCGGCGAGG
>JBDUAO010000181.1:0-3927 GCA_040004595.1 Candidatus Dormiibacterota bacterium | reverse complement strand
CGAAGATGCGCTGCTCCATGCGCTCGGAGATCACGTGCTCGAGGCGCTCGGCCTCGTCGTGCACCTCGTCCCAGCTGTAGCCGAGGACCTGGACGAGGAACATCTCAAGGAGGCGGTGGTGCCGCACTAGCTCGAGCGCCACCTTGCGACCCTCTCGCGTCAGCTGCTGGCCCTTGTAGCGGTCGTGTTCGACCAGGCCTTGGGCCGTGAGGCGGGTGACCATCTCGCTGACCGAGGGTGAGGAGATGCCGAGGCGCTGGGCGAGGTCGCGGGTCGGAACGGGCCGCTGGTCGCCGTGCAGGTGATACAGCGCTTTGAGGTAGTCCTCCTGCGCGCGGGTGAAAGCCGGCCGTGCGAGCTCGACCAACTAGGACATCCTAATTGCAAACACGGGACTGCCTATCACGCAATGTAGGATAACCTAACTTATGCGCTTCGAATCCTTATAACCAGCGAGCACCCGACCATTTGTGCCCGAATGGCCCGATTCCTACCGGTTAGATCTGTCCTGGTCTAGGCCACGTTGAGTAGACGGTGGCGATCGTTGATGCCACCTCCGTCTGGTGGGCGATGTCGTAAATGAAGGTGCGGCCGTCCGGCTGGGTCGCCGGCCCTGGACCGCAGTTCACGCCACAGGGCTTCTCCTCAATGTAGAAGATCTGGCTCGCCGTAAGGAACTCAGGTGAGGACCGCACGTTGGGCAGCTTGCTGCCGGCGCGCCCCGCGTGTCCGTAGAGCCAGACGTTCGGCGAGCCTGCGGCATCGCGCACGGTGAATGCGATGTAGTCGTCCCCTGCATCGGCGCGCGGCCTGATCCACAAAAGCGCCTGGCCGATCGGCTGTGTGAGGCCTCCAACGGGGTCCCAGGCGTAGATCGTCCCTGACCCCTGATGCCTGAAGTAGAGCTTGCTGCCGGTGCTGCCCCACGTGGCCATCGTCGCCGATGCCTGCGAGTAGGCGAGGGCACCGTTGGTCGCCCGACGGATCTGAAGCTTCAACCCGGTCGCGAAGGTCTGCTCGAGGGCGAATAGCGTCCCATCCGGCGAGAAATTCAGAAAGGCGTCGTCCTCGGTGATGCTGATGCCGCGTCCCGGGACGGCGCCGAGCGAGGCGACCACTCGGTCCCCTCCCCCGCTCAGCAGGTGAAGGGCGACGCTGGTCGTGTCGGACTGCAGGTATGCGAGGAGATCGAGATGAGGGCTCCAGGCATGGATGCCGTCGAGGTAGCCGCCGCCCGGCCACGTCACGACCACCGAGGCCTGCCCGGAGAAGACGTCAAGCGTGATGATCGCGCTCGTCCCCGCCGTCCCGGGCTGGTGCTGGCTCGCCGCCCAGGAGATCTCGCTTTCCGTCACGAGAAATGGGGACCAGCCGCCGCTCAACCTGCAGATGGTCTTCGGACGCAGTGGATCGGTGACGTCCGCAAGAACCTTGATGGTGGGGGCAGCCTTCATCACGAGAATTGCCTCGCGGGCGCTCGGCTGACCGCTGCATGTGGCCTTCATTGCCGCCCACGAAGGAACTGGCACCGGACTGGGCGGCGGCAGCGGCGAGGGAGTGATGCTGGGCAGCGGGCTAGGCGATTCGCTCGGGGTCGGGCTCGCGAGCTCAGATGGAGTCGGGGTCGCCACGGCGGTGGGCGCAGAGCCGCAGGCGGCAACCACCAGAAGGGCAACGAGTGCTCCGACGCCGAACCTCACGTGGGACTGGAACGAGGGGCCACCGGCCGAAGTTACGAAAAAACGTCTCTGGCTGGCGAGCGGCACGCGCCCACAATAGCGCGCGCCGTCTTTAAAGGGGCTGCGAGTAGCGCACCATGCCGCCATCCACGTAATAGGTCGAGCCTGTCACATAAGACGACGCGTCCGAGGCAAGAAACAGCACCACCTCCGCGACCTCTTCAGGCTGACCCATGCGCTGGAGGGGGATGATCCTCTGCAGCGTCGCAACCTTTTCGGGGTCGTTCAGCGTTTTGGCGTTGATCGGCGTGGCGATGGCCCCCGGCGCCACGTTGTTGACACGGATGCGGTGCTCCGCGAGCTCCAGCGCCGCGTTGCGCATCATCATGCGCAGCCCGCCTTTGGCCGCGCAGTACGGCGTGAAGCCAGGGAACGCTACGTCCTCATGGATCGATGAGATGTTGACGATCGAGCCGCCCCGCCCTGCGTCGCGCATCGCCCGCGCGCAGGTTTGGGCGCAGAGAAACGCCCCCTTCAAGTCGACGTCGAGAATGAGATCCCACATCGCCTCGTCGATGTCGAGGAACGGCATCGATTTCTCGACTCCTGCGTTGTTGACGAGCACGTCGACCGAACCCAGCTCCTTGATCGTCGCGTCGAGCATCGCCTGCACCTCGACCCTCTTCGACACATCGGCCTTGAAAGCGATTGCCTTCGGCAATCTCGCGGCAAGCGCCTTGGCGTCGCCCTCGTAACCGAGATAGTTGACGCAAACGCTCGCTCCGGCAGACGCGAACCGCTCTGCTATCGCGTGGCCGATTCCACTGCCCGCCCCCGTGACTATCGCAACCTTGCCGTTGAGGTCCACCTCATACCCCCATGTGTCGTCGGATGATCAGATCGGCGACGAGGCCCGTCCAACCGGTCTGGTGAGAAGCGCCGATCCCCGCGCCGGTGTCGCCGTTGAAGTACTCATGGAAAGGGATCAGGTCATGCCAGGCATGGTCTTCCTGGAACCTCGCCTCCCCACCGAACACCGGCCGCCGGCCCTCGTGGTCGAGGAAGATGCCGATCAGGCGGCCGGCGATATCGTCGGCGACCTGCGACAGGTCCCGCATCTGTCCTGATCCGGTCGGAAACTCCACCTTGAAGTCTGCACCGAGGTACCGGTGGTAGACCCGAAGGACCTCCACCAGCAGGTAGTTAACCGGCATCCAGACCGGTCCGCGCCAGTTCGAGTTGCCACCGAACACGGCGGTTCTCGACTCTGCCGGCTCGTATGTCATCGAGGCCATCACACCACCGAGGTCCATGTTGCATGGATGCTCGAGGTGGTAGCGCGACAGCGCCCTGATGCCGTGATCCGAAAGAAACTCCGCGGGGTCGAGCATGCGCGAAAGAATTCGACGGAGCCGGTCGGGTGAGACGATCGAAAGCATCCTCCAGCCTGCGTGGCCCGGGTCGTGGATGTGCTGGATCACCGCGTTCAGGTCGGGACGGTGATCGGCGAACCACTTGGTCCTCGTGGCGAACTCCGTCAGGCGCGCCATGGTGTCCGGCCCGATGGTCGAGACGGCGAACAGGGGCACCAACCCGACGAGCGAATGCGCCCGGAAAGGTTCCATGCGCCCATCCGCGTAATGAAACACGTCGTAGTAGAAGCCGTCCTCTTCGTTCCACAAGCCTTTTGCGTTCATCGCAGAGGCGATGAGGGCGAAATGCTCGAAGAACTTGGTGGCCATGTCCTCGTAGGTCTTGTCGTACTCCGCCAGGACCAGCGCCACCTCGAGAAGGTTCTGGCAGTACATCGCCATCCATGCCGTCCCGTCCGACTGCTCGATGTGCCCTTCGGTCGGAAGGTGCGACCGATCGAACGGGCCGATGTTGTCGAGGCCCAGGAACCCTCCCTCGAAGAGGTTGTTGCCCTCGCTGTCCTTGCGGTTGACCCACCACGTGAAGTTCAGCAGCAGCTTGTGGAAGATCCGCTCCAGAAACGCGTGGTCCCTGCTGCCGTCGATCTCGAACACTCGCAGCGCCGCCCACGCGTGCACGGGCGGGTTCACGTCGCCGAACGCCCACTCGTACGCCGGCAGCTGGCCATTGGGGTGCATGAACCATTCGCGACATAGAAGGACGAGCTGCGCCTTCGCGAACTCCGGGTCGACCCGCGCGAGCGTTACGCAATGGAACGCCAGGTCCCAGGCCGCGTACCACGGGTACTCCCACTTGTCCGGCATCGAGATGACGT
>JBDUAO010000069.1:0-13316 GCA_040004595.1 Candidatus Dormiibacterota bacterium | reverse complement strand
CCGGTCAGCCGGAAATGAGCGGTGGCGTGCTTGTTCGGCGAGCTGTCACAGCAACCGACGTGCCCACAGGTCATGCAAAGGCGCAGGTGCATCCATGAATCGCCGATCCGTAAGCAGTCTTCGCAGCCGTCAGCGCTCGGTGTCACCACGTTGATCTGACGCACATGAGAGCATTCAGCCATCGACCGAACGAGCGTACGACGGGTGGCTCCCTTAGGCTGAACAAAGTTGACCGCCGAAAGACAGCAGCTGGTGTTCGCCGACGTCCGGGCTTGGCGGGCATGGCTGGATGAGAATCACTCGAGCTCAGACGGGATATGGCTCGTGCTCGCGAAGAAAGGCACGCTGAAGCCGACCAGCCTGAGTTACGCCGAGGCGCTTGAAGAGGCGCTCTGTTACGGCTGGATCGACGGCCAGGCTCGCAGCGGCGGCGAAGGCACATTCAGTCAGGGCTTCACCCCGCGTCGAAAGCGAAGCCCCTGGTCGAAGCGCAACACCGCCAGAGCAGAGCGGCTGGTGGCCGAGGGGCGAATGCACGCGTCGGGCATCGGTGAGATCGACCGAGCCAAAGCCGACGGCCGGTGGGAAGCCGCCTACGCAGGCTCGGCGACCATCGAGGTGCCGCCCGAGCTCAGGGCGGCGCTGGCCGCCAGCCCAAAGGCGCAGACGAAGTTTTCGACGCTCAACAGCCAGAACCGATACGCGATTCTGTACAGGCTCGCCACTGCGAAGCGGGCCGACACGCGGGCAAGAAGAATCGAGCAGTTCGTCGCCATGCTCGATCGCGGCGAGACGATCCACCCTCAGAAGGAGGGCCGGACGGCAGGCTAGCGGTCGCTGCGGAGCGCCGAGCGAAGCAGGGCGCGCAAGCTGGTGAGCTCGCGGCTGTTGAGACTCCCGAGCGGTCCCGATTTGTTGGTCAGCCGCTCCCAAAACGCCTGTCGGAGCCGCTTGCCCCCCTCTGTCAGGACCACGGCTTTCGCGCGGCGGTCGTTGGGCTGAGCTTGCCGTCGGACTGCCTTCATCTCTTCGAGCCGGTCGACCACACCGGTGAGGTTGGAGGCGTCGTATTGCAGCTGGCCGGCAAGGTTGCGCATCGTCACCGCTACATCCGGCTGAAGCTGCATCAGCACCTTTGCTTGAGCTGCCGTCAGGTCGTGTTGAGCGGCGAGGTCTGTGAAGTGGGCTTGCAGCTGCGCGTGCATCTCGAACCAGAGGCCGACAACGTCGCCCTCCAGGCGGAGGTGCTCCGCAACGGGCTTGATGGATCTGGTCGTTTTGGGCACGGATGAAAGCATATCCTCGACCATCGTGGTCGACTACCTTAGTGGTAATATACCGGTAAGCGGGCGCGGCTGGCGCCGGGAGTCGTGAAGGAGAAGGATATGGAGAGTCGCAACGGCGGATCCGGCGGCATGAAAGGCAAAGTCGTGATGGTCACCGGCGCCAACGCCGGGATGGGCAAGGAGATATCTCTTGCTCTCGCCGGGATGGGAGCCAACCTCGTGATGGTGTCCCGCGACCGAGGGCGAGGCGAGGCAGCGCTTAAGGACGTGGTATCGGCGACCGGCAACCAGCAGGTAGAGCTGCTGCAAGCCGACCTCTCGTCCCAAGACTCGATCCGCCGCCTGGTTCGTGAGTTCAAGGGCAAGCACGACCGGCTTCACGTCCTGGTGAACAACGCCGGCATGAGCCTGCCGACGCGACACGAGACTGTCGATGGTATCGAGACGGTGTTCGCCACCAACCATCTCGGCCCTTTCCTGCTCACCAACCTATTGATCCCGGTGCTGACCGCCTCTGCTCCGTCTCGGGTGGTCACCGTGTCCTCGGGCGTGCAGGCGATGGCGAAGATCGACTTCGAAGACCTGCAGGGCACGAAAGGCTACAGCGAGATCCGCTCGTACAACCAGTCGAAGCTTGCCAACCTCCTCTTCACCTACGAGCTGGCGCGCCGCATCAAAGGCACGGGCGTCACCGCGAACGCGCTGGAACCCGGATTCGTCAAGACGAATCTGAAGGTGCCTTTTCCGTTCAGCCTGTTCTCATTCATGAGGGGAAAGCCTGTGGATGGCGCTAAGCCGACGATTCTGCTTGCATCGTCGCCCAAGGTTGAGAGCGTCACTGGAATCTTCTTCAACAACAAAGGAGTGGCTACCAAGTCGTCGCCTACCTCGTACGACGAGGGTGCCGCCAGGCGCCTCTGGGACCTGAGCGCCGAGCTCACCCATCTCGACGCCAAGGAGCAGTCGAGCCCAGGCTAAATCAGCGGCACCCTTGCGCCCGGTGCCCATGCCAATCACGGGAACCTGCACCTGAGTTCGCCCAACGGAACGCCCTTCTATCGCTGATTCGATCTTAAAGTGGGCCGCACCCCCACCGGATGCATGGCCTCGACACCCCTGCCCTCCCATGGCGACTCTGGGCTCCAGTCCGGGTAAACCTTGTTCATGGGACCAGAAGGAAGGCACGTCGGGGCCTGTATCACGACGATCGTGGCGTCCGGTCCACCCTCGCGGCCGCACCTTTGAGCCACCCGATGCTCATTGCCAAGGCCACCAATCCGGCCAGGCGGGTGCGCCGAGCGAAGGCTAAGGACGCCGACGCGTTGCTTCTGGCCGCACTGCTTGTCGAGTCCTCCGATGACGCGATAATCGGCATGACGGCGCGAAGCGTGATCACCACGTGGAATCGGTCTGCCCAGCGGCTTTACGGCTATTCGGCCAGCGAGGTAATAGGAAAAAAGGGTTCATTCCTCCTGCCAATTGATCGCCTGTCAGAGCTCGAGCGGGTCCAGAAACGCGCAGCATCGACGGTGGGGCCTCAGGAATTCGAGACGAAACGCGTCCACAAGGACGGCCACCTCGTTGATGTCGCGATTGCAGTCTCGCCCATTCACGACAAGTCCGGAATCACGATCGGCATTTCGTCCAGGTCACGTGACATCAGCGAGCGTAAGCGCACTGACACTGTGGCGCTAGAGATGGCAGCCATCGTGGACTCCTCCAACGACGCAATCATCGGAATGACCCTCGAAGCCATGATCAAGACGTGGAACCGGGGCGCCGAACACATCTACGGTTACACGGGGGCGGAGATTATCGGCAAGAGCATGGCGCTTCTCGTTCCGGGCGGGCGTCCGGACGAGGTTATTGGCTTCATCGCCGGCATGCTGGCAGGCAAAGTGCGGACCGACAGTTTTGAAACCCAGCGCGTATGCAAGGGCGGACGTGTGATCGACGTCTCGGTGACTGTGTCACCGATCCGCAACTCTGACGGGATCATCACGGGAGCGTCGTCGGTGGCGCGCGACATCACCGAGCAGAAAGCCATGGCACAGGCTCTCAAGGATTCGGAGCTTCGGAGCCTCATGGCGGTCAACAGCGCAAAGGACGAGATGGTTTCGCTGGTCAGCCACGAGCTGCGCACTCCCCTTGCGAGCCTCCTCGGCTTCACCGAGCTCCTTTACTCGCGTAATTTCAACGCCGAACAGCGAAAGCAGTATCTCGGGGTGATGCTGAGGGAAGGCCGGCGCCTCACCGATCTCATCAACGACGTGCTGCATATCCAGCGACTCGAAGCCGGCCATCAGTCCCTCGATCTCGCCCCTGCCGACCTGCAGGCCCTTATCCAGCGCGCCGTGACTGCGGCCGGCGAGGACCCGCTGCGGCCGATCAAGGTGCGCCGAATCGCACGGCTGCCACTCGTGAAGATCGACACGGACGCCATCCTCCAGGTGCTCTCCAACTTCATCTCCAATGCCCGTAAGTACTCGCCCGAAGGCGGGGCGATCCAGATCAGCACAAAGGTGGCCGAAGGCATGGTTGAGATCACGGTTCAGGATCACGGGCTCGGCATTCCCGCGGACTCGCTGCCCAAGCTGTTCGGCACCTTTTACAGAGTCGACTCCGGCGACCGCCGTCTCATCAAAGGGACCGGCCTCGGATTGTCGATCAACCGCAGGATCATCGAGGCGCACGGTGGAGAGGTGGTTGCGTACTCGGATGGGCAGGGCAGGGGCTCGCGATTCCAGTTCACCCTACCAATCGCGCACACGACTCCCGAGGCGGCTGACGTGCTGATCGTCGAAGACGACTCGGGCTTCGCTCGCCTCCTTCAGGAGCAGCTCGTATCTCTCGGCATGACCACGGTCAGGGCTCCGGACGCCGAAACGGCTGAACGCCTTTTGCAGGCGGGCATGAAACCCCGCGCGGTGATCGCCGATCTGGTCCTGCCAGGCGTGCAAGGGGAGGAGTTCGTCACCAAGCTCGGATCCGACCCAGCGAGCGCGGTGCCGGTTGTGGTGCTGACGGTGAAGAGCCTCGCCCCGTTCGAGGTTACTGCCCTGGAGAGGGCCGGCGTGACCGCGGTCCTACCGAAGGAGGCGGGGGCGAGCCAGGCGGCCGTCAGCCTGATCACGTCAGCGCTCGAAGCGAAGGTGAAAAACCTTTGAAGGTACAGACCCCGCCGGCCTTTAGAACCCACGCGACAGTGCTCATCGCCGACGACGAGCCCAGCATGCGCCTGCTCGTGCGCGCCACGATCGAGTCCGATCAGTACGACGTGCTTGAGGCGGCCGATGGCGACGAGGCGTGGGCTCTGATCACCAAACACAGGCCCTCGGTGGTTCTTCTTGACGTTCAGATGCCCGGGCGCACCGGCCTCGAGGTGCTCGCGATGATCAGACGTGATGCCAGCCTCGTCGCTACACGCGTGATCATGCTCACCGCGAGGGCCCTGAAATCCGATGTCGAGGTTGGCCTGGCGGCAGGCGCGGACCTCTACCTCACCAAACCGTTCTCGCCTCTCGACCTGCTGACCCGTGTCGATGAAGCGCTTGTTCAATGGCGGTCGGCGCAGCCGGCAGGAACGCCCTACAAGCCCGCGGCCTGACCCGCTTTTAGAGCTCCTTCTCGAAGCAAACGCTGGTCGACGTGCCGACATATTCGTCGAAGCACTCGACCGCTCTGAATCCGGCTGCACTGTACAGCCCGATCGCCTCGCCCTGGTAGACACCCGTCTCTAGCACCAGGCGCTCGGCTCCCATCGTTCGCGCTTCTTTTACCAGGTGGTCGAGGACCTGCCGGGCAACCCCTCGTCCGCGCATCTCCGGAACGACGTACATCCGCTTGACCTCGATGGTTGATGCGTTCCGCCTCCGGAGAGCTCCGCAACCGATGGCGACTCCGTCGGCGCGGGCGATCACGAATGTCCCGACGCCGGGCGCGACCATCTCCGCCTTGAGGTGCGGCCCGAACATCTGCTCAGGCTTGTAGCGGCTCGCCAGGTGCCCGTCGAGCGCAGCCACCAGCTGCCGCGCATCCGGTGAATCAAAGGGCTCGGTGGCAATCGCGATTTTCATCCGGTTCTTTAGAGTACTGGCCGTGGCCGGCCATGGAGTCATCGCTGCGGTACGTGAGGCGATCGCTTCGCGCAATGTCTCTGCCGAAGAGGTGACGCGCCACGCGCTCGACCGCATCGAGCGCCTGGACGGCCCGATCAACGCTGTGATCGCTTTGCGCGCAGATGAGGCCCTCGCCGAAGCCAGAGCGCACGATCGATCCGGGGTGGCAGGCGGCCCGCTGGCGGGTGTCCCGGTGCTCGTGAAAGACCTGGAAGACGTCATGGGCATGCGGACCACCCAGGGCTCGGTGCTCTTTGCCGATATACCTCAGGCCACGTCCGACGGCCTTGTGCCCTCCCGGCTCAAAGCCGCCGGCGGCATCGTGGTCGGGAAGACAAATCTGCCGGAGTTTGCTTCCGAGGGCTTCACCTCCAACCTGCTTTTCGGCACCACGTGCAATCCCTGGTCACTGGAATGGTCGCCGGGTGGCTCGAGCGGCGGTTCGGCCGCTGCGGTGTCCGCCGGGATGGCGCCCATCGCCACTGCCACCGACGGCGGCGGCTCGATCCGCATTCCGGCGGCGTTCTGCGGCCTGGTCGGGATCAAGCCCACCAACGGCGTGATCGGCCGGCGCCCAATCCCCGACTGGATCGACTTTTCGACCGATGGGCCTTTCGCCACCACGGTGGCCGACTTGCGAATGATTCTTGCCATCGAACGCGGCCCGGAGCCGGGGGACCCCACAGCGCTGCCGGCCTCGTACTCGGCGACCGGGGACAAGCCGTCCAGGATTTTCGCGACGCCAAGGCTGTCCGGCCTCGGGCCGCTGCCTGCGGCCGTCTCGTCTGCGTTCGAGGCCGCTCTCGCGGCCGCCGAACAAACCCTTGGAATTCGCATCGAACGCTTGGACACCGAATCGATATGGACTAATGGCGGCCCGAAAGACGAGTGGGTGGTGCTCGCGTCGGTCGAACATGTTCACCACCTGGGCCGCGACTTCGTGCAAGCCGGTCTCGACCGAATGCATCCAGCGGCACGCGCCTTCATGGAGCAGGGCTTGCGGACGTCAATCCAGGAATACATGGCGGCACGATGGAGGCGCTTCGACTACGTGAGGCAGTTCGACGAGCTCTTGGGAGCCGACGCGGTCATCCTCTCGCCAACTGTGGCAGCGGCGGGATTCCTTGCCGATGGGCGCTTGACTCCAGAAGACGAGCCTGGAATGCTGGCCAGCGGGGTTTACAACACCGAGACCGCGAACATGACCGGCTTACCGGCGATCTCGCTCCCGGCTGGGCGCTGCCCTAACGGAGTCCCCTTTGGACTCCAGGTGATGGCCCCCCGATACCGCGACGCGTGGCTGCTCGATCTTGCCGAGGTGTGGGAGAGGGAGCGCCCGTGGCCGCTGGTCGCGCCCGGCTATGAGTCGTTCGAGGTCGGTCTGGGTCTCGGCGCGAAGCGATGACGGAAGATCTGCCGGAGAAAACCTTCGTCTTCTTTCCCGAGGGCGCTTTCGGACCCACAAACAACTGCGTCGGCATCGGCGACGTGTTGCGGCGCCGGGGTCATCGGGTCGTCTTCGTGATCGAAGAATCCTTCAAGGGCACGCTCGAAGCCAAGGGTTTCGAGGAACGCCTGATGCGCCTGGGTCCGGCACCTGAGCAGGCTGAGGTCCCAGGGCAGTTCTGGAAGGACTTCATCCGCGACACGGCCCCGGTCTTTCGGCAGTCGACGCTCGAGCAGCTCGAGGGCTTCATCGCGCCCACCTGGCAGGCGCTCGTCGACGGCGCGCGCTACGTCGACGCACGCCTGGCCACGATCTTCGACGAGCTGATGCCTGATGTGATCATCGAGGACAACGTTGTCGGCTTTCCCGCGATCTCTACGAGCGGGCGTCCTTGGGTGCGCATCGCGTCCTGCAATCCGCTCGAGCTCAAGGATCCTGACCTGCCGCCAGTGTTCTCGGGGTATGCGATCGACGACAGCTCCGGCTGGAGCGAATTTCGTGAGGAATACAGGCGCCGGGTCGGGCAGATGCAGGAGGAGTTCTCGGAGTTTTTCGTCGAGCAGGGGGCGCCACGATTGCCCGAGCTGGAGTTCATCGACGAGTCACCCTGGCTCAACCTTTACCTGTATCCGGCGGAGCTCGATTACCCGCGCAACAGAGCCTTACCTGACACCTGGCACAACCTCGAGACCAGCGTTCGCTCCACCGATTCACCATGGGAGCCGCCGGCCCGCGAGGGCGGACCACTCATCTATGTGAGCCTTGGCTCACTCGGCTCGGCTGACGTCGCGCTGATGGAACGGCTGGTCGACGTCCTCTCACGCACACCCCATCGATACGTTGTCAGCAAGGGTCCCCAGCACGAGGCCTATGAGCTTGCCGGCAACATGGTTGGCTCGGAGTTTCTGCCGCAGACGTCGATCCTTCCCCACGTCGACCTCGTGATCACTCACGGCGGGAACAACACGACGACCGAGTGCATGTATTTCGGCAAGCCGATGATCGTCCTGCCCATCTTCTGGGACCAGCACGACAACGCTCAACGCATTCACGAGATGTCGTATGGGCTCCACGTGCCCACGTATACGTTCGAGGACGGCGAGCTTGGTCGGGCCATTGACAGCCTGCTCGGTGACACCGGGTTGAAAAGCCGGATGCAGGCAACGTCGGCGCGCTTGCGGGCACGACCCGGCACGCGGCGGGCGGCGGACCTTATCGAAGAGATCGCGGCCGGCTGAAGGCTTCGGCCTAAGCCTGCTGCGGCCGGTCCACTGCCTTGGGTTGGGTTACGGCCCTGGCGTCGCGCTTGGGAGCTGGAACCGGTCGCCGGATCGGGTCGGCAGAGCGCATCAGAAAGGTGAATAGCAGAAGGCCCACCACGAGGATCAGGGCGTAGGGCCAGGCAACGCTCAAGAAAGCAAGCCACCCGGACGGCGGCACCGGTATCGCGAAGCCCGCAAGGCTGGCTTTTTTGGCCTTGACGTCCGGCGTGTAGACGACCCTGTTCGTCTCGTCGTAGACCGCCGAGTTGCCGCTGATGTTGGTCACCGCGGAGGAGATGTAGCTGATCGGATTTCCGCCGAAGATGCCGACCGAGCCGGGCGTCTGGGCATGGGGCAGCGACGCGACGAAGAATCGATCGACGTTGGAGTCGTACGTGACGATGTCGCTGTTGCCCAACGGGAAGGTTCCGATCAGCTTGCCGGCGCCGAGATCGAACGCGAGGGTGTATTTGTGGCAGGCCATCAACGCCTTGTTCGTGGTCGGGTTGATGGCCAGACCCACCGGCTTGCAGCCGCCCAGCGTGAATTTGTCCTTCAGCAAACCGGCGCTCGGATCGATGCGATAAAGCGTGTCGGCGTCAGGACTTGTGACATAAAGCATCCCGTCGGCCGGGTCGAACCGAGGCTGCTCCAGCCGGACCGCTCCCAGCGTGTAGGTCGCCATGACCGCGCCTGTGGAGGCGTCGATGCTGACAAGCTTCCCCTCGCCTGAGTTGGCGGCGTAAACGCGTTGGCGGGCGGCGCCATAGTCGAGCAAGTCGACTGAATGTCCGCCGGACTTCACCAGGCTGATCACGGAGCCGAACGCGGTCGAGCTCGTGCTGATGTTGACGATAACCACAGACCCGTTGGATGTGCCAACGAACAAGCGGCCCAGCTCAGGGGCGATGGCCAGCCCGTTGGGGCTCGCCGGCATGGCAATCGTCTGGAGGTATCTGGCCCGAGGCGACGCAATGTCGAAGACGTCGACGCCCTGGTCGGTGCGGTCGGCCACATAAAGGAGGTGGGCAGCCTGGTCGATCTCGACGACGTCGATCGAGGCGGTCTTGCCTGTCGCGGCGGGGATCGCCGTGCTATTGATCGCGACGGAGGAATCACCGCATGCCGAGAGCAAGGCTGCCCCAACCGCAAGCAACGCCAAAGCAGCCGAAGCGATCGGCCTGGACTTCATTTCTTCGCGAGATCTCCCAGGAAGGTAACGCCCAGCCTGTGTTGGCTATTCGGATGCCAGAAGGGGAGAGGTTGAGAAGGCCGAAGTTGATGCATTGTCGCGGCGGAGGGGGAACGCGTCAAATCGCTCATCTAGCAGCCACGCATTAGACTGCCAGCGGCCATGACCCACGTGCATATCGAGAGCGCGAGGGACGCCGGCCCGTTTCGGACCGCCTGGTTCGAGGTCGCCAAGATGGAGGCCGGTGTGTACCTGATCTCCGAGCCCGGCCACGTCAACTCATGGCTCATCGAGGGCTCCAAGAGCGCATTGCTTTTCGACACGGGCCTTGGGGTCGCCAATATCCGCAAAGTCGCCGAGGAGATAACTCCTCACAAGCTTCTTGTTGTGAACTCTCACTATCACTTCGACCACACGGGCGGAAACCGGTTTTTCGACGAGTTCGCGATCCACAGGCTTGGAGGCGAACCAGTTTCCAAACCCTCTCCGGCTGAGCTTGCCGAGGGCTACATGGCCTACACGAAACGGCTACTCGACGCTTGGGGTCCGTACAGGGAGGCCGACGATCTCTATTTCCACATGCTCACCGCGGAGCGAATGATCAGAGAGCTTCCTGAAGGTTTCGATCCCGACACGTACGAAGTGGTTCCCACAATCCCTACACGTCTTCTCGACGAAGGCGACGTCCTCGACCTCGGAGGCCGCAGGCTGCAGGTCCTTCACACGCCGGGGCACTCTCCGGATTGCATCTGCTTGTTCGACGAGGCCAACGGTCTCCTGTTCGGGGGCGACACCATCAACACC
This sequence comes from Candidatus Dormiibacterota bacterium, assembly GCA_040004595.1. Taxonomy (GTDB): domain Bacteria; phylum Chloroflexota; class Dormibacteria; order Dormibacterales; family Dormibacteraceae; genus Palsa-872. The sequence goes on along the minus strand of JBDUAO010000069.1, from coordinate 3,207 downwards.
GGACCTATCTACGCGCAGATGGAGGACTCCGATCTCGAGAAGTTCGCCCATTCGACGGCCAGGCTGGCGCAGATGGCGGATGGCTATCGCCGCGTCTTCGTCTGCCACTTCCTGCGGTTCGACGAACCATCTGCGCTGGTCAGGGAGATCGCGGCCGGCTTCGAGAGAGTGCTTGCGGGCGACGCTTTCATGCGGGACAACGTCGACTGCCTCAACTATGCCGTCAAGGAAGCGTGCTTTGAGCATTTCTCTATATTCATCCCCGCCGGACAGCCGACCAGGTTGTAGCGCTTCGGGGTCTAAGCCGTGGTCTTGAGCTCTTTCTCGACTCGGGTGATCGCCGTGTCCAGGACGAGGACCATCCTGTCGATCTGATCGTTGCTGATGACGAACGGCGGCGACATCGCGAGCACGTCGCCCGCCAGCGGCCTGACTATCACGCCCTCCTCGAGAGCGGCCAGCCAGACCCGCCTGGCCGCGCCGGTAGAGGCCTCGAAAAGCTCCTTCGTTGCCCGATCGCGCACCAGCTCGATCCCGGCGACCAGGCCCAGGCCGCGAACGTCTCCAACGATCTCGTGCGAGCGCAGGTCCTGCAGGCGCTTCAACAGGTAAGCGCCTTTTTCTGCGGCCCTCTCCACGAGGTGCTCGTCCTCCAGGATCTGCAGGTTTCGCAATCCGACGGCGCAGGCTGTCGGGTGGCCGCTGTACGTGAACCCGTGCTGGAAAGGCCCCTTGACGGTTTTCAACGTGTCGTGGACCTCACGTGTGAGCATCACGCCTGACAGCGGCAGGTAGCCGCTGGTCACGCCTTTCGCAAAAATCATGAGATCCGCCTGGACGTTCCAGTGCTCCATCCCAAACCAGCGGCCCGTCCTGCCGAAGCCGGTGATGACCTCGTCGGCAATGAGCAGGAGCCCGTGCTTATCGCACACCCGTCGCAGCAGCGGGAAGTAATCCGCGGGCGGAACGATCACCCCGCCCGCACCCTGGACCGGCTCCGCTATGACAGCCGCCACGGTGTCGGCTCCCGCCTTCAGCACGACTTCCTCCAGCGCCTTGGCATAAGCCTCGCCTGCCGAGCCCTCGCCGGAGAAGCGGTAGGGATCGGGCGCGGGGCCGTGGAGGAAGCCTGGCGCGAGCGGCTCGAACCCTTTCCAGAAGTTGGCCAGGCCGGTGGCGCTCGTTGCGCCGTAGGTCAATCCGTGGTAGTCGCGAAGCCTCGAGACGATATTCACTCGTGCCGGCTCCCCACGCAGCTTCCAGTAGAGTCGCGCGACCTTATATGCGGTGTCGTTGGCCTCCGCGCCACCCGAGGCGAAGTACGTGACCTCGAGGTCGCCTGGCGCCAGCTCTGCCAGCTTCGACGCGAGCTCGATGGCAGGCTTTGTGCTGAACCCTCCGTAAGCCGAGCTGAACGCAAGCGACCTCATCTGGGTCGCTGCCGCCTCCGCCAGCTCGGCCCGCCCGTAGCCGACGTTCACGTTCCACAGCGAGGCCATCCCATCGACGTACTCACGCCCCTCGGCGTCTGTGAGAGTTGCGCCGCTGCCGCTGGCGAACATCAGCTGTGGAATCGTGCCCGTGGGTGCACCAAGGTCCCCCTGCGGGTGTAGCCAGTGCGTCCGGTCGAGCTCGTAAAGACGGCTCGTCTCCTCCGCTGAAAATCCCGTGCTCGACAAGGCGAGGCCAATGATGACGCACCGGTGGTTGCGAGGTGGGTGGACTGGGTTGCCGGCGCGTTGCAGTGACGGAGCGCCGCGCTGCAATTTTGAGCCGCCTCTTCGCGGGGCCGCGGGGCGCATGCGATAGTTGCACCCGTGCTGCGCCCTCGCAGCAGCTCCTGGCTGCTGTTCGTGCTCGTCGCCGCGATGACAGTGGCGTTGTGGCCGTCATCCGTCTCCGCACATTCGGAGCGCCCAACCAAAGCGCCCGACGGCACCGGCAGCGTGCCCGTCTACCGCACGACCGGAACCCATCTGGTCGTGTGCAAAAACGACACCGCAGATTTCACTTCGCGGATCGCAGCCTTTTCCACAGACCTACGGATCAGGAACCTGGAGCTCTACGCCGAATGCCTCGAGCGCGGCTATCGAGACCTGCAGGCGGCTGTCGATCATGTGACAGGGTCGGGGACCACGATCTACGTGCTGCCGGGTCTATATATGGAGGAGCCGAGCCTTGCACCCGACTCCGACACATGCAATCACCTTACGGCTCCGCGCGCGCCCGCCGGGTACCAGATTCTGAGCTACGACCAACAGAGGTCCTGCCCGCACCAGCAGAACCTGGTCGGCATCTTTGGGATCAAGGATCTTCAGATCGAGGGCACCGGAGCTGCGCCGTCGGATGTCACCTTCGACGCCCAGTTCCAGAAGCTAAACGTGATCCGGGGAGACCGGACCAATGGGATCTATCTTCGTAATTTCCTCGCGCAGAGGTCCACCTTCAACTCCGTCTACATCATTGAAACCGACGGCTTTGTGATCGACAACCTCATTGGACGGTGGAATGCCGAGTACGGCTTTCTGTCCTTTGCCTCCGACCACGGTCTCTTCACAAGGTGCGAGGCGTACGGCAATGGTGACTCCGGCGTGTACCCCGGCGGCACGGCCGACATCAACCGCGATCGTGGATTCGACGTGCCCCGGTACGCGATCGAAGTGACCGGCTGCCACAGCCACGACAACCTGTTGGGATATTCGGGAACCGGCGGTGACTCCGTGTGGGTTCACGACAACGAGTTCGACCACAACACGGGAGGCGCGTCGATGGACAGCCTCTTTCCGAATCATCCAGGGCTTCCCCAGAATCACGCCCTCTTCGAGCACAACCTGATCCATAGCAACAACTCCAACTACTACGGCTACGTCACCGACGGCACCTGCGCCAAACCTTTCAAGCTGCAAGGCGCGGAGAAAGGTGTCGTCTGTCCCGCCGTGCAGGTCCCGGTCGGCACCGGGGTCCTGGTCATCGGCGGCAACTACAACGTGTTCCGCAACAACTGGGTGTATGACAACTGGAAGATCGGCATCGTGCAGACGTGGGTGCCGGGCGTCGCCCGCAATGACAACCGGTGGTCTGCGCAGGGGGAGACCTCGCACCACAACCGATATCTCGCCAACCACATGGGAACGAGCGCGACCGGAGAGCGTCTTCCCAACGGGCTGGACTATTTCTGGGATGGCGAGGGCACCGGCAACTGTTGGG
>JBDUAO010000068.1:0-13406 GCA_040004595.1 Candidatus Dormiibacterota bacterium | reverse complement strand
GGCATGCTTTTCGTAGGCGTACCGTCCGAGCTCGCCGGCCTCAACTGACCAGCCCAGATCAGCTGCACGATCGCTGTCCGCCTGCGGACCTCCATACGAGTTCGGCGCGTAGACGGGCTGGGCACCCGCGTGATTGAAGGTCATGCGGCCTTCCTTGTTGTAAGAGTGCACCTCGACCTTCGGCGCGTTGATCGGCAATTGCTCGTAATTGGGGCCGATGCGGTGAAGATGCGTGTCGTGGTAGGAAAAGATCCTGCCCATCAGCATCTTGTCGGGGCTCAGCCCGATGCCGGGCACGAGGTTGGAAGGCGAGAAGCCGGCCTGCTCGACCTCGGCAAAAAAGTTGGCGGGGTTGCGGTCCAGAACCATGCGGCCCACCTGGATCGGCGGGTAGTCAGCGTGTGGCCAAACCTTCGTCAGGTCAAACGGGTTGAAGCGGTATTTGGCGGCATCGGCTACTGGCATCACCTGCATCTCGAGGCGCCACTCCGGAGTGTCGCCCCTGGAGATCGCGTCTGACAGGTCGCGTCGATGGAAGTCCGGGTCTTCAGCGGTCATCGCGCTGGCCTCAGCATCGGTGAAGTTCTCGATGCCCTGGACCGTCTTGAAGTGGAACTTGACCCAGAAACGCTCACCAGCTGCGTTGATGGTCGAGTAGGTATGGCTGCCGTAGCCGTTCATGTTGCGCCAGGTGCGTGGCGTTCCCCGATCCGACATCAGAATCGCTACCTGGTGTGCGCTCTCTGGCGAGAGGGTCCAGAAGTCCCACTGCATGTTGTTATCCCGTAGGCCGGTATCCGGTAGCCGCTTCTGGGAGTGAATGAAATCCTGAAACTTGGATGCGTCCCGGACGAAGAACACAGGCGTGTTGTTGCCGACCAGGTCGTAGTTACCTTCATCGGTGTAGAACTTCAACGCGAATCCGCGCGGGTCGCGGACGGTGTCCGCATAGCCCTGTTCACCTGCCACCGTGGAGAAGCGGGCGAACATGGGTGTGCGCTTTCCGACGCGCGCGAGAAAGCTCGCCCTGGTGCACCACGTCACGTCTTCAGTGACCTCAAAGAACCCGTGGGCGCCGCCGCCCTTGGCATGCACGACGCGCTCGGGAACCCGCTCACGGTTGAAGTGCTGCATCTTCTGCACAACGTAGTGATCGTGGAGAACCGTGGGCCCGCCAGGGCCAACTGTCAGCGAGAACTCATCGCTTGGGCTGGGAACCCCGGAATCGTTCGTCGTTGCGGGCGGCTTGGCTTCGTTCATTGTTCATCCCCTTGGGGCCCGTACGGGCCGCCGGTCTGTGTCCCGATGTAGGAGGGAGTTCACCTCGACTCCGACCATGGTCACGATTCCGAGACAGTAGAAGTAGACCATGAGCAGGAACAGGAGGCCGAAAGTCTTGCCATAAGTCGAGCCCCCGCCGCCGGTCAGCCTCAGGTAGAGCGGGAAGACGAGCGACAAGCCTTCGAAGAGAACCCCAGCGAGGGCGGCCCCTATCCATACGTTTCCCCAGTCCTGGCGCTGGTTCGGCACCACGTAGTAAATGGCCAGGAAGAGCAGGAAGCCAGCGCCGGCGCCAAGCACCACCTGGAGCACCAGGTCGACCACCCCGTTGGCGAGCACCGAGGGCAGATAGGGCAGCTGGTTCAACACTCCGAGGAGGGTGGTGGTGGCGAGCATGAGGCCCCCGAACACCGTCAGCAGGAAGACCATACCGACGCTCATGAGGACGCCCCTGGCGAACGCCCGCCGGCGGGTGTGGTAGATGACCGCGAAGCCCTGTTCCATTGACCGAAAGAGCCCCGCGCCACTCCACACGAGGCCTGCGAATCCGACCAGGAAGAAGATCCCGCTCTTCTGATGGAAGGTGTTCAGCGTCGCGAGCACCTGCTCCTGGGCGCTCGGGTCGGGGATGATCGAAGCGACAGTCCCGAAGACCTCGTGAGAGCTGACGCCGATGTACCCCAGGCCAACACCGAGCACTCCAGCCATCACCAGGGCGATCGGAAAGAGCGACTGCAGGAAGTTCCAGGCGATTATCACCGCCCAGTTGAAGGCGTTGTCCTCGCCCATCTTGACGAAGAGACGCCCGGGCGGCGTTTTCATCAGCCGGGCGAGATTCATTCCGATGGGAAAAATATCAAGTTGCGACCAAGGCTATCGGGACGATTCAGATGGCCTGTCGCAGATCTGACCGCGGCCGTCCTCGGCGGCGGATGCCGGCCGGACTGGCCGCCACCAAAACCCCGACAACTCCCGCCGCGAGGGCAACGCCAAGTATCACCACCCACCAGGAGGGGCTGTCCTGTGGCGCTGTTTCCAACCTGTAGGAGTACAGGCCATCGCTTGTCGCAACGTACAAACGATCCCCATAGCGAGTGACATCCCATGTGCCGTCAGGCAAGCCTCGGCCCAGTTCAGACCACGAACGGCCGGCATCGGAGCTGAGCCCCACACGGCCTCGCTGAACGACCAGCAGGCCGCCTGCCTCAGGCGCAGAAACGCCAATCACGTGAGGGGACGACCCGCCGTCGTGGGCATGGCCGGTGAGGCCCGACGCGACCTGCCGCCAGGATCGGCCGTCGTAAATGGCTATGCCAGAGGTGTACGAGTTTGCGAGCAGCAGGTCCCGACTGGATGCGAGCGAGATCACCCCTGTCTCATCCAGCACCTTCTCCCAAGTTGCCGATGCGACATTCCAGCGATAGACGGCGGCGAGGTCGCTGGCGTACAGGCTCCCGCGGTAGAACGTGAGCGCTGACGCCCCAGCTGGATTGCTGAGACCGCTTGATTCCTTTGTCCATCCATGGCCGAACACCCACGTGAACCAGACCCCGGAACCGCTGGCGACCCATCGCTCGAATGGGTTGCGCGGATCCACGGCGACGGACCGGACTTCGCCGCCCGGAAAGTGCTCCTGATAGAGAGGAGACGACGCATCGGCACTGCTGAACAGGCCGGCGCTGGACCCCGCGTAGATCGCAACCGGACCGCTTGCCAGCGTGAGGGTGGAAATGGCGCCGGGCGGGACGGAGTGGTCCCCGTGCCCCGGCGGCCCGCCCCCTGCAACCACCGGCGGCGCTGTCACCGGCTGCTCGGCGTGGCCTCCCTGCGTCGGTCCTCCGAGGTCAAGGTGATGCCAACTCCGCCCTTGCGCGTCACTCACATATACGCCGTCGCCGGCCGCAACCAGGTGAGTGCCATCCGGACTCACGGCGACCTGGTCCACGTATATGCCCTGCAAACCCGCGGGCACCCACGCTGCCCCTGCGCCGGCTTCAGTCGCGGGAGACACAGCGCGCGGGAACGGCAGCCACAGGACGGCGGGCAGCGCGGCCATGGCGATGCCTGTCCAAAGCCGCGTCCGAAGGCGCCGCACCTTCAATTGGCCCGTTGCACGAGCTCGGTGATGGATCACATGAAGCGTGGTTGGGACCAGCGACCACACTGACGTCAGCAAGTGGGCCTGGACCAGTGACTCCTTCCAGGCGGCGCCCAGGGGCAGCACTGCAGCCAACCCGGTCAGGAATATCGCCGGATACAGGATGAGAAGGCTCCAGCTCACCCAACGCTGCCACAGCGTCAGGTTCGGCACCCCCACCACCCTTGTCCGGAATCCCACGCGCCACACCTTCAGCCCGAAGAACACGGCCGCGGCCAGCCCGACATAGATGTGGATGCTGTCGATCAGCGCCAGGCGGACGGGCGACGGAAACCCCGCTCGTGAGGTGATGTAAAGCAGCCCCGTGCCCCAGGTGATGCCGATGAGGACAACGAGACCGATGCCCAGCGCCGCCATCGAGAGTGCCGACGTCCGTGATCGGTACGCCGGCAGAGCCATGACGACGGCCATGCAGCTACGCCCGCCTTTGGCCGGCGCTTCGAATCGCGGTAAGGGTCAGGCCCACGCCCACCCCACCGCCGAACAGCAGCCCGTGCTGGATCCAGTGGATGATCGGTGACGAGTCGGCTGCGCCGTCGAGTCCGAACTGACTGAGCAGGACGGCTGCGAGGGACAAGACGAAGCCGGCGACCGACCATCGAACCCTCTTGTCTCTCGTTGTCTCCATGGGGCGGGCCATCACTTCACCGTGAAGTCGCCGGTCATGCCGAGCTGCTCGTGACCGGCAAACGCGCAGTAAAACGTGTAGTCGCCTGCAGGAAGGGTGGCCACGATGACGTCGGACTGGCCGGGGTTCAGGTCCTTGGTGTGGGCCACAATTTTGCTGCTCGTCCCGAGTTGGCCGCGCGGACTCCGGATCGTGAAGTTGTGAGGCGTCTTGCCGTCGTTGGTCACATAAACCGTGAACGTGCCCGAGGGCACGCTGATCTTCGCCGGAGTGATGGAGTAGTCGAGAACGCTGACGTGTACGGCGCCGGGCGGCGGGGTCGGATTGCTTGCAGCCGGCGCCGGAGCCGGTGTGGAGGTTCCGCAGCCGGCGACGATGACGACGGTTGCCAGAAGCGGTATCCAATGGCGAAGCGCTTTGAACATGACGACGGCCTCCTTGAAAGAAATTAAGGGGCGGCCCGGGCGCGTTGCCCGAGCCGCCAGCTGGAACCTACGAGCCTATGAGGTGAACTTGCCCGGGAACTTCTTGACGAAGGCTGAACCGAGCGGGTCGGCGATCATATGCATGTCATGAGCCGCGGTACGGTCGTCGGTGGAAGCCTTGGCGAAGTCCTTGGCGCCCTGGTCGTCGACGATGGCGGCCGTGGTGAGGACGTGCGTTGTGAGCAATCCCGCCAGAGCGTCCTGAGGGACACCCGTGGCACCCGAGAGGAAGGCCGCGAACGGGGTGATGTACTTGGTCTTCAGGTTGTCAACGGCCGCACTCTTCTTGGCAGCGTCCTTGGTCGCAACCCCGATCGTGTAGTCGACGAAGAAGCCGTTGTGGGCGCTCCACAGAGCGTTGAACTGGTTCTGGGCGTCGGTGCCGTACAGGGAGCCGACGGCTGAGCCGATGTCGGTGCCGTTGGTGTTCAAAGCGCCGGCGGCAGCCTTGAACTCGGCATCGGTGGCGCCGTAGCGGAGCGCCGCGCTGGTCGCCATGCTGGCCAGGTACAGGTGCTCCTGGAACAGCTCGTTCAGGCTCACGCGCAGCTGAACCGCGCTGTTGTTCGCGTCGCCGGGAAATTTGGCGGGCACCTTGGCGGCGATGCCGCCGGCAAGGGCGTCACCGATCTTGTAGAGCTGCGCGTACGCGGTGCGCAGGTCGGCGTAAGCCTTGGTGTAATTCTTTGCGCCCTGGTCGTCGACCACGGCGGCTGTGTCCAGGACGTGGGCTGTGAGTACGTCCACAAGCGTGTTCTGGGGAAGGCCGGTCGGGCCGGCGAGGAAGGCAGCGAACGGCGCGATGTATTTGGTCTTGAGGTTGTCAACGGCGGCCGCCTTCTTGGCGGAGTCGCCTGTTGCAACCCCGACCGTGTAGTCGACGAAGAATCCGTTGTGCGCGCTCCACAGCGCGTTGAACTGGTTCTGCGCGTCGGTGCCGTAGGCAACGCCGATCAGGGCACCGAGGTCGGTGCCGTTGGTGCCGAGCTTGGCCCCGTAAGCCGCAAACTCCGGGTCTTTGACCCCTCCACGGAGCGCCGCGCCGGTGGCCTTTGCAGCCAGGAAGATGTGCTCCCCGAGCAGGTTGTCAAGGGCGACGCGCAGGTCGGCCGCCTTGGAGTCCGCCATGACGGCGGTTGTCGAACTCGGCGAACTGGTTGCGGTGGAGGTGCTTCCACTCCCGCACGCCATCGCCATGAAAGCGGCCGTGATACCCACGGCCAGGACCTTGATCGTCCGCAAGATGATTACTCCTTCGTTTGGTGGTGAGGGGCGGAACCAAGCGGCCCATCTGTTAGGGGCTACGGCGCCTGGCCGCCTTTGGATCAATCAGGCGCTGGCACCGGGGACGATCACGACGTAGGCTCGGCTATCGCGGCCTCGGCAGGGTTGCCGCCGCCACAATGCGTCCGCGCAAGCGTGGCGGTGGGGCAACGTCGTCCACCGCGAGCGGGATTGCTTTGACGGTTCGGTCAAGACGGTCAGCTAGCTCGTGGCAGCTCGGGCACGCCTGGATGTGGGAGCGCATGAGCGCTCCGTCATCGACCTCGGCTGCGCTCAGCGCCCAGACCGCTACCAATTCCTCCATCTGTTCGTGTTGGGACATCAATCAACCCTCTACCTGTTAGATACGAACTTAGTTTCTCCAGGGCAATTCGCATTCTTCCCTTGACGGTGCTCAAAGGCACGGCGGTCATGTCTGCGATCTCCCGATGGGAAAAGCCGCCGAAATAGGCAAGCTCCACCGCCTGGCGCTGTTCCAGCGGCAGACTGTCCATCGCTTCGCGGACCGCGGCGCGCTCGAGCGACAGCGAAACCTCGCGCCAAGGATCGGAGGTCGGTCCGGTGGCCTGCAGCTCCGGCTTGAGCTCGCGCTCCTGGCGTTCGTGAGCGCCACGCCCGCGCATGGTGTCAATCGATCGGTTGCGAACGGCTGTGATAAGCCATGTGCGCATTGATCCCCGGTCGATGTCGAACTGATTGGCGTTGTTCCAGAGCTTGAGGAAGGCGTCCTGCACGACATCCTCGGCGCGGCCTGAATCGCCAAGGATGCGCAGGGCGACCGCGTAGGCCAGGCGGCCGTACCGGTCGTACAGCTCCGCCAGCGCGTCCTGGTTGCCGGCTGCGAGCTCTGCCGCGAGGTCGGTATCGCTCAATGGGCGAACGCCTCGATTCTCACCCAAGATCAACCGATCCCGTTTCGTAGGTCAGCGGTCATTGAATCGAACTTATGTCAGGCAGCGATCGTTTGGCGCCCGCCGACGCGGCTTAGTTAGACAAAATCATAGACAACGATGCGGGCCGAAACTGGCACTTTGAAGGCCGGTTTCGACTTAGATCAGCCGCAACCCCCCTTCCAAAAAAGTGTTCCGTTACCCTTCCGAAGACGCCGGCATAGCTCAATTGGCAGAGCAGCTGTTTTGTAAACAGCAGGTTACGGGTTCGATTCCTGTTGCCGGCTCCACGCGCTCAATCCTTGGCCGGATGGCGCCGTCAGCCTTGCCATTCTCGGTCGGACCTAGGAAACCAAGACTCCCCGAACTCCGGCCCGTCGCCATGGCAATTAAGGGGATATCCACGCGTTATTCCTAGGAGCCGTGAAACGCGGCCCTCCCTGGTTCACCACCTGCAACGAATATCAACGGGCAAAGCCGTCGTCGTGAGACCCATGAAGCTATACCACCCAACGATGCATGCAACCGACATTCTGCGCGACGGCTTCGGCGAAAGGTCGGGGACTTACCTGACCCGGTCTGACCACAGTGGCGTGTGGTTTTTCGACCGACCGGTCGACCACTCTATAGGTGGTGGCGGCGAGGCCGTCCTACTAGAACTTGCGATGCCCGAGCCGGTTGTCCTCCCGTTCGAGTGGGTCACGAGCCTGCCCTACCGCCAGTTCTTGATCCCGGCGGCTCTCGTCAACGAGTACGGGCCGCCGCGCGTCATCGACGAACACTAGGACGCGCCTGTATTCAAAACGGCTATTTTTGATCGAGGCCGCCACGGGTTCGATTCCTGTTTCCGGCTCCAGGTCCTTTTTTTGGTGGTTGAATCAGGAGGGTGATGTGGACGCTGAAGAAAGGAAAGCCCTGATCCGGCGGTATCGGGAAGGGCACAGCGCCGTTGCCGAGGCGCTTCGTGGCTTGAAGGATGAGGAGCTCGATCGGTCCGCGAGCGACGAGTGGACGCCACGGATGATCGCGCACCACCTGGCTGACAGCGAGATGACGTCGGCGATACGGCTCAGGCGTCTGATCGCAGAGGACGCGCCCGTGATCAGCGGTTACGACGAGGTGGAGTTCGCCAAGAAGCTCACATCCGACCGGCCCATCGAGCCCTCTCTCGAAGCGATGCGCTGGGCGCGCGAGTCGACCGCACAGATCCTGGAACGGCTTTCAGACGAGGATTGGCAACGCACCGGAACGCACAGCGAGAGGGGCTCTTACTCGGTCGAGGATTGGCTCACCACCTATGCGAACCACGGGCACGATCACGCCAAGCAGATCGAGCGCTCGCGAGGGCGATCGTGATGACCGACACACACGCGCTGAGAGACGCAGCCCTGGCCAAGGCAAAGGCCGCGCGGGATTCTGACCTGGCCGACCTCGTCGAAGAGCTCCGAATCCCCTCGATCAGCACCTTGCCCGAGCGCCGCGGCGACTGCCGGCGCAACGCGGAGTGGCTGCGCGATCGCATGGTGGCGCTGGGGATGAAGGTCGACATCGTCGACGTCCTCAAGGATGGCAACCCAGTGGTGGTCGCCGACTGGAACGGCGCGCCGGGCAAGCCGCACCTGACCATCTATGGGCACTACGACGTCCAGCCGCCCGACCCGCTCGAGGACTGGAAGTCGCCTCCTTTCGAGCCAGAGGTCCGCAACGGCCACCTCTATGCCAGAGGGTGCGCTGACAACAAGGGCAACCACATGGCCACGCTCAAGGCCGTCGAGCACCTTTTTGCGGCCGGTGGTCCGCCCGTCAACCTTCGCTTTTTGATCGAAGGCGAGGAGGAGGTTAGCGGCGACTCCTTGAAGGAATACCTGCGGGCGAACGGCTCCAAGCTCAAGACTGACTCCGTCCTCATCTGGGATGGCGGCTTCGACGAGGCCGACAACCCCACCCTTGCGACCGCGCTCCGCGGCCTCCTTTATGTGGAGCTGCATGCAACCGGCGCCGCAGTCGATCTGCACTCCGGGATGTACGGCGGTGTGGCGCCCAATCCCATAAACACGCTTGGCCTCGTCCTCGGCGAGCTCAAGGATCGCAACGGGCACGTTACGATTCCGGGCTTCTACGACGACGTGCGCCGCCCCAGCACCGAAGAGCTGGCGGACTGGAAGACGAAGGACGACCACTACGCGCGGACGATTCAGAAGATGTCTGGAGCGCCCGCGCTGGAAGGCGAGCCAGGTTTTCTCGCTCTCGAGCGCACCGGCAGCCGCCCGACGCTCGACGCCAATGGCATCATCGGCGGGTTCACCGGCGTCGGAGAGAAGACAGTGATCCCCGCTCGCGCGATGGCCAAGGTCAGCATGCGTCTGGTCCCCGACCAGGATTGGCAGGCGATACTCGCCTCGCTGGTGAAGTACGTCAAGACGCTCACGACGCCCGGGGTGGAAATCAAGGTCGAGCTGCTCGGCTCAGCTCCTCCCGTTTTGTGCGACGTCAATCACACTGCTGCAAACGCGTTGCGAGCCGCTTACAGCGAGGCATTCGGCAGGGAGACAGCTCTGGTTCGAGTTGGCGGCTCGATCCCCGTGTCGGTGGACTTTCAAAAGGCGCTCGGCGCGCCGCTGATGATCAGCGGTATCCCGCAGGCGGACGACGCCGTTCACTCACCGAACGAGCATCTGGCGATCGACCACTATCACACAGGTATCGAGGCGGTCATCCGCTTCATCTGCAAGCTGGGCGAGTGAAGGTCCGCTAGCTCGCCTTGGCGTTAAGTTTGAGATCCGCCACGCGCTCGTCCCAATAACCGAGGCGCTGGCGAAACCTTTCCGCCTGTGCGACGACGACGGGAACGTTGGTGAGCTCGACCTCGCGCCGGGCAGTGTCCGACTGGGTGAGCATCAGCTCCCGGATGCGCGCGAGGACCTTCTCCTCCATCGCCAGGATCTCGGAGTAGACCTGGCTCCAGAAAACGGCCTGTTCGAGGCTGGCATCACCGGGAACGCCTTCGCCGTCCATTCGTTTACTCCAGTCGCCGCCACGCTCTGCCGCATCAATGTCCGGCCTGTCTCGTTTGCTCAGAGTCTTATTCATCCTTCGTAAGTTGTACGGGGCCCCCCATAAGAAGTTCAGCAACATTCCGGCTGCCTGGATAGTTCCCCAGGACATTGCCAACAGAACAATTGGGATCTAAGATCTCCTGCGTGGCTGTTCGCACGAGGCCGCGTATCTCGAGGGCCCTGGAGGGTGAGGACCTCAAGACCTCCCACTGGGAGGACGCTCGTCACTGGACGAGCATCTACGCCGACCTGCTCGAGTTCAAGCGCGGTCTGCTTGACCGGGTGCATAAGGATCTGGCCAACCTTCAACCCACCGCTCGGAAGGCCGCCGAGGTCGACCTGCAAATCATCGAGGACCAGATGCTGGGCTACCAGGGGCGCCTCGATCTCTGGTACAAGCGCATCTGGGACCTCCAGGGATTGTGGCTCGATCCGACCGGTCGGATGATCCGGCACAAGGGCCAGAGCGTCTCCCTGACCAAGCGCGAGTTCCAGCTGCTCCAATTCCTGTTGAACCACCCCCACCGTTATTTCACAACCCTGCAGATACTCGGCCAGGCCTGGGCCGACCCGGCGCTGTTCCCTGAAGAGGTGCGCAACTACATCAGGCGGCTTCGCAAGATCCTTATCGACCTCGTGATTCCTGTCGACATCGTCAATAAGCCGGGGCGGGGCTACTCGCTCGTTTTCCGGCCCGTCCAGGCTGAGGTAGCAGGGCCGGGCACGAGCCCAGCCCTGCTCGGCTGATCGCTAGGCGCCGTGGACTGCGGCGATGAGGTCCGGGACCAGGTTGGCTGCGTTTGGAGTGCCCAGCCCGGTGACTGGGTCCCAACCTGGAGTCGCGGCGTAGTTCGGGTCCTGGGGACTCTTGAATTGGTCGTTGTTGCCGGTTGTGACGTCGAAGAAGTCGTTGGCATAACGAGTCGGGTCGTTTCCGATCTTGTACAGGGCATCGTTCAAGAACCCGAGGGGGGCTCCATTGACCTGGTCCGCGATCGCCACGACTGCGGCAAAGGTGGGCGATGAGACGCTCGTGCCGCCGACGATGAACCAGCTGCCGCCGTCATAGACGAGGACACCGGTCCGCGCGCTCGCCTCCATGCCGACGTCAGGAATGCCGCGCATGTTGTTGGTGTTCGCGCCAGTGTTGCTGCCGGGAGGCAATGTGTTCTGGTAGCTCGGCTTGCCGAAGACATGGCTGAAGCCGCCGCCTGCGGCCACCCAGCCCACCTCGGTGACGCCCGGGTTCGACCTGCAGTTGACCGGCGGGGAGACGCTGTCGGCGACCCTGGAGCCGGTGATCGCGTTGGCACAGAGGTACGTGCCGCCGACTGATGTCACCAGCGGATCTGAGCCCGGCCAGATCACTGATGGAAATGGGATCACAGGGGTCGCGTTGGGCCCGCTCACGGGCGATTTCATGATGTTCTGGTTACCGCCGTCGCCCGACGAAGCGAAGACGCTGACGTTGTTCAACTTCGCGGACTTGAAAGCGTGGCGAAGGTTCTCGAGGGCAGCGGTGCCGCCGTTGAACGATTCCTCAGCCGCGCCGAAGCTCTGGCTGATCACCTGCGCCAGCTTGTGGTCGATCACGTACTGCTCGGCGTTCATCATCTGCGGAAAGCCGGGCACGCCGAGGGTTTCTGCGGTCGGTGTCGTCACGAGGAGCACGTTGGCCTTGGGCGCAACGGCGTGAACCCACTCGACGTCGAGCGAGACCTCGACCGACCAGGCGGAACGGTCCTGCTGGTGTCCGTTAGCTGTGGACTTCGCATTGGTGCAGGCCTGGACGCACAGAGTGCTGAACGTCGGATCACCTGCCACACACGTGTGGTTGGCCTCGCCGCACATGTGCTGTAGACCGAACTGTGTGTTGAAGTTGGCAAGATCGGCCGCGAGAGTCTGGCTCCCGAACGAGTCGACCACCGCGACGGTGACGCCCTGTCCCTGGTTGCCTGCTGCGTGCAGAGCCGTCAGGTTGTAGGCGTTTTGATACGGGCCCGGCGCCCAGCAGCGGCGATTGATTGCATTGCACTGAGCCTGCGTTGGCGGCGTCAGCGCCGTGTTTACGAGCTGGAAGTCGGTGATCAACGGATGCGGCACCGCCGCCAGAGCGGCGGGTACCGGCGCCATCGATGTGCCGAAAGCCAGCGCGGTGGTCGCGCCTATCGCGCCCCATCGCCGAAGCGAACTGAAGAGATTCACCACACCACTACCCCCGTGACCGAGCCTACGTTGCGTCCAGCGCCGTGCTGGAGTGCCTCGATTGTCGGCGCCTCCAGTGGACAATGTCAACTGACCAAGCTCGTTGTGTAATGTGGTTTGGCGTGTCCGCAATCGCTGTCCGACGGCTGCACGCTCAGCGTCTCGTGGGCAAACCGTTCGAGTCGGCAGTGGATGCCGTGCGTTGGTTGGGGGCGGTGCAGTCCCAGGACTACAACGGGGCGAAGTGGGCCCTCGGCCAGCGGACCAACCGGGCAACCGACGCCGAGCTCGACCGCCTGTATGACGAGGGTGTGATCCTGCGCACCCACGTGATGCGGCCGACCTGGCACTTCGTGCTTCCGGGTGATATCCGTTGGATGCTCGAGCTGACGGGTCCGAAAATCCGCCGCGGGCTGGCCGGCCGATACCGCCAGCTCGAGCTCGACGGTGACGTGATCGCGCGTGCATCCGACGCCTTCGCAGCTGCCCTCGACGGCGGTCGCCACCTGACACGCCCCGAGCTCGGTGACGTCCTGCGTTCGGCGGGCATCGCGCCGGACGGACAACGCCTGCCCCACCTCCTGTCAGCGGCCTCGATCGCCGGGCTGATAACCAGCGGACCGCGACGAGGAAAGCAGTTCACGTACGCACTGCTTGCGGAACGCGCACCGAGGTCGCCGGCACTGGATCGCGTGGAGGCTGTCGCAATGCTCACGCGCCGCTACTTCCAGAGCCACGGCCCGGCCCAGATCCAGGACTTCGTCTGGTGGTCTGGCCTGACGGGGGCCGAGGCTCGGACCGGCATCGCGCTCGCCGGCGCTGCCCTGGAGCATCAGGTCGTCGGCGGTAATGAGTACTGGTTCGATGCCGAAGCGCGTGCGGTGCGAGATGTGAGCCGCGCAGCGCACCTATTGCCCAACTTCGACGAGTACACCGTCGCCTATCGTGATCGCTCCGCGTTGCTGCATCCAGACCGCCCGGTCGATCTCCGGCTCTTCTCGTTCGGCAGCATCCTCTCAAACGTCGTTACTGTCGGAGGTCAGGTGGTTGGCTCATGGCGCCGCCTGGCAACGCCCGGCCGGGTTCGTGCCGAAGTTCGGCTGTCAGGCCGAGCAGGACGAGATGAGAAGGCGGCCATCGAACAGGCTGGGGAGCGACTCAGCTCATTTCTCGCGCGCCCCGTCGACCTTGCCTGGCCATAGCGGAGCTCAGGCGAGTGTGGCGGAGAGGGAGAGATTTGAACTCTCGATGGGCCAGTGACCCATAACGGTTTTCGAGACCGTCGCCTTCAACCGGACTCGGCCACCTCTCCAGACAGCGCCGCCGGGTGGGGCGGCTATGGCGGTCCCGACCGGATTCGAACCGGCGTTCTCGGCCTTGACAGGGCCGCGTGTTTGGCCAGGCTACACCACGGGACCG
>JBDUAO010000067.1:0-13473 GCA_040004595.1 Candidatus Dormiibacterota bacterium | reverse complement strand
TAAGTTGCGGAGGTCGGATTCGAACCGACGACCTTCGGGTTATGAGCCCGACGAGCTGCCGCTGCTCCACTCCGCGTCGTGGATTATACCGCCGCCCCTGGTGGCTCCCGGGTTGCGGTCAGGGTGCGGGTGTGACAGCCGGCGCCTTGGGCGAGGGAGACGGAGGATCGCTGATCAGGTAAACGTGCTCCCCCGTGCGGGCAAAGCCGTTCTGGCGTGCCTCTTCCTCGTTCGCTGCGCCAGAGGTCATCGAAAGAACGTCTTTGCGGTAGCCCTTGTTCTCCGCCGCGAGGCGGGAGTTCTGGTTGTGGAGATCGGCCACCTGCTGGCTCAGCTTGTGGCCGAGATAGGCCTCTTGGGCAAAGGCGTATGCGGTCCACACGGCAATGACGGCAACCACCGCGATGATGATGGTGCGACGTACTCCGTGCCCGCTCGTGCGGACGCTGCCCGCGGCAACTGTGGCTTTGCTGTGTCTCATGCTGCGTCGTTAGTGGAAATCCGCGTCGACGAGTGCCGACTATAACAAACGCCCCCCGATTTGGCCTCTACCGGCCGGAGTCCCTCCAGCGCCGAGCCTGCTCGTCGGGGTCGAGATCGTTGAACGTCACTCCATCCCTGCGAAGCGTCGCCTCGGTTTGCGCGAAGCGTTTGCGGAATCGCTGACCCGCGACCCGCAGCGCGTCTTCAGGGTTGACCTTCAGCCGGCGTGCCAGAGAGACGACGGCGAACAGCAGGTCGCCCATCTCCTCGAAGGTCTCGCGCGCGCCAGCCGCGCCCGACAGCTCGCGCGCCTCTTCCGCAACGGCTTCAGCAGTGTCGGTGGGAGAAGCGAAATCAAAGCCGACTCGTGCCGCCCGCTTCTGTAGGCCGAGGGTCCATGCCAGGGCTGGGAGCGTGACTGGGACCCTGTCGACCACCGACTCTTCCCTGCGGCCGGCCTTGCGAGCTTCATCCGCCTTCTGGTGCTCCCAGTTGCGCAGAACATCGTCGGCATTCGCGACCTTGGTCGAGCCAAAGACATGCGGGTGGCGCGTCACCATCTTGGCCGCCACGCCCTCAGACACCTCGGCTGCATCAAAGCGCGATTCGCCGGCGGCGATCTGGGCGTGCATCGCGACCTGCAGGAGAAGGTCGCCCAGCTCTTCCTTTATCTTGGCATCGTCCCCAGAGTCGATCGCCTCCAACAGCTCGTAGGTCTCCTCGAGCAGATACGGCCGGAGCGATTCATGAGTTTGCTCCCGGTCCCACGGGCATCCGTCCGGCTCGCGTAGCCGCGCGACCACTTCAAAGATGGCGCTGACTCCAGGCGAAAACGGTAGCTCGTCCGCGCCTGGCATCGGGCGTGATTCTGGCATGGAGCCTCAGCCGCCCGGAACGGCCGCGGCGGTCCTACCGGCCTCATATAGCTCGGCCATCTCGTCGAGGAGCATGAGCAGGTCTTGCTGCCATCCCTCGCCCTGTCGCCGCAACTTGAGACGGTTGGGCGCGATGGCGATGCGGCCAGCCATCCGGCGCGCGAGCTCGTCCACGTCCATGTACCTCTGCGGGTCGACGCGAATCACGATGTCGTGGCCATCGGCAACCACCCCTTTGAGGCCCAATCCCTGGCCTCGCAACTTGATACGCAGCGAGTAGGCCAGGTTGTTGAGCTGCGGCGGCCCCGAGCCATACCGATCTTCGAGCGAGCGCAACACGGCTTCCAGCTCTTCCTCGTCCTCCGTGCCCGCAAGCTGGCGGTACGCCCCGAGGCGAAGCTTCTCGTCACGAATGTACGAGCGAGGGATGAAGTGATCCAGCGGCAGGTCCAGGTTCATCTCCGCCATCGACAGCACGTCGCCGGCAGCGGTCTCAGATCCAGACCGCATCTTGGTGACTGCGCTCTGGAGCATCTGCAGGTACATCTCGAACCCGACCGCCGCAATGGCGCCATGTTGCTCGGTGCCCAGCAGGTTGCCCGCCCCCCGGATCTCGAGGTCGCGAAGGGCGATCTTGAAACCCTGCCCCAGCTCATGCAGCCCTGAGATGACGTCCAGCCGTTTGTCGGCCTGCTCGGTCAGAGAACGGCGCGGGTCGTACAGGAAGTACGAATACGCACGTCGTCCCGAACGGCCGACCCGGCCGCGCAGCTGGTAAAGCTGTGCCAGGCCGAAACGGTCCGCTCGCTCGACGATGATCGTGTTGACGTTCGGGATGTCGAGGCCTGACTCGATGATCGTGGTGCAGACCAGCACATCGTGTTTTGCCGACTCGAAGTCGACCATCACATTGGCCAGCTCGTCCTCACCCATCTGGCCGTGACCGACGGCGACGCGAGCTTTCGGCACGAGCCGGCGGATGCGCTCCGCCGCCTTCTGGATGGTGCGCACGCGGTTGTGGACGTAATACACCTGGCCTCCGCGCTGGAGCTCACGGGTGATCGCCTCACCCACGAGCTCGTCATCGTCGGCAGTGACGTAGGTCTTGATCGGCTGGCGTTCCTCCGGCGGGGTCTGGATCACGCTCATGTCACGAATCCCACCGACGGCCATGTGCAGGGTTCGCGGTATCGGTGTGGCGGACAATGACAGCACGTCGAGCTGCGTTCGCAACTTCTTCAAGCGCTCCTTCTGCATGACGCCGAATCGGTGCTCCTCATCGACGATCAGCAACCCGAGTCGCTTGAACCGGACATCCCGCTGCAACAGGCGATGGGTCCCGACGACGATGTCGACCTGACCGGCCTTGATGCCTTCGATGTTGCGGGCCTGAGTTTCGTCATCGACAAATCTCGAGAGCATCTCGACGACCACCGGGAATTTGGCCAGCCGCTCACGGAAGACGTGGAAGTGCTGTTGTGCGAGCACTGTCGTCGGCGCGAGCAGCGCGACCTGCTTCCCGCTCATCGCGGCCTTGAACGCCGCCCGGAGCGCGAGCTCCGTCTTGCCAAACCCGACGTCACCACAGAGAAGGCGGTCCATCGGCCGATCAGACTCCATGTCGGCCTTGATCTCCGCCAGCGCGGCGACCTGGTCTGGAGTCTCTTCAAAAGGAAACGACGCTTCGAGCTCCTGCTGCCAGGCAGTGTCCGGGGCGAAAGCAATACCAGGCCTGGCCTCACGCAACGCATAGACCTTGAGCAGCTCGTCAGTAACGTCCTGGACCACCTTCCTCGCGCGCCCACGCGCGCGGGTCCAGTCAGTCGTACCCAGCCGGTGGAGCGCCGGCTGCCCTTCGCCTCCGAGATATTTCTGGACGCGGTCCAGGTTCTCGACCGGGACAAAGAGCTTGTCCTCCTCGGCGTACTCCAGCTCGAGGTACTCACGCTGCGCACCTTCAGATTCGATGAGCCGCATGCCTTTGAAACGGGCGATGCCGTGATCGACATGAACGACGAGCTCATCGGGCGCGAAGTCGAGCGTGAACTCTTTGGTCAGATCCGCAGCTCGTGTGCGGCCGCGCGACGATCGTGAAGGTCTCCGCAGCCGGCCGAAGAGCTCGGCATCCGTCGCCAGGTGGAACCCCATTGCGGCGTGAGAACAGCCTGCGCTGATGTCGATGTCCGCCCGCTCCAACACGGGCTTGAGCTCAAGGTCGAGGTCGAGGTCGTCCTCGTCGATTCGCGCCCGGACGCCACTTTCGTCGAGGAGCGCACGCAACCGTTCGTCCTGCTCGGTCGCGAACACGACGGTTGCTGAATCTCCAAGGGCGGCAAAGTCCGCTACGGCTTTTGGCCGGCCGACAAACGGCTGGAGCTCGACCCAGCCCAGGTCAACCGCATCTTCCGTCGACTCGCCGGCCACCAGCCGGATCCGAGGGCGATCAGCCAGATTGGCCAGGCGTTCCAGGCCGACGGCGGGCAGCATGAAACCTCGAGGCAGCTCCGCCCCACCGGATTCGGCCGCGGCCAGCATCTCGGCTTCTTCGATTACCGAACGCGCGTCGGCAAGCTGGCGATCCGGGTCGAAATCCAGCATGCCTACGTCCGCTGCCACATGGTCAAGCAAAAATGGCCGCGACGCGTCGAGGTAGGCCGCGTAATACTCCACACCCGGAAAAGCGCCGCCTGATTCCAGGCGCGCCAGATCGTCCTCCCAGTCGGATCGGACATCGTCCCGAAGGCTGTCGAGCGGGAGCGATGCGCGCAGGCGCGCGACGGCCGCCGACCCGCGTTGAGGCCCCAGCAGCAGCTCGCGGCCGGTCCTTATCGCGGCCTCCGGAATTGCCATCACCGAGCGCTGGTTCTCGGGATCGAAGAGCCGCAGGGTATCGATGACGTCGCCTTCCCATTCGGCTCGGACAGGCGCATCTGCGACGGTTGGAAACACGTCCAGGATTCCGCCGCGCAGAGAGAACTGCCCACGACCCTCGACCAGCGCTTCGCGGGAATAGCCGAGCTCGACCAGGCGGCTCGCAACGGCGACCGGATCCGGCCCCCTGCCGGGAGCCAGCAACAGCGTCCCGTCTGCCAGGTCTCGGGGTGAGATCGTTTGACGAGTCATCGCGCGCCGAGACGAGACGACCACGGTCGGCTCGTCGGCCGAGCGCGCGAGCGCTGCCAGGGCCTCGAGCCGCTTGTTGACGGACTCGTCGAAGGCGGGCGGACGGTCGAGGAACGAGACACCAACCTCGGAGAAGACGTGCACCGCGGGGTGCCCGCCCAACCAGGGTCGAAGCTCATCCACAAATCGTTCTGGCGCAGGGACCAGGATCACCAGGGAACGGCGGAGCGCTGCAGATGCGCGCGCCAGCGCCCCGGCTACGATCGGCCAGGCCGGCCGGGGCAGACGACTGACGTCGAGCTGCGATGCCTTGCCGCCTACCCATTGCTCCAATGCGGGCGCGGTGGAGATCGTCCTCTGCCAGAGCGTGCTCATGCGAGCTCCTCGCAGCCGAGTGAGCCGGCCTTGTTGTAGCGGTCCATTGAACGCTCGAGCCCCGCCTCGAGGGCCAGCTCCAGAGCGCCCGCGACCCCATCGATCACGGCTGGAATCCGCACGGATTCGGCTTTCGTGAACCGCCCGAGGACGTAATGTCGTCCCGACTGAGACCCCTTGCGTGCAGGTTTGCCGATGCCGACCCTGAAGCGCACGAAATCCGGGTTGCCGAGGGAGCTGATGATCGACAGCACGCCGTTGTGCCCCGCCCCAGAGCCGCCGCGCCTGATGCGCATTCGACACAGAGGCAGGTCCAGCTCGTCATAGACCACCCACACCTGCTGGGGCGGCACGTGGATGTCTCGCGCCGCCTTCGCGATTGCCTGCCCGGACAGGTTCATGTACGTCTGCGGCAACGCGAGCCACACGCCGCGTGGCTCCGAATGGCCCACCAGCGAATCCCATCGCTTGCGATCCACCTTGACGCCGAGTCGTTTCGCCAGCTCCCGCACGCAGGCAAAGCCGAGGTTGTGGCGCGTGTCGGCGTACTCCGACTCCGGATTCCCCAGGCCGACAATCAGCAGCTGTTCTCGAACCACTTCCTCGTTCATTCCACTTCTGAATAGACGCAAATCGGCCCGCGGCGAGCGCCGCAGACCTGCCTCCGGCTCTTCGCGGAGGCCTTGAGTCTACGCGGTGATCAGAGGCGGCCTGCCGGCAGCCGCACGCCTGACAGGTCGAGTGCTGCGACGGTGAGGCGCGCCATCTCCTTGCGCTCAGCCGGGATTGCGTGGTCCCAGCCCAACAGGTGCAGCATCCCGTGGACGCAAAGCAGGGCAAACTCGGCCTGCGGCTCATGTTTGAACTCGGCCGCCTGGCGGACCACGGTTGCCCAGGAGATCGCGAGGTCGCCAAGATGAGCGCCAGAGCCTTGGAACGACAGCACGTCGGTCACGTAATCGTTGCCCGCGTAAGTTCGGTTGAGCCGGCGCAGCTCGGCGTCGCCGGTGATCCGGACGGCGATGCTGGAAACGCCCTCGGGCAGCCGGGCAGCGACCTCCGGCAGTGAGGCCGTGCGAGCCAGCACCGACCGCGCCAGCGAGGGCGCCACTGGCGCCGGCACCGCTTTCACCACCTCGATGTCTAGACGGGACGACTCTGGCACCGCCATCAAGTAAACCCGTTAGAGTCACCTGCGGTGCGGATTCTGGTGACGGGCGGTGCCGGTTTCATCGGTTCCCACGTCGTCGACGCATACGTCGCGGCGGGCCATGACGTTGCCGTTCTCGACAACTTCAGCACAGGCAACCAGGCCAACGTCAATCCGGCGGCGGAGGTACATCGGGTCGACCTGCGCGACCAGGCCGGCGTCGAAAAGGTGGTCGCCTCGTTCCGGCCCGAGATCGTGAATCATCATGCGGCCCAGTCAGAGGTTCCAAAGTCAATCGCCGACCCAGGGCTGGACGCCCACATCAACATCGTGGGTGGTCTGAACCTGCTGAAAGCGAGCGTCGACCACAAGGTGAAGAAGGTGATCTTCATCTCGACCGGCGGCGCGCTGTACGGCGAGCCCGACATGGTGCCTGCTGGCGAGGACCATGCGGTGCGGCCGCTCTCCCCGTATGGCACCAGCAAGTTCAGCTTTGAGCAGTACCTCGGCACCTTCAAGCGCACATTCGGAATGGAGTTCACCGTTCTGCGTTACGCCAACATCTACGGCCCCCGACAGGACTTCTATGCCGAGGAGGGCAGGGTGGTGGCCATCTTCGCCAGCCGGATGCTGGCGCGAAAGCCGGTGACGATCGACGGCGACGGCGAGCAATCGCGCGACATGCTCCACGTCGGAGATGCCACCACCGCGAACCTGGCGGCACTCGAACGCGGGGACGGAGGGACCTTTCACGTCAGCACCGGCGTGCCGGTGTCGGTCAACGACCTGTTCCGCAAGCTGGCCCTGCTCACCGGTTACAGGATGGAGCCCAACCTCGGGCCTCGGCGAAAGGGCGACGTGTACAGGATCGCTCTCGACAACGCCCGCGCGCGCCAGGGCCTCGGCTGGGAGCCCCGGGTCAGCCTGGAAGAGGGCCTGAGCCTCACTGTCGATTACTTTCGCGAGCAGGTCTCGCAGACCCCGGCATGAGCGTCGGTTTAATGGCAAAGTCATGACAGGTGCGCTCGGCTCGCTGCATGGATTTGCGGCCCGCGTCCTGCTTGCTTACGCAGTGGCGCTGGCCCTTTGGGGAACCTACAGGTACTTTCGCAACCAGGAGCTTGGAGGCGGATTCAGGGCAAGCTTTTTGATAATGGCCGGCCTGACCGCGGTCCAGGGGTTGCTCGGCCTTGCGACGTTCCTATTGGGCGTGCGGCCGGCCGAGCTTTTGCACGTGGTGTACGGCATATTCGCCGTGATCTTCCTGCCGGGGACATATCTCTACTCGCAGGGCGGGACGCGACGACGCGAAGCGGTGATCCTCGCCGGTGCGGCGTGGATAGTGAGCATCGCCTACCTTCGTGGTATCGCCACCGGCTGAGCTCACGCCCGGAAGAGGACGCCGACTCCGTACGTGATCGCGGCCACTGCGGTGCCCACGGTCAGCATCTCCACGCCTGAGCGCACTCCGCCCTTTCCCGTGAAGAAGGACCTTGCAGATCCCATCAGGAACAAGAAGGCGGCGCAGAGGACGAAGGTGATGGTGAGCGCCGCGAAGCCAGAAAAAGTCGCGCCGACAAGGGCTCGTCCACCGAGGTAACCGACGACCGGTATCACCCCTCCCACCAGCGTGGAGACGCCGGCCACAATGCCCTCGCGCACTGGATTCTCGAACTGGGCGACGTCGAGACCGAGCTCCTCGCGGGCCTGCGTCTCGAGCCACACTTTCTTATCGGCCGTGATGCGCCCGACGATGGTCTTGGCTTCGTCTGGGGTGAGGCCTTTGGACCTGTATATCTTCACCAGCTCTGCCCGCTCGAGCTCGGGCATCGCTTCGATCTCCGCGGCTTCGCGTGCGAGCTGGCCTTCGTACACCTCGCGCTGCGACTTGCTGGACAGGTAGGCTCCACCGGCCATTGAAATGCCTGAGGCGACCATCGCGGAAAGTCCACCGATCAGGACAACACGCGGGTTGACCGTCGCGCCGCCGACGCCGGCGAGGACACCCAGTGTCGCAGTCAGCCCATCGTTGACGCCGTAGATCACATTTCGAATGCTCTCGATGCCGCTGCCGTGCCACGCCTCGTCGACAAAGTCACCCTGCGAACCGTCGTCAGAGGCACCGCCTGGCGCCGGCGCCGAATCGCTGTTTTCGATCATCTCGTCGGGCGATTGATGATCCAGCTCCTCGGGCAAAACCTTTCGCAGCACACCCTGCGCGCCGGGATCGGACACTGTCGTCACCTGACCCAGGTACGCGCGCAGCACCTGGCCCTCTGCCGCGCCCGCCAGCGCCAGCGCGGGGCCGATCCCCGCCACCCGCGCCAGGGTGGCGAGCGCCTGCGCCGTTATCCGGGGTTGGCGCTCGGGAAGCTTGACGCCCCCGCGAGTGAGCAGCTCGGCCCAGGCTTCGGCATGTCGTCTCTCGGTCGTGGCCAGTCTCTTCAATCGGCGTTTGATACCGACGTCCGAAGCGACGTCGGCAAGCGCCTCGTAGACACCGGCCATGCGCGTCTCGCTCTCCCAGTTCGAGCGCACCGATTTGGTATCTGGCTCGGAGAGGACCCGATTGGATGGCGTCACCCGTCTATGGTAGGGACGGGCGTCGATTGTCTTAAGGTAGGTGCCCTCCATGACACCCGCCTCGCTTCGAGCAGACTCCGGACTCACCACGCGTTCCAAGCCAAGGTTTGCGCGCTCTGCAGAAGATGGGCCGGCTCGCCGGATCCTGATCACCGGTGGCGCGGGATTTCTCGGAGTCAACGCGGCGCTTCGCATGATCGAGGAGGGTTGGCACGTAACCCTGCTCGACAACCTCAGCCGCCCAGGCACCGAACGCAATCTGAAATGGCTGATCACCGAGCACCCGACCGAAACGACCTTCATTAAAGAGGACGTGAGGAACGCGAGCGCCCTCAGCGACCATGTCAAAGGCCAGGACGCGATCCTCCACCTGGCGGGCCAGGTTGCTGTGACCACGTCGCTCATTGACCCCGTCACCGATTTCGATGTCAACGCCGGAGGCACGCTGAACATGCTCGAGGCGACGCGGAAGCACAATCCGGAGGCGCCCTTCGTTTTCGCATCGACGAACAAGGTGTATGGAAAGCTCGACAAGAACAACGTTGCGTGTAAAGAGAGCCAGCCAATCGATTTTCACAGCCCGTATGGGTGCAGCAAGGGCGCCGCGGACCAGTACGTGCGGGACTATGCGCGCTGCTACCACATGAACACCGTGGTGCTGCGGCAGAGCTGCATTTACGGAGCGCACCAGTACGGCACCGAGGACCAGGGCTGGGTCGCGCATTTCGTCCACTCGATCCTCAACAAACGCCCAACGACCATCTACGGCGACGGCACACAGGTCAGGGACCTGCTGGACGCTCGCGACCTGTGCCGCCTCTACTCGACCGTGATCAAGCAGATCGACAAGACGCGTGGCGAGATCTATAACGTCGGCGGCGGCCCCGAAAACCAGAGGAACCTGCTCGAGGTCATCGATCGCATCGGCAAGCTAACCCACCAGACACCGGAATTCAGCTTTGCCGATTGGCGCGAGGGCGACCAGACCTATTACGTGAGCGACATCAGCAAGGCGCAGAAAGAACTTGGTTGGAAGCCGGAGGTCGGATTCGATCGAGGCCTCGAAGACCTCGTCGTGTGGGCCGCTCGCGCCGCGACCTGACGCTCCGAGTCTCCAGGCGACCTCCTCAAGGACTAAACCCCTCGCGCTTTTCCCGCCACCGTCGGCTTCCTGGCGACCGCGACCAGCGACAGCCCGAACGGCGGCTTCACCCGAGCCTCAATAGTTTTCAAAACGGGAAGGGCCGTTTGGAGAATCCGGAAATGGCCTTGCCCATGGATCCGCCGTCGCAATAGTCGATATTGAATCCACCATCCTGCAGCCCCGATCATGTTGAAGCGGTGCAACCGCACGATCTCGAGGCCCGATCTGTTCAACAGTTTGCGCAACCCACCTCGTGAGTAGCGACGAAAATGTCCTTCCATCTCGTCGTACTGGCCGTACAGGGCAGGATGCGCCGGAACAAGAATTGCCACGTGCCCGCCCGGCTCGACCACATCGGCCATCGTATCTATCGCAGCCCGATCGTCCTTGACATGCTCGAGCACGTTGATGCAGACGATCGAGTCGAATCGGTGACCCCTGAGTATCGAGCGACGTTCAGTTGACAGCGAGCTGATGTCAAGCGAGGAAAATTCGTAGCCCTGACGACCTGAGAAACGGTTGCTCGCGTAAGCGACAAGGTCCTCCTCGATATCGACCCCCATCACGAATTCACGACGCGGCAGTTGAGCAAGAATGCTTCCTACCCCACACCCAACCTCCAGCACGCGTTGCCCTAGATAGGGATCGAACTGCTCCAGTTGCCAGCGCATATAAGGGGCATTGACCTCGTCGAACATCGCGTAACGGTTGAGGCGCGCGTATGCGGACGTGCCCTCGACTTCTGGACCAGGCCTTAGCAGTTCGTCGGCGTGGTCGCTCATTTGCACTCCCCGACCGCAGGGGCCGGCACGTCCACTGCAAACACTGACCAGCCGTTTGCATCTGCCAGTCGGACCTCCGTAAACCAGCCTGGGTGTTCGCCTATGAATGCCAGGTAGTTGGGCACTGACTGGCTCAGTGGACCGGGTGGAGACAGAAGCATGAGCCGGGTTCGCGTGTTCGCCAGCCAGCACTGCATCAACGGGCCGGCCACCCCTGGGTGGTCGCTGTACCTATACCCGGCAGGAAGGTAGTAAAAAGGATCGTAGAACTGACTTGTGATGCGGTCACCCGGTATTCGCCCATCACGCGCCATCACGTACAGGAGGGTGGGCTCGTCGCCCGGCATGTTCAACACGCCACCTCGGTATTCCGGTCTGTTGTAGACATCGCTGATGGCTTGGCCAAGCCGCACTTCGTACTGGAAGAGTGGCTCCGTCGCAGCGTATGCAGCCTGAATTGGCGACCAGGTCAGCTGGACCAACACCAGGCTTGCCGCTGCAAGGGCCCAACCTGGAATGCGCAGTAGCTGGAGTCGTTCAGGCAAGACCTTCAGCAGCAGGATCGACACCAGGATGGCAGCGAAGTCGAGTGGGAATTCAAACCTGCGCTCCTTCCATTCGGTTGCGTATCGAAGGTACGTCACGATGCTCAGGGCCGAGTAGCCGAACCCGTACGTTAGAAGGAGGTACGACGCTGGCCGCTTCCAGAGCGACCACAAAAGCCCCACTCCAGAGGCCAACGTCGCGATTCCGATCGCAACCCAGAGGTAGTCCTGGCCCTGCGCTGCCTGCGCGCCCGACCCGGCTGCGCCCAGACCAACGAATTGGAAATTGACATAGAACGGATAGATGGGGTTTCCGGTCTTATCCAGCAGGAATTTGAAATAGAGAGCCATGGTCAGCGTCCAACCCACGACCAGCCCCCAGCGAGTGCCTGGCGCTCGCCTGCCTAGCAGCCAAGCCACCACCAGACCAGCGCCGAAGAGCCACGCTTCCACCCTGGCCATCGCGGCCAGACCCCATGCGAGGCCGCTGAAGAATCCGCGTTTCGGGGTGAGCCAGATGCCCAGCAACATGAGTGCGATGGCGACTGGCTCCGCCATGCCGGCGACGTCATTGAACACGGCAATCGGAGAGAACGCAGCGAAAGCCGTGGCCGCGATTGCGACCTGTTTGCCCCAGTATCGGTGACAAAGCAGAAAGATGAGGACCACGGCCATCGAACCGAACGTGAGACTCAAGACCCTCGCCAGAACGATGTCGATCGATCCGGTCGCGAAGAAGAGAACGTTCATCAACAAGGGGTGGAGCGGTCCCCAGAAGTACTCCCACCCCCTCATGTCCCAAAGTCGTCCCTGGGCGAGGCCGATCTCTTTCGTCAAGTAAGCAATCTGCCAGTGGTGATATGCATCGGTGAAGGGGTCGCCGGCGTTTTGTGAGTCGGTGAACTTGAACAGGTAGACGAGTCGGGGCGCGACGGCCATGCTTGCGGCAAGCAAAATCCACCAGAATGCGACAGGCTCCATTTGATGCTCGGGGAGTGGCCCTTCGTTCACCGCAACCTGGTCGATCCGCCGATCCTCTTCTTCTTCGTTGAGCAAGAGCCTTGGCAGAACCTTCATGCCGTCGCCGCCTCAGTCGACACCTGCTCGTGGGACCGCGCCACCTCCAGAACAACCCTCTGCAGTGTGTCCAGATGCCGCTCCCAATCGAAATGGCGCGCCCACTCGAACGCGCGCTCGCCCATCGCCTGGTTCGCAATCGGATCGCCGAGCAGTGTCGTGATGCCGACGGCGTAATCGCCGACCTCGAGGGGCTCTGCGAGGTGGCCGGTTCCCGGACCCACGGTCACCGTCGGTCCCGCCTGGTTCCATGCCACGACGGGCACACCCTTGGCCATCGATTCGATCACGCCCATTCCGAAATCCTCTTCGGGAGCTGGATACACGTAGACCGCAGCGCCCTCGTATAGACGGTTCAATTCGCCCTCGGTGATGACTCCCAGGAAAACCACGGCGTCATCGAGATTCAATTCGGCGGTCAATTCCTCGAGCGTCGACGTGTGGGAGGTCGCCGGGCCAGGGATCACGAGCTGGACCTTGGGATGACTCATGCGAATCTCTTGCATCGCCCGGATCGCCAGGTCGAACCTCTTCTGCGGATAGTGGCGGTTCGTGAGCAATACGTAAGGCCGCCGGATCGGTTTGCCGTTGATCGTCAGCCCACCCGCAAATCGCGATTCCAATGACAGGGGAAAACCTGATGCAGCCACGTGGCATCCGGCCGGGCAGTCGACAGCATCTCGCTTGTAGATGCCGCGGATGATGTCGCCGATGTAGTCACCGTTGACCAGCAGCTGATCGGCTTCCTGCACCGAGCGCCGGTCGGCCCACGCGACAAATCTCGTCGCCCGCATGACGATGCCCGCCAGCAGCCTGTAGTCGGCGTTCGCCACCCATCCGGTCTGCCGGTCGATGCTGCGGGGGTAGACGAGCCGGTTTGGCTGGTTGAGATAGACGACATAAGGAACATCGATAAGACGGGCGGCCCACCACGCAATCCACGCGCTCGGCTGGTTGCAGGCAACTATCGCGTCGATGCCGCGCAACCGCCAGGCATAAAGTGGCATCAGGAGCGAGGCGGCTGCCATCTGGATGGCCTCGCGGTAGGGGAACCATCGCGGCAGCTGGGGCAGGAAGGTTCGCACGCGAACTTCCCCGATCAGGTCTGGGTAACACCGCGAAGCGTCTACAGTCGGCGCGTAGCACTCGACCTTGAAGCCTCGACGTCGCAGCCCTAACACCTCTTCGATCACGATTCGCTCACCGCCGCCCGAATAGGTGAACCCGCAGTGAAAGACCGCAATTTGCCGCGGGCCACCCGCGCGCGCGCGCCGCCTCCCACCAACCAGCAGGAACCCCACCAGGCCCAGTCCGAGCGCATATCCCGCGGTCAGCG
>JBDUAO010000180.1:0-4031 GCA_040004595.1 Candidatus Dormiibacterota bacterium | reverse complement strand
TGAACGAGACTCCGGCGCATCCAGCTCGTGGGTTTCGCGGCCAGGCGCAGGTACGCCGGAACTGGGAGCAGATATTTGCATTTGTGCCAGACATCAGGGTCGAGGTGGTTCGGACCGCGGTCGACGGCGGCACCGTGTGGACCGAGTGGGAGATGCGCGGCACCCGTCGAGATGGAAAGCCCCACCTGATGTGCGGCGTCATCGTTTTCGGTGTTGGCGAAGGCACGATTCGTTGGGCCCGCTTTTATCTCGAGCCCATGGATGACAGTGGTGCGACTGCGGACGACGCGATACGCGAGCAGGTTGTACGGCAATGATCCTGGTGGCCGGCGGCAGCGGGAACCTCGGACGCGAGCTCGTTCCGCATCTGCGTGCCCTCGGCCACGGCGTCCGGGTCTTGACGCGCGATCCGATCCGCGGTCAGCAGCGCTTGGGCGACAATCCGGAATTCGTCCTCGGCGATGCGAGGAGCCCCCAAAGCCTGGAGGCGGCCCTGTCCAGCGTCGACGCAGTGATTTCCGCCATGACAGGTTTTGGGCCAGGTGGCCGAGGTCCGAAGGCGGTGGACTTCGAGGGCAACCTGAACCTGATCAGGGCCGCGGAAGCGGCCGGCGTTCGGCGTTTCGTGCTCCTATCGATGAACGGCGCGGCCGCCGATCACCCGATGGAGCTCGCGCGCATGAAGCATCGCGCCGAGGCAGCCCTGCGAGCGAGCCGGCTCGATTGGGTCATCGTCCGCCCAAACGCTTTCATGGAGCTCTGGGCCGAGATTGTCGGCGGGCCGATCGTTAAGGAAGGCAGGGCGACAGTGTTCGGCCGGGGAGACAATCCGGTGAACTTCGTCTCGACCAGAGACGTCGCCCGTTTGATCGAGCTGGCAGTGCTCGATCCTGGCCTCAGCCGCTCGATTCTTGCGGTCGGTGGTCCCGAGAACCTGACCTTCAACCAGCTGGTGGCTCTGATCGAGACTGCAGCCGGCAGGAGGGCGAGGGTCAAGCACATTCCCCTGCCGTTGATGCGGGTGCTGTCGGTGGTGATGCGACCTTTCAAGCCTGACCTCGCGGGCATGATCGAAGCAGGGATCGCCTTCGACACGGTCGACATGACCTTCGACGCCTCCGAGCTGCGCCAGAGATTTCCAAAGATCGAGCTGACTCGCATGGCGGACATTCTCGGCCCGCCGCGCGCCGGCTCCTCGATGCTTACAGGACGATCAAGACAGGTTTCGCAGCCGGCCCCAGATCGCCTGGATCGGTTCCCTGAGCTGACAGAAGGTGACGGGAGCGCCTTGCTCCAGGCCCGCGACGTCGTACGGCACGGTGAGGTTTGAAACGAGTCTTGGTGACATGCACATCCACTCCACCTCAGAAGGCTGGTAGTCGATCATCAGCGCATACGTTGCCGTCAGGTTGCCAGGCAGCCAGTACCAGTCGCTCAGCTGTGGGCTGACAGCGACGGGACGCGCGCTCGGGTTGACGTAGACATCCAGCGCGCCTGGCACGCCATAGTAGGCCGAGATGATGACGGTGCCCGAGCGCTCCGAATCGGGGAGGCCGTCGTAGATCGTCGTCACCTGTTTCGCGATGTCGTCCCATCCGACGCTGTCGGCAAACACCTCGTTAACGGTATCGAGGCGGAGTGCGTGAATCCGATCCGGAGGAGTGACTGGGACGACAAGGAAAAAGAACGTGACGAATTCGAGCACGGTCGCAACGACGACGGCGCCTTGAAGCCCTGAGCGAAGCCTCGGGCGCTTGATCTGGGAGATCGACATCAGCCCTTGAGCCAGGGCGATCGGAATCGCCGCCGCCGCGTAATAGGACTTGCCCACGAAGAGGAAGAGGATCAAGGGAACGGCACAGGCAACGCCGATGGCGCGCAGCGAGCGGCTCCGGAACAGCGAGATCATGCCGCCCAGCCACAGGGGGACAAGAAAGAAGAAGTAAACGGCAAACTCGATGAGATAAGTCACGGGGCCACCTGCACTGTCGCGATGACTGGCGATGTAGATCAGCGTGGGAAAACCGTTTACGACCTGCCAGTAGAGGTTCGGCGCCCAGATGAGGAGGGCAATCGCAGCAGCGATCCAGGGATATTTCGTACGCAGCTCCACCCGCAACGAAGGGGTGAGCAGGACGGCCAAAGCCATCCCTGCGATGAGACCGACGATGGTGTACTTCACCTCGAGCCCGATCCCGAGCGTGATGCCCAGGTAGATCCAGTGGCGAGGTTGCCTGTCAGCGACGAGGCGGAGAAACCAGTAGAGCGAGACCATCCACGTCACCTGATCGAACGTCACGGTCTGAAAGACCCAGTTCGAGCCCAGGAGGTACGGCGCCGCGATGGCAGTGAGGAGCGCAATTCCCTGCAGGCGCAGCGAGCCGCCAAGGCGGCGGACATAGGCACCAGACAGCGCAACGAGTAGACCGCCTAACACCGATGGGAGCAGGCGAAGGGCCCAGGGACTTACCCCGAGCAGTCCGGTCTCAAGCCGAGCAAGCAGCGGGACGAGTGGTGGGAAGTCGACGTACCCAAGAGCAGGATGGCGTCCACAGGCAAGGTAGTAGAGCTCATCGGTATGGAAACCAAGGGTGCTGTTGTTAGCCAGGTGGAGGGCAATGACGGATACCGCGGCTCCCCCATATAGAAGTCCAGTTGTAAGACGGAAATGTTGCCGGCGTTGCAAAATCTTCAAGCCGAGCGCCCTGTTCGGCAGGTTAGCAGGAGGAAAGAGCGGTCAGCGGCCGGCGAGAGGCGCGTCATCGGACGTGAATCAACCGAGGTGCGGCGTTAAAGCTCCCGGGTCAGGCGAACGACCGGGATCTCCCGGTCGGTCTTCGTCTGATACTCGGCGAAGTTGGTAGCTTCGGACGTGATTCGCTTCCAAGCTGTGGCTCGGTCCGCAGCGTGTAGCGACGATGGCCGGACCTTGAAGCGTTCGCCTCCCACCTGCAAGAAGACCTCGTCGGGGTTCTTGGCCAGGTTCACGTACCAGCTCGGGTGGGCGGCTGCGCCTCCCATTGAAGCCACGATGAGCCAGGCGCGATCGCCCTCCGGAAAGCTGGCGACGGTGGAGGAGCGCTGAATGCCACTCCTGGCTCCCGTCGTGGTCAGGACGACCATATTTTTATGCCCGCGACCCCCAACCAACTTGTAGATGCGGGCATGGAGCCCTGCAAGCTTCCTGAATCCGCGAGGGACCTTGAAGCCGCGCGTGCCGTTGGGTGTGATCTTCACTGTCATGGTTTTGGACGCGTGATCTAGAAGGTGTCTAGGAGGCGAAGAATTCCAGGAGGAGCGGCGCGACCGCCTCCGGGGCGACGTTGTGGTCCTGACCCTCGAGGGTCCGCAGCTTCGCTTTCGGGATCACCTTGCCAAGCGTCCTGGCGGTCTCCAGCATGAATGGAGCACCGCTGCCTCCATTCATCACCAGCGTGGGGACGTCAACCCGGGCCGCACGTTCGGTGGGAATCGTGCCGTTCCTGCCCATGATGCCGGTGTGGTCGTAGGCCAAGGTGGGGGCGAGCGCCTCCATACCCGCCCAGAACGGCGCATGCCGCATGCCCTCGATCTGAGCGGCGGGCATGCCCACCAATGCCATGAACAGCGCAACCGCATCGCCGGGGCGATCCGATGCCAGCGCGTCCGATAGGTTCTTGAGGTACTCGCGCCATGTCTTCTGCGCTTTGGGATCGTCGTTGTAGGGCGCCTCGTACATCGCGAGCTTCTTGACGTTGGCGCCCAGCGCGACGGTGGCGTCTAACGCCAGGCATCCGCCAGACGAGTGACCGTATAGAAAGGCGGATCCGCCGGCCTGCTCGATCAGTGCACCGATGTCTTCGACCTCCCGCTCGACCGCGTATGGCTTTTTGTCCCCGCTGTCCCCGCGGCCGCGGCGGTCATAGCAGTAGACCGTCAGGCTTTGTCCAAGAAGCCTGGCCAGCTCCGGTTTCGAGCCAGAGGACCGCGTGGTCATGGCACCGTCCACCAGGATCAACGTAGGGCCGACACCCTCCTTCTCATAGGCGATC
>JBDUAO010000179.1:0-4057 GCA_040004595.1 Candidatus Dormiibacterota bacterium | reverse complement strand
CAGGCTCACCGCAACAGGGATCTCGCGATGACCACCCGCTGGATCTGATTTGTCCCTTCGTAGATCTGCGTGATCTTTGCGTCGCGCATCATGCGCTCCACCGGGTAGTCCGAGATGTATCCGTAGCCGCCGAGAAGCTGCACGCAGTCGGTGGTCACCCTCATTGCCATGTCAGACGCGAAGAGCTTGGCCATCGCTGCGATCTTGGTGAGGTCTGGCGCCTTCTCATCCACTTTGGTGGCCGCTCGATAAACGAGATGTCGCGCCGCCTCGATCTGGGTGGCGATGTCGGCGAGCATGAACTGGATGCCCTGGAAGCTTGCGATCGGCTGCCCGAACTGGTGCCTTTCCTTGACGTAGTTCAGCGCGTAGTCGAACGCGCCCTCAGCGATGCCGAGCGCTTGCGCGCCGATGCCGGGGCGAGATCGATCGAGCACGGCCAGAGCGAGCTTGAACCCTGTGCCTTCCTCGCCCAGCCGATTGGCAACCGGCACCTTCACGTCTTCGAAAACCAGCTGCGCCGTGGGGAAGCCGCGAATGCCGAGCTTGTGCTCGAGCTTGTCAGCCTTCCATGGGCTGGTTTCGCGCTCGAGCACGAAGGCGGAGATGCCTCGCTGATTCGCTTCGGGATTGGTCTGCGCGAAAACCACCAGTGTTCCCGCAATGCTGCCTCCGCTGATGAACTGCTTGGTGCCGTTCAGCACGTACTCATTACCGTGGCGCACGGCGCGCGTTTTCATGGCGGCCGCGTCGGAGCCGCTTCCCGTTTCCGACAGCGCATAGGCTGCGACCTTCTCGCCAGAGGCGAGCGGCGGGCACAGGCGCTTCTTCTGTTCCTCCGTGCCCGCGACCAGGATGGGATATGCGCCGAGCGCCTGGACCGCGAGGATCAGGGACGAGGTGGCACACGCCTTGGCGATCTCCTCGATGCCCATGCAGATCGACACGCTGGAGCCGGAGATGCCGCCGTACTGCTCGGGGAACGGTATGCCCAGGATGCCGTTGTCGGCGAACAGCTTCTCGATGTCCTTCGGGTACTCAGACTTCTCGTCGATTTCCGCGGCCCGGGGCGCGACCTTGTCCAGGACCAGCTCCCGGATCGTGTCCCGGATAGCGATCTGCTCTTCGGAGAACTCGAAATCCACGGGGTGAGCTTAGCTGAGCAACTCGCGGGCGATGACGATGCGTTGGACCTGGTTCGAACCCTCATAGATCTGGAGGGCCTTGGCGTCGCGGAGGTGGCGCTCGAACGGGCTGCCCCCGAATGTGCCCTCCTCGCCCGCAAGCTGCGCCGCGGCGAGGGCGAGGTCCATTGCCGTGTCGGTGCAGTGCAGCTTGGCCATCGATGCCTGCCGCGTGAACGGCCGGCCGAGGCTGCAGAGCCAAGCAGCGTTGTAGGCCATCATGCGCGCCGACTCCAGCCGCGTCGCCATGTCCGCGAGCATGAACTCCTCGCCCTGCGCCTTCTCTCGCTCCATCAGCAAAGCGCGAGACTCATCGACCGCGGCCTGGGCGATCCCGAGCGCCTGGCCCGAGATGCCGATACGGCCCGAGTCGAGCGCCCGCATCGCGACGGTGAATCCCTGCCCTTCCTCGGCCAGGCGATTGGCCACTGGCACGACCACGTCCTCGAGCACCAGCTCGCCAGTGGGCGAGCCGCGCAAACCCATCTTCTTGAACAGCTGGCCAACGCGAACTCCGGGAGTGTCCGCAGGCACCACAAAAGCGCTGATCCCAGCCGCCCGCTGATCCTCTCGACCGGTCCGCGCAAACACGATGTACAGGCCTGCCCGGCCAATCGTGGTTATGAAGACCTTCGTGCCGTTGAGGACATAACGGTCGCCGGTGCGGCGCGCGCTGGTCTGCAGGGAAGCCGCATCCGAACCAGATGCAGGCTCGGTCAGGGCGAAGGCGCCGAGCAGCTCGCCGGAGGCGAGTGGCGGAAGCCATCGGCGCTTCTGCTCCTCGGTGCCGAAGAGGAGGATCGGCTCGCTGCCGACGCTCGTGTGAACGTCGACGATGACCGAGGTCGAAGCACACGCTTGGGCGAGCTCCTCGATGCAGACGGCGAAGGCGATCGCATCCAGCCCTGCGCCGCCGTATTCGCGAGGGATGAGCACTCCCATCAGGCCCGCAGCCTTGGCAGCGGCGATGGCCTCATCGGGGAATCGGTGGTCGCGGTCGACCGATTCGGCATGCGGAAGGACCGCCCCCTGTGCCAGTTCGCGGACGGTATCTCGGAAGCTCGCGTGGTGGGGCGCCAAATCCAGGTCCACTGACTGGCAAACTAGAATAGGTAATCGGCAATGGAAGCAGGACCTAGGTACCTCGAAGGTACAACTGTCGGGAGCGGGCGCGACATCATCGGGGTGCGGCGTGATCGAATCGCGGACATCATCGGCACCGGTCGCGAGATCATCTCCAGGGCGAAGGCTGAGAAGCTGCTGCCCGAGACGATCACAGGCGGCACAGCTGCCCTGCTGGTCACCATCGCCGGTTACGGGGAACCGTTGTCAGAAGGTCAGTGGCGCGAGCTCGCCGGAGTCGTCGGCGGGATCATGCGTGACAACACCTATGCGGACCTTGCCCGCCTTCGGACGTTGATCAGCCAGGAGCAGTTCTTCAACGTGGCACGCAACCAGGGCTACAGTCGTTTCATCCGGCGTCTCGATGACGGCCGCTGGGTATGCGAGCTCGCCCCCAAGCTGGAAGATCTCCCTGACGAATAATCGCCTGGTGTCTGCTCTTCGGTCGCGGCCGATGCGCGTGCTGGTCGCGGCGCTCTTCACCCTCGTGATTCTCAGCCCGGCCGGAGTCGTGTTCGCCGTCGTGTGGACCACTCCGTACCTGAGCACTCCGACGCCGGTCGAGGAAGCCCTACCAACCGGACCCGTACGCGTCCTACCGGCGCCAGATGTCCAGCCGGGCAGCCTTCCCGCGACACCGGTAAACGTGTACGCCAACATCATGTCGGGCGTCGTGCCGTGCCCGCTGTGCAAGCTCCAGCCGCGCGTTTACGTTCCCAACAGCGGTGCGGGCACGGTCGACGTGATCGACCCCCTGACGTTCAAGGTGATCGACCACTTCGCGGTCGGTTCGATTCCACACCACATCGCCCCCGCGTGGGACATGAGCGCGCTCTACGTGGACAACGAGGCCTCGAGCAGCCTTACGAAGATCGACATCCACACCGGCAAGCCCGCTGGAACGATCTCCATACCATTTCCCTACAACCTTTACTTCACGCCGGACGGCACGAAGGCGATCGACGTCGTCGAACGGCTGCAGCGCATCGAGTTTCGCGACCCACGGCACGGGTGGAAGCTGTTGGGTTCCGTTGCGATCCCGTGGGCCGGGGCGGATCACCTCGACTTCAGCGCCGACGGAAGCTACCTGATGATCTCGACCGAGTACACGGGCATGCTCGCCAGGGTCGACGTCATCCACATGAAGCTCGTCGGCGCGGTGCACGTGGGCGGGCTGCCGATCGATGTCAAGCTCTCGCCCGACGGCACCGTCTTCTACGTGAGCAACCAGGGTCGCATGGGAGTGTCGGTCGTCGACCCGATCGCGATGAAAGAGATCCAGTTCATCCCCACAGGGAAAGGCGCGCACGGCTTCCAGATCTCTCGCGACACGAAGTCGCTGTACGTGTCGAACCGGCTGGAGGGATCGTTCTCAGTCATCGACTTCGCCACCCGAAAGGTCGTCGCCAAGTGGTTCATCCCCGGCGGCGGCAGCCCCGACATGCTTCAGCTCAACCCTGCCGGCACGCAGCTGTGGGCGTCCGGACGCTACAACGCGGCGGTCTACGTGATGAGCACGATCACTGGCAAGATGCTTGCGAAGATTGCCGTGGGTTCTGAAGCACACGGCCTGACCTACTTCCCTAACGTCGGACTCCACAGCCTCGGCCACAACGGTGTGTATCGCTAGACGTATGAGGAGAAACCCCCGGTGGTTTCCCCTCATCGCCAGGCGCTTCGCGCGTGGCTGCTCTCCTTCCGGTATATCGAAGGCCTTAATTCAGGATTAGATTCTCCCTGCAACGATCTGG
>JBDUAO010000178.1:0-4094 GCA_040004595.1 Candidatus Dormiibacterota bacterium | reverse complement strand
TCCGCTGGACCGGCTACAACGCCCTGATTCTGCTCGCGGGGATGCAGGCCATCCCACGCGACCTGTACGAGTCGGCGGCCATCGACGGCGCCGGGCGACTCAGCCGGTTCTTCAGGATCACGATTCCCCAGCTCCGCCCAACCCTGATCTTCGTCATCATCACCGCCACCATCGGTGGGCTCCAGATCTTCGACGAGCCCCGCCTGTACGACCAGAACGGCCTGGGCGGAGAGGACCAGCAGTGGATGACGATGACCATCTACCTCTACAAGCTGGGCTGGTCGCAGCTGAACTTCGGTCGCGCGGCCTCCGTGGCGTGGCTCCTGTTTGCGGTGATCGTGGTGGTCGGGCTCGCCAACCTCTTCGTGACACGGCGCATCGCTAGCAATGAGGGCGGGGCGGCGTGAGCGCGCAGGTTTCCCGTTTCAGGCGCCGTCGCGCCGAGGCGCGCATCGCCCAGCGCCCGGGCTCGTTGGTCTACGCGTGCCTCGCCTTCGTCCTGGTCGCGTCCGTGTTTCCGTTCTACTGGTCATTCCTGATCGGCAGCGGCAACGCCGGCACTCTGAACGATCCCAACTTCTCATGGGTTCCAGGCGGCAATTTCTTCGCCAATGCCGCCAGGGTCATCAACAACGAAAGCGTCAACTTCTGGAGGGCGCTGGCCAACAGCATCATCGTGTCGACAGTCGTGTCGGCCTCGGTGGTGTTCTTCTCAACGCTCGCCGGCTACGCGTTCGCGAAGCTTCGCTTCCACGGCAAGAATGGGCTCCTGACGTTTGTCATCGGCACGATGGCCGTGCCGACCCAGCTCAGCGTCGTGCCGCTGTTCATAGCGATGTCGACATTTGGCTGGACCGGCACGTTGGGGGCGGTGATAGTCCCGGGGCTGGTGACCGCCTTCGGCGTGTTCTGGATGACGCAGTACATCGGCCAGGCGCTCCCAGACGAGCTCATCGAGGCGGGACGGATCGACGGCGCGAACATGTTCCTGACTTTCTGGTACATCGCTCTGCCGGCCGCGCGACCTGCCGCGGCCATGCTCGGGCTCTTCACCTTCATCCTGACCTGGACCAACTTCTTCTGGCCCTTCATCGCTCTGAATGCGTCGAACCCGACGCTGCCCGTCG
Organism: Candidatus Dormiibacterota bacterium; assembly: GCA_040004595.1. Classification (GTDB taxonomy): domain Bacteria; phylum Chloroflexota; class Dormibacteria; order Dormibacterales; family Dormibacteraceae; genus Palsa-872. The sequence goes on along the minus strand of JBDUAO010000178.1, from coordinate 2,967 downwards.
CGCTGGCCACACTCCAGGCGAACTATTTCGTCGACTACTCGATAGTTCTGGCCGGGGTGCTGCTCGCGACGGTGCCGCTGGTCATCCTGTTCGTCTTCGCAGGCAGGCAGCTCGTGGAGGGAATCATGCAGGGGGCGGTGAAGGGCTGATGGCTGCCGAATTTCCGCCGGGCTTCCTGTGGGGTTCGGCGACCGCCGCCGCCCAGGTCGAGGGAGCTGCGCATGAGGACGGCAAGGAGGACTCCATCTGGGACGCGTTTGCGCGCGTTCCGGGCGCGGTCGCCGGTGGCGACACTCCGGAGGTGGCGGTCGACCACTACCACCGGATGCCGCAGGACGTCGCGCTCATGAAGGAGCTCGGCCTGGGGGCGTACCGCTTCTCCACGAGCTGGGCGCGCGTCAAGCCAGGGGATCGCAGCGTCAACCGCAAGGGCCTGGATTTTTACAGCCGTTTGGTGGACGAGCTGCTCGACGCGGGCATTGTGCCCTGGCTCACCCTGTACCACTGGGACCTGCCACAGGCAGTCCAGGACGGTGGAGGCTGGGCGAACCGCGACACCGCCCAGCGTTTTTGCGATTACGCGGCCCTCGTGCACGATGTCCTCGGCGACCGGGTCGCCCACTGGACGACCTTCAACGAACCGCTGTGTTCCTCGTTGATCGCATACGCGGCCGGCGAGCATGCCCCTGGCCTGCGTGACCCTCGCGCAGCAATCGCCGCGGTGCACCACCAGCACCTCGCGCACGGACTCGCTGTTGCCGCCCTCCGCGACCTGGGCGCCAGGCATCTCGGCATCACTCTGAACCTGACGAATGCGCTGCCCAATGCCCCGAACGACCCTGTCGATGTCGAGGCGGCGCGACGAATCGACGCGCTCTGCAACCGCATGTACCTCGAACCCGTTCTGCTCTCGCGATACCCTGCCGACCTGCTTCTGGACGTGCGCGACTACGGGCTCGCGGAGCTGATTCGGGCCGGCGACATGGAGGTCATCGGTGCCCCGATCGACTTCCTGGGCGTCAACTACTACCACGACGACAATGTCAGTGGGCATCCGCTGCCCGCCGGCGCGCGGCTGAGCCTGGCGCCGACAGCGAGGCCTAAATCATCTCCTTTCGTGGGCTCGGAGTACGTGACGTTTCCCCGCCGTGACCTGCCTCGCACGGCGATGGACTGGGAGGTCAACCCGAATGGCCTGCGCGCCCTCTTGGTTCGGCTGGGACGGGAGTATCCAAACCTACCGCCGCTGTATGTCACTGAGAACGGCGGGGCGTATGCGGGGGATGCGGTCGACGAGCACGGTCAAGTCCACGACCCGGGCCGCACCGAGTACATCCTCCAGCATGTTCAGGCGGTCGCGGACGCGGTGGGCGATGGTGCCGACGTGCGCGGCTACTTCCTCTGGTCCCTGCTCGACAACTTCGAGTGGGCATGGGGCTTCCAGAAGAGGTTCGGAATCGTCCACGTCGACTACGACACGCAGGTCCGCACCGTCAAGGACAGCGGCCTGGCCTACGCGAAGCTGATCAGAAATGGTGGCAGCTAGACAGTCAGCCTGAGCAACGTAAATGTCGCGAGGATGCTCGGTCAGCACCTCGCACCCGGCGCCTACTTCTCGAGGATCTGCTTGAGCCTGGCCAGGTCTTTGGTGTTGGCTCGCCGCATCGCCCCTGCCATCACCGGGGCCGTGATAGCCGCGAAGCCCCGCGGCTCCCCTCGGTTGCGTAGGGTCATCCGAGTCTTTCCCGGTTCGGCGTCTTCCCACGCGTAGGTCGTCTCCATCGCCAATGGACCTTGGGCGGTCCGCATGACGAGCCTTTCGCCTGGAACCAGCTCGACGATTTCATACGTGTACTCGAGTCGGCGGCCGAGGAATCGTGCGACAAAGTTCATCTGCGATCCGAGCGCGACGGGTGGTTGGGTCTTCCACTCGACCGAATCGATGTTGGCGTACCACTCTGGAGCGTTGGCGGGATCACTGACGTAGACGAAGACTTCGCTACGCGGCCGGCCGATCACCGTCTCGGTCACGACGTCGACCTTCAACTGGCGTCAACCTCCCGCTCGAGGCGCTCGAGCATGGCCGCCCAGCCACCGGCATGTGATTCAGCGGCGGACGGCGGAAGCTGGCTGTGGACGATCAGAACTCGCGTCGACGCCTCGCCGGCGGGCTCGAGGCTGACGGTGACCAGACTCCCACCGCCGGTGTACCGCGAATGCCAGGTGAAGACCAGGCGCCGGGGTGGATCGATCTCAAAATACTCGCCGTGGTGCTCGATCTCGACCGCGCCATCCTTCATCACGATTCGCAGCTGCCCACCAACTCGAAGATCGACCTCGGCCTCCACCTCGCCGACCGGCGACATCCAGCGCCTGAGCAGGGCCGGCTCGGTCCACCACCTGAACACCTCATCAACTGGCGCAGGCAGCACCCGCCGGACCTCGACCTGGTTGGTTTCGATCACGTCCTGCGCGCCTCGCCGAGTCGCCTGTCCAGAAGATCGATACGCTCCTCCCAGAAGCGCTGGTAGCCAGAAAGCCAGGCGGAGGCGTAGGCCAGGGGGGCGGGTTCAAGGCTCAGCACGTGCTCTCTGCCGTGAATCCGGCGTCGGACAAGGCCGGCGTGCTCCAGGACCCGGATGTGCTTCGACACGCCGGCCAGCGAGATCGAGAAGCTGTCCGCGAGGTCGGTCACCCGTGCCGGCGCCGACGCGAGCCGCTCGACGAGCCGTCGGCGGGAGCTGCTGGAAAGCGCGCCGTACGCGCGATCCAGGTCCAGGTGGGCATGCTCAACCAATCGGTTGAATATACCACTCGCGACCGAGTAATGTGGGCTGTTGAGTCGGCGTGTCCGGTGGCGGAGGGATCAACTGAGGGAAAAAATGGAAGTTGTGAAGTACGTCTCGAGAGTGAGGATCGTGAGTAAGGAAGGCCCGATCCGCGAAGCTTTCCTGCCGGCCGAGCCGA
>JBDUAO010000066.1:0-13918 GCA_040004595.1 Candidatus Dormiibacterota bacterium | reverse complement strand
GCGATGGGTGGTTTGCCTACCTGGACTCGGGGCCCGAATTCGACGTGATGGTGCCGCGGAGCAGGCGGGCGTACCCCGCGTGGGTGCTCGTCCTCCAGGCGATCCACCATGGCAACGATCACCGCACGCATGTGGGCACCGCTCTGCTGCGCCACGGCATCGAGGGCCTGGCGGACATCGATACGTGGGGCTATGGCATCGCGGAGGGCAAGCTGCAGCCTTCCGAGGCACCGCTTCCGCAGGCGCCGTGGAAGTGACGCGCCTGCCGCTCAGCCCGCCTTGGTTGTTTGTTGGGCCAGGATCAGCAGGCTCGTCATGGTGTAGATCACCATCAGGACGAGCATCGGGTACTGGCTCAGGAGCGCCCGCTGCGCGGTTCGGAATCTCTCCCCCGCTCTCAGGTGCGCCAGGTAGACCGCGATCACATGGCCCAGGACGATCAGCACGATCTGCGCGAACCACACCGTCGAGGCCTGAGCGAGCGCGAAGCTCGGCGTGAGGTTCGCGACCGCGGGCCACAGGTGCCACCCCTTGCCCAGCGGGTCGTTGAGGAGCGGGATCAGCGTCTGGGATTGGACGACCACGTAGCTGTAGTTGTGCGCGGCGTTGTAGACGAGCGCGATCGGCACGAGGGTCATGGCAAACCCTGTCGCCGTGGCCACGAAGTCGACCTTGCGGTTACCGAAAAAGATCACGAGCTGGATGAAGGTGATGAACACGAGCAGGAATGCGATGGTCAGCATGGTCAGGCCCAGCGTCCTGACGAAGAAGAAGCCGTTCTGGCCCATCGGCAGCCACAGCGGTTCGAGGGTGACGTTGAAGTCCTGCCAAGCCGGGGTCGCGAGGATGCCGTCAAAGGCCAGGGTGCTCAGCATCAGGATCACGAAGAACACGCGGTCCGACCCGCTCGGCCCGGGTTTCAGCAGGCCGACGCCCCATGGGCGCAGGTAGACAGCCGAGATGTCGCCGTCAACACCGCGTTCCGCCTCGATCGGCCCGAACCTGCCGATGATGCCGAACACGACGGTGAAAGGCTCGCAGCGCCCGAGCCATTCGTCGCGCCCGAACAGGATCATCCCGGCCAGCGTCAGCGCTGTGTACGCAAGCGCCCAAAGCGCCACCACCCGCGGTTCGTTCGCCGTTCCCGTGGTGAGCTCAAGGCAGGCAAAGGCGAAGTAGGCGGCGGCGGCCGGCCACACGCCCAAGTTGGGCAGCTTCCAGACCGGGCCGAGCGGCACTATGTGCCGCACGAGGTCGTAGATCGCGGCCCACGGGTTGAGCAGGTACCACAGGTTGCCGACGAGGCCCGAGACGATCACCAGGCCGGCCCAGAAATAGATCCATGTCAGGTATTCGGCGGGATTCCGGGCCGGGTTCGACGCGCCGAACAGGCCCGCGGCGATTATCGCCAGCAGCCCTAGCGCGCCGATGGTGCCTCCGATCCCCCTCGTCCATGGCGAGCGTGCCAATCGGAGGAGGAAGGGGGCGGGCCGGCGCGGGTACTGCAGGGCCTTCGAGCCGACCTGCTCGCCGGCGAAGGCGACGACGACGACGAACGAAAGGACCACCACGCCTGCCGCAGCGAAGAGGTACCAGAAGAGGGGCGCGGGCAGGTCGTAGCGCGGGCCGAAGCCGTGAAGGAAGATGCCGGGGGCGAACATCAGGGGTTCACCACCAGGTCGCCGAGGCGGGTCGCGGTCGACTCCCACTCCATGTCGAAGGGACCGCCGCTGATCGTGGCCTTGAACGTGTGCGACACAACCTGGCCCGCGACGCAGTCGAAGGCGATGTCGTAGCCGTGCAGGTGCACCTCGCCAGTCGTGTCGCTCGATATATTGATGGTCACCGTGTCGTCCTGGCCGGCTTTGAGCTCGGGCGGGGTCATGGTCTTGGCGCCGGTGACCGTCACATTGAAGGTGAGGTTGTGAGGCGCAGGATTCTGCTTGCCGAAGATCAGGTAGGCGCCGACGGCAATGAAGATGGCCAGGACGCCGAGGACGAGGGCGAGGCGAGGCCGGCTCATTTCGGCCCTCACCTTAGCCAGTCAACCTTGGTGCCTGCCTGGACATCCCCCCTCGGCCCTTTGGGCACTCCCCAGGACCAGCGGGGACAAAAACGCGCTGGGCGCTAGAATTCGCCCCACAACGGGCGGGGGCCTGTGAACTGCGATATGAGGGGAGAAGAATGAGAGCTCGCATCTTTGCGCTCACCGTGGTGGTCTTGCTGACCGCCTGCGGATCGACCACGACCACGCCGCCCGCCGGAACCGCCAAGGTCAGCCCGCCGCCGAACACCGAGCTGTTCAGCGCGGACACGCTCACCGTCGGCTCGGACGTGTCCTACCCGCCGCAGGAGTTCTACCCTGTCGGGTCGACGACGGCCGATGGATTCGACATCGACATCGCCAAGGCCCTCGCCAACGTGATGGGCCTGAAATTCGCTGTCGTCGACACGCCGTTTACCGGCATCATCCCGGCGTTGAACTCCAAGAAGTTCGACATCATGGTCTCGGCCATGACCATCAACGACGACCGAAAGACCAAGGTCGATTTCATCCCTTACTTCGTCGCGGGCGAGTCTTTCGTCGTCGCGAAGAGCTCCAGCCTCAACCTGACCAAGCTTTCCGACCTGTGCGGCCACAAGGTCGCGGCGGAGTCGGGCACCGCCGAGCTCGATGAGGCCAACGGCCTCAACAAGGCGGGTGCGCCGTGCACCGGCAACAAGGTCGTCGTCACCACCTTCCAGAAGGACACCGAGGCCCTCACCGAGCTGAAGAAGGGCAACGTCGAGATCCACTTCACCGACTCGCCGGTCGCGGCTTATGAGGTGCAGAAGGATGCGGGCAACCTGAAGATCTCGGGCGGCATCATCGAGGTGGCCCCCGAGGGCATCGCGATGCGCAAGAACGATGCCGCGCTCTCCGGCCCCGTCATCGCGGCCTTCAACCAGATCAAGAGCGACGGCACCTACGCGAGCATCCTCGCGAAGTGGAACGTGTCGGACGGCGACATCAAGAACGCCTCTTAGTTAATCGGCAGGGACTGAGCTAATGCCGCCCGGACGCGACCGGGCGGCATTTTACAGCCGTCCTGTCAAACGGCACGACCGCCGATGACATCGCTTGTGGTCTATCTCGACTTCGACTCGAAGTTCTTCTTTCAAATCCTGTTCAGCACCGCGTTCGTCTGGCCCGCGATTCTCGTCATCGAGATCACTCTCGTGGCCCAGACGGCCGGCATCATATTCGGATTCTTCCTTGCGCTCGGGCGCATGTCGCGCAATCCAGTGTTCAAGCTGCCAGTCGACTTGTACCTATGGATCTTTCGTGGCACCCCGCTGGTACTTCAGATCCTCTTCATCTACGACGGCACCGCGGAGCTGTTCAACAACCCGCCCCTCCTCTATCCGATCACAAGGAACGCGGTCATAGCGGGGACGCTCGCACTTGCCCTCAACGAGGCCGCCTACATGACCGAGATCATTCGCGCCGGGTTGCAGGCGGTGGACCCGGGGCAGGTCGACGCGGCGAAAGCGCTGGGCATGAACCGTTGGCAGGTCATGACCCGGATCGTCATTCCGCAGGCGATGCGCATCATCGTCCCGCCCACCTTCAACGAGTACATCAACATGAGCAAGAACACCTCCCTGCTCGTGATCATGGGTGGCGTCGCCGAGCTGCTGTTCACGGCTCAGGCGTTCTACTCGGCGAATTTCCGTGTGTTCGAAGCCCTGGCTGTCGCGGCGATCTGGTACCTGCTCATCACCACCTTCCTCACCCAGATCCAGAGCGCCATCGAAAAGCGCTTTGGCGAGCGGCAGGACATCCCTATGGAGCGGACGAATTTCATGCGCCGCCTCATGCTCGGCGGCGGTCGTCGGTGAAAGCGCCCGTCATCAAGGCGGAGAACGTATACAAGCGCTTCCACTCGCTGGAGGTGCTGAAGGGGATCAACCTGAGCGTCGACGGTGGCGAGGTGGTCGTGATCATGGGTCCGTCGGGTTCCGGCAAGTCCACGTTTCTGCGCTGCCTCAACCACCTGGAGAAGATCCACAGCGGCAAGATCGAGATCAACGGCCACTTCATCGGATACCGGCAGGGGTCCGATGGCAGGCTCATCGAGGAGAGCGACTCCAAGGTGGCGCGGCAGCGAGCCGAGATCGGGATGGTGTTCCAGCGCTTCAACCTGTTCCCGCACATGACTGTCATCGAGAACGTGATGGTGTCGCCCGTCCTGGTCAAGAAGGTGCCGAAGGACGTGGCGAGGCAGCGCGCCCTTGATCTTCTCGAGCAGGTCGGCCTGCCCGAGAAGGCGGACGTCTATCCCGCCAGGCTGTCGGGCGGGCAGCAGCAGCGCGTGGCCATCGCGCGAGCGCTCGCCATGGATCCGAAGGTGATGCTGTTCGACGAGCCCACGTCGGCGCTCGACCCCGAGCTGGTGGGCGAGGTGCTCGACACGATGAAGACGCTGGCGCACAGCGGGATGACCATGGTGTGCGTCACCCATGAGGTGGGGTTTGCGCGCGAGGTCGCCGACCGCGCGGTGCTCATAGACGACGGGGTCGTGGTCGAGGAGGGGCCTCCTGAGAGCTTCTTCACGGCGCCGCAGCACAGCCGGACGCAGCAGTTCCTGTCAAAGATTCTCTAAGTCAGAATTCCGCCCTTCCGGCGCCAACGGAGCCGTTCAAGCTTCTCTCTTAGGCAGGTTTTGATCCACGCGTGCGGAATGCCCGATTGCGTCGGACGCGCGTCTGATCGTCAGGGCTAGCGCGCCCAGCAGCTCGGCTCTTTCGACGAACGTGGCCGGGACCACGTCCACCGCCTCCGCGGCGGCCAGAACTGTGTAGCGGACTATCGATTCTCGGATGGGCTGCAGCAACAGGTCGCCCGCGCGGCTCAGCAGGCCCCCGACCACGATTCGCTCCGGGTTGATCAGATTGCATAGGCCCGCGACGGCGACTCCGATCTCCCGACCCGCATCCGAGATGGCGCGCCGGCACCTCAAATCTCCCTGCGCCGCCAGCTCGATGACCGCTGCCAGGGTGAGGGTCACGCCGTCGTCGCCAGACACGAGGCGAAGGATCGCGGGACCCGACGCGACAGTCTCGAGGCAGCCTCGATTCCCGCAGTAGCAGAGCAGGCCGCTCTCATCCAGCGTGGTGTGACCAAGCTCGCCCGCGGTTCCAGAAGCTCCGCGGAGCAGGCTGCCATCGACCACCAGGCCTGCGCCGACACCCGTCGCGACCTTGATGTAGGCGAAGTTCATGCAGCCCCGGCCCGAGCCCCACGTGAGCTCCGCCAGCGCTCCGAGATTGGCGTCGTTCTCGATCTCGACCGGAAACCCCAACCGCTTTTCCATCTCGGCGGCGATCCGCAGGCCGAGCCAGCCGGGAAGGATCGTCGCCGACCCGACCGTGCCGCGCGCCCGGTCGACCGGTCCCGGTATCCCGATGCCGACGCCGATCACGTGGTTGCGCTGGACGCCGGCTTCGTCCAGAACCTCGGCTGCCATTCGGGCGGCGGCATCAAGGGACTCGCCCGCGTTGTGATCCACATCCAGCTCGCGCCGGCGCTCTGCCAGCACGTTGTGCGCGAGATCGGCCACGGCCACCAGCACGTGTGTGTGGCCGAAGTCGATCCCGAGCACGGCGCTGGACGAGTCCTGCAGGACGAGCTGGACGCCGGGCCGCCCACCCCGGAGGTGGGGCTCCTTGACGTCGACCTCGAACACGAGCCTCGAATCCTTCAACTCCGCGACCAGGCTGGAGACAGTGGTTCGGGACAGGCCCGTCGCCCGAGCGATGTCGGCCTGGCTGGTACGGCCCTGCGTGCGCAGCACCCCGATGACCCGCTCGCGAATGCGCTCACGCAACCAGCCCAGCGTCCCATCCCCCTTGCCACTCCTCGCGGTAGCGCTCACCCGATAGGGAATCATGGCGACCCCGGCTCGTTTGTCAAGAGTCCGAACAAGATATCGGCCAGCCATAACGATCTCTTGACAAACACCCGGCCTGAGCTATGCTCACCCCGGCGGAGTGTCCGCCAGGGCTGCTGAGTGGACCTGTTGCCGGCGCACTCTCGCCCCGGACGAGCCGGGAAGAAGGCACAGGAAGCTGGCTAACACCTTGAGGAGAGGCCCATGGATTTCAAGCGTTTGACATTGACCGCGAGCGCGAGCTTGATCGCGATCATCGCGACTGCCTGCGGAGGCACCAACACGGCGACGAACTCGCCGAGCAATGTGACGGTCCCATCGGACCTGAGCATCAGCTCGTTCACCCAGGATTTCTCGTACATGCCCAAGCTCCACGACCTCGTGATGGCCGGGCGAGGAATGGTCGGCGTGATCCTTCCTGACACCACCTCGTCGGCCCGCTACGTCGCATTCGACCAGCCGTACCTGACGAAGGCGTTCACGGACGCCGGCTACTCGTCGTCACAGTTCAAGATCGACAACGCGCAGGGCGTGGAGGCTCAGCAGCTGCAGATCGCGCAGGCTGACATCACCGCCGGCGCGAGTGTCCTGATCATGGACCCGCTGAACAGCAACGTCGGTTCGCAGATCCAGACCCTCGCAGCGTCCAAAGGCGTCAAGGTCATCAGCTACGACCGCGCCACCTTCACTGGAACCAGCACCTACTACGTGAGCTTCGACAACGTCCAGGTGGGCAAGCTCATCGGCCAGGGCTTCATGGACTGCGTCACCGCATGGGGCGTCAAGAGCCCGCAGGTCTTCACACTCAACGGCGGTCAGAACTCTGACCCGAACGCCGTCGACTTCGCCAAGGGCTACAACTCGGTCGTCTGGGGCGACTCGGTCGCGCTGGAGACCGTCGGCAAGACCAACAGCGCCGGCATGAAGCTGGTCGGCACCAAGGTTGCCACGGACTGGAAGAACGACATCGGCGGCACCATCTTCCAGCAGGCATTCACGGCGAACAACAAGATCAACGCGACCATCGAGGCCAACGACGGCCTCGGCAACGCCGTCATCACAGTCTTGAAGAACAGCAACGTCAAGGCCAAGACCGTCCCGACCACCGGCCAGGACGCAACCCTGGACGGCATGGTCAACGTCCTCACTGACTACCAGTGCGGCTCGGTCTACAAGGCCGTCTACCTCGAGGCTCAGGACGCCGTCGCTCTGGCGACAGTGCTCCGCGCGGGGGCCACGCCTCCGTCGGGTCTCGTCAACGGCACCACCAGCCCTCCGTCCGGGGTCACCGGCACACAGCAGCCGGCTTCCCTCCTCGTCCCGATCTGGGTCAACAAAGCCAACATGGAATCGACCGTGATCAAGGACAAGTTCGTCGATGTCGCCACGCTGTGCAGCAAGGCCGGAGCCGCTGTCTGCACTGCAGCCGGCATCTCGTAACCCGTTAGATGAACGACGCCGCCGCAGCTCGCGGCGGCGTCACTTTTACCGTCGCGGCCCCCTACCGTCGCGGTCCGCGATAATGCAGGGTGATATGGCCGCCGTCGCACCAGCCTCGGCGACCACCGAGCCGCTCCTGAAGATCAGAGAGCTCGACAAACACTTCGGCCCAGTCCAGGCGCTGTATCACGTCGACCTCGACCTCCCAGCCGGCAAGGTGACCGCGCTGTGCGGCGACAACGGCGCCGGCAAGTCCGTGCTCACCAAATGCATCGCGGGCATCTACCAGCCGGACCACGGACAGGTCTTCTGGGAGGGTCATCCGGTCCACGTTCGCAGCGCGCGCGACGCTTCCCGGCTGGGCATCGAGACCGTCTACCAGGACCTCGCTCTGGCCGACAACCTCGACATCGTGCAGAACATGTTCCTGGGCCGCGAGCGCGTGCGTTACGGCATGCTCGACGAGGACAGCATGGAGCGCGCCGCGGCCGAGACGCTGGCCAGCCTTCGCGTGACCACCGTGAGGTCGATCCGCCAACCGGTGGCGTCCCTCTCGGGCGGGCAGCGGCAGTCGGTCGCCGTGGCCAAAGCGGTGATGTGGAACTCGAAGCTGGTGATCATGGACGAGCCCACCGCAGCCCTTGGCGTGGTGCAGACGAGACAGGTGCTCGACCTCATCAAGCGCCTGCGCGACCGCGGCCTTGCGGTGATGGTCATCTCGCACAACCTCTCCGACGTTTTCGAGGTGGCCGACCGGATCGCGGTCCTTTACCTCGGCCGGTTGGTCGTGCAGGACGACACTTCGAAGTTCGATCTGCAGACCATTGTCCAGTACATGACCACAGGAGGCACAGGCGGGATCGGTGGCCCAAGGACCAAGGTCAGCTGACGTGAAGGGCATGGCCCCCGAAGAGGCGCCCGACCTCACGGCAGCGCCGGAGGCCGCGCGCGCCGAGCTGCCTCCCGAGGTTGTAGCCCAGTCCCTCGGTGAGTACGTGCGCGCCTACGCGGCGCGGATCAAGGGCGGCGAAAGCGGTGTGCTCCCCGTCGTCGCCGCCATGGTGGCGATAGTCCTCGTGTTCACGGCGATCAGCCCGAACCATGTGTTCCTCTCCCCCGGCAACCTGGTCAACCTTTTTCAGCAGGCGGCCGTGTTCATGGTTCTGGCCATGGCCGAGGGATTCGCATTGGTCCTGGGCGAGATCGACCTGTCGGTCGGGTTCGTCGGCGCCATCGGCGCAGCGATCACGGTCCAGCTCGTCCAGCCCACCACGACCAAATGGCACTGGATCCCGGCCATCATCGCCGGCCTTCTCGCCTGCACTGTGTTCGGGCTGATTCAAGGCACGCTGATCACGCGGCTCCGACTTCCGTCGTTCATCGTCACGCTGGCCGGTTACCTCATCGCCAACGGCATCTTCCTGGATATCCTTCTGCTCGGCCCGTTCTCGGGGTATCCGAACCTCCTGGGTCAGAGCGACAACCTGTCGGTCATCTACCACCTGATGTGGGGCATCATCGACCCGACCGTATCGTGGATTGGCGCCGCGGTCGTGGTGATCGCCGTTGGCCTGCTGATCTGGCTCAGCGACTCGCGCCGCCGCAAGAGCGGCCTCGTCGCGCCGCCGGCGAGCCTGTCCCTCATCAAGATCGGTCTGATCGCGGCCGTCGCGATCGTCGTCGTGGCCATCTGCAACACCAACCGCGCCAACCTCGGGACTCTCGCTGGCGTGCCGTGGGTCATCCCGATCGTGCTGGGGGTGCTTGGGGCGTGGACCATCCTGCTGCAGCGCACGAAGTTCGGTCGCTATGTCTACGCGATCGGCGGCAACGCCGAGGCGGCGCGCCGGGCGGGCGTCAACGTCGCGCTCATTCGCACGATCGGCTTTGGCCTTTGCTCGTTCACGGCCGGAGTCGCGATGCTGCTGTACGCATCGCTGCTCGGCGGGATGTCGAACAACGTCGGGGGCGGGCAGTACGTCCTCTACGCAGTCGCCGCGGCGGTCATCGGCGGCACCAGCCTTTTCGGCGGTCGAGGCAAGCCGCTGCACGGTGTGCTTGGCGGGCTGGTCATCGCCGGCATCTACAACGGTCTCTATTTGCTGCCACAGCTTTCGTCTGTTGAGTGGCAGTACATCATCACCGGCCTGGTGCTCCTGGCCGCCGTCGTCATCGACGCGGTGTCGCGGCGCGGGGCGGCCTCCGGCAGCGTGACGCGCACCTGAGCCGGTTCAACCTGCGGCCGGCCAGGTTCGTGACGGTGCTTGCGCTGTCGGCTGTCGTGATGTTGGCGTGCGGCGGGGACACCGGCGTGACCCCGGGCAAGAGGATCGCGTTGCTGCTGCCTGATACAACCGTGTCGAACAAGGTCAAGGCGTACTTCGAGGCCAACATCCAGCAGGTGTGCGCCAACTGCTCCGTCCTGTACAGCGCAGCCAAGACGGACGCTGAGCAGCAGGCGCAGGCGACCACCGCCATCAGCGGCGGCGCGAGCGCGATCGTCCTCGAGCCCCTTCACGATGCCACGGCCGCGGCGATCGTCACGCAGGCCAAGGCTGCCAACATCCCGGTCGTCTCGTACGACCGCCTGGTGCTGAACGCACCCGACCTGAGCTACTACGTTTCGTTCGACCACGCGGCGGTGGGCGGGTTGCTGGCGACCTCGCTGCTCACGGCGATGGGCACCAAGACGAATCCGACGGTCGTCGAGATCAACGGCGAGCCCAGCGACCCGAACACCAAGAGCTTCAAGGAGAGTGCGCTGGCGGTCCTCAAGGACAAGGTGAAGCTCGGGGCGCAGTACGACACGCCGGGCGGGGTGCCCGCCACCGCCAGGGCCAGGATGGCCGTTGCCCTGGCGAGCCTCAATTACAAGGTCGATGGGGTGCTGGCGGGTAACGACGTGCTCGCGGGGGCGGCCATCGGGGCGATGAGAGGGAGGGTGCGGCCCTGGCCGCCCGTGGCGGGGCAGGGCGCCGAGCTGACCGCAATCCAGCGCATCGTCGCCGGCGAGCAGGCCATGACGCTCTACTCGTCGACCAAGGCTGAGGCTGAGGCCGCGGCCCAGGTCGCCTACGACCTGGCATTTGGGATCACCGTGCCCCCCTCGATGGGAAATGGGAAGACGGTCAACAACGGCGCGGGCGACATCCCGGCGGTTCTGCTAACGCCCGTGGTCGTCACCAAGGTCAACATCGAGTCGACGGTGGTGGCCGACGGGTTCTGGACCCCCGACCAGATTTGCTCATCGCAGTTCGTGTCGGCGTGCGCCGCGGTTGGCATCTCGTAGGGGGGTCCCCCACCGTCGGCCGCCCCGTTTTTCAGCCGCGTTAGGGAATTGAGCTCTCGGGGTAAGGATTGTCCTAATCATGGAAAACCCAAAGTCCGAACTGCTCCCAGTCCTTCCCATGGACGACGTGGTCGTCCTCCCCCACATGTCGGTCACCCTGGCCATCGACGGCGACAGCCAGAAGGCAGCGATCGAGGCTGCCCGCCAGGGCAACCGGCTGATACTGCTGGTGCCCCGCATCGATGGACAATTCGGCAAGATCGGCACCGTCGCCCGCCTGGGTGAGTCCGCAGAGCTCCCCACCGGCGCCGAGGCCTTTATCATCCGCGGCGAGTACCGCGCCCACCTGGGCAGCGGGCAGGCCGACATCGGCGGCGCCCTGTGGGTCAAGGCCGACCCCGCGCCTGACGGCGAGCCCTCCGCGAAAGCCATCGAGCTCGGCCGCGAATATCGCGCCATGCTCGAGAACCTCGTCGAGTCGAGGGGCGTCCCCCAGGTCATCCAGTTCCTGCGCGCAGCCAAGACCGCCAGCCACCTCTCCGACCTGGCGGGCTACTCGCCCGACCTGACGATGGAGCAGAAGCTCGAGATCCTCGAAACCCTGGACCTCGAGGAGCGCCTGACCAAGCTCATCGGCTGGACCAAGCAGATCCTCGCCGACGCCTCGCTCAAGGAGAAGATCCGCAGCGACGTCAGCGAAGGCATGGAGAAGACCCAGCGCGAGTTCCTGCTCCGACAGCAGCTCGAGGCGATCAAGAAGCAGCTCAACGAAGGCAGCACCGACGTCGTGTCCACGTACCGCGAGCGCGTCGCCAAAGCGGAGATGCCGGAGAACGTGCTGACCGAGGTCAACCGCGAGCTCGACCGACTGGAGCGAACAAGCGAGCAGAACCCCGAGTACGGCTGGATCCGCACCTACCTCGACTGGATGCTCGACCTCCCGTGGAACGTGCGGTCTGAGGACAACTACGACCTCGACGAGGCGCGACGAATCCTCGACGAGGACCACACCGGCCTGGGCGACGTCAAGGACCGCATCATCGAGTTCCTCGCCGTTCGCAAGCTGCGCAAGGAGCGCGGAATGGAAGTGCTCGGCGGGCGTGGATCGGGCGCGATCATCACCCTGGTCGGGCCTCCCGGCGTGGGCAAGACCTCGCTCGGCGAGTCGGTCGCGCGCGCGCTGGGACGGAAGTTCACGCGCGTGTCTCTTGGCGGCATCCGCGACGAGGCTGACATCCGCGGCCACCGGCGCACCTACGTTGGCGCGCTTCCGGGCCGCATCGTGCGCGCCCTGAAAGAAGCCGGGACCAAGAACCCGGTCATCATGCTCGACGAGATCGACAAGGTCGGCAACGACTGGAGGGGCGACCCTTCGTCGGCGCTGCTCGAGGTCCTCGACCCGGCGCAGAACAACACGTTCCGCGACCACTACCTCGAGGTCGATCTCGACCTTTCGGAGGTTCTGTTCATCCCGACGGCCAACGTGTCAGAGACCATTCCGGCGCCGCTGCTGGACCGGATGGAGCTCATCCGGCTGGACGGCTACACCGAGGAAGAGAAGGTGGCGATCGCCCGCGACCATCTGCTTACGCGACAGGTGAAGCAGGCGGGTTTGAACCCCGACGAGGTGAGCGTCACCGATGAGGCCTTGATGAAGGTCATCACCGACCACACTCGCGAAGCCGGCGTGCGCAACCTCGAGCGCGAGCTGGGAAAGATCACCCGCAAGGTCGCGACGAAGGTCGCCACCAAGGCGCTGACTCCCCCGGTCGAGATCACAACTGAGCGCGTGCGCGAGTTCCTGGGCAAGCCCAGGTTCGACAACGAGGTCGCCGCTCGCACCGCGGTGCCAGGCGTGGCCACGGGCCTCGCCGTCACCGGCACAGGCGGAGACGTTCTGTTCGTCGAGGCGACGTCCACCAGCAGCAACGGACAGGGTGGGGGCAACCTGACGCTCACCGGCCAGCTCGGAGACGTGATGAAGGAGTCGGCGATGATCGCGCTGTCATTCGTGCGATCGCACACCGCCGAGCTGAAGATTGCGGCCGACGCTGCTGACAGGGCGTTCCACATCCACGTGCCGGAGGGCGCGGTGCCCAAGGACGGACCGTCGGCCGGCGTGACGATGACCACAGCGATCGTGAGCCTGCTGACCGGACGGCCGGTACGCAGCACGGTCGGCATGACAGGAGAGGTCACCCTGCAGGGTTTGGTGCTGCCGATCGGCGGCGTCAAGCAGAAGGTGCTGGCGGCTCACCGCATGGGCCTGACCGAGGTCATCCTGCCGAAGCGCAATGAAAAGGACCTGGACGACGTGCCCGAGAGCGTGCGCAAGGCGATGACGTTCCACCTGGCCAGCCGTGTGGAAGAGGTGCTTGAGTTCGCGCTCGAGCAACCGGCCGAGGCCAAGGCTGCCCAGATTCAGGCGGCATGATGGCAGCACCGATCGAGAAGCCGGCCAACGGAACGCGCGGCACCGACATGCCGGGCGGCAAGCTGCTGCAGAAGGTGCTCGGGCCGCTCGCCAAGATGCAGATCGGCTCCTATCGAAAGAGCGGCGGCACGGACAGGATGAGCCGGATGATGCCTTTCCCTTTAATCCTGCTCACCACCAAAGGCGCGAAGTCCGGGGCCGAGCGGATCGTGGCGTTGGGTGGGTTCCAGGAGGGCGACGGCTCCTGGCTCATCGTCGCCTCGAAGGGAGGGTCGAAGACTCACCCCGCATGGCTGAACAACATGATCGCGCACCCCGACGACATCTGGCTCGAGGTGGGCAAGCAGAAGATGAAGGTGCACGCGGAGTCGCTGCGCGGAGCTGAGCGCGACGAGGCGTACAGCCGCGTCGCGGCGGTCGCGCCGCAGTACGGCGAATACCCCAAGAAGACGGACCGCCAGATTCCCGTCATCAAGCTGACCGCAGTCTCGGGGTCGTAATGGCCGTGCGGCCGCCGTCCGAGGTGCTCGCCAGCGCCAGGACGATCGCGGTCGTCGGGGCGTCGCGTGATCCGCGCAAGGCGGGCGGGTCGGTGCCTGAGGGACTGCAGCGGCGGGGCTTTCGCATCATCCCCATCAACCCTTTTGCCGACGAGCTCTTTGGGGAGCGCGTCTACCGCTCGCTCGGGGACGTGACGGAGAGGATCGACCTGGTCGACGTGTTCAGGCCCGCCGCCGATGCGCCTGAGATTGCGCGACAGGCGGTCGCCATCGGCGCCAAGGCGCTGTGGCTGCAGGAGGACATTCGCTCGGAGGAGGCGCG